>JAUIID010000014.1 GCA_030431615.1 Alphaproteobacteria bacterium
GCCGTTCCAGCGCTGAACAAAGAGCCCTCCCGGCCGCGGGACCAGGCGCGAGGACGGCCCGGCCTGGCGCTCGGCCTGGTAAATCCGCTGACCTGTCTTTCCGGTCCGCGGGTCGAGGATTTCGATGGACTCGCGGCCTTCGCCGGAGCTCAGGACCAGCGCTCCGGCCTCGCAGCGCAGCAGGTCCGTCACGCCGGGCAGCTCTCGGACCCAGACGACTCCGGGCGTTCCGGGCCTCAGAGTCAGGCGCTGCGCTCGTAGCTCTTCCAGCTCTTCGGTCATGGGCTCGCAGCGGAAGGCGGTCATGTCGAGGCAAGAGAGCAAGGCGGTGGTCTCGAGGATCTCGGCGACGACGAGCTCGTCGCCGATGGCGGTCCAGGCGTCGAAGGTCTCCTGGTCGAACAGATCGGCGGACAACCTCAAGTCGCCCTCCGGGACGAGGTCAACGAAGCGGTAAGCGCTCATGTCCGCCTCGAAAATGAGGACGCTCGCGACCATCGGGCGGCCGTCATCGATGCCGTAGCCGCGCTCGATCACGCGCTCCCCGATCACGGCCGAGACGTAGGCTGTGCGGCAGTCCATCAGGTAGGAGCTCGTCACCTGGCGCGCTCGCTCGCGGCCCCCGGCGTCGAAAGACTGAAGCTCGCGGCAGCCCGGGGACTTCGGGTTGGTCACCAGGGCGCCGCGGACGCCGCTCTGAACAGTGTCCGCCGGCGGCAAATCGAAGAGCCGGCGGCCGAAGTCGCGTCCCAAATCGTGGGCCTGGACCTTGTCTTTGCCGTTGAGGAACAGGCGATCGAAGCTCAGCGAGACCACCGGGAGAACCCCGCCGGCCTCGGCGGGGAAGGCGGCCTCCGCGACGCGCTCTCCGTCGCGGCCGGCGCGCAAGACCAGGCGGTCGTCCTCGCGAAAAAGGGCGTCGTCGCCGACCAAGCCCAGGAAGTCCGGCCTTCGCTCGGCCCGCCAGAGCTCGGCCAGGCCCGCGCTGTCAAAAAAGAGCGGCCCGTCCTCGCTCGCGACCACCGTCACGACGTCGGTGACGGCGTTGATCGAGCGGCCGCCGGCGGGGAGCGGGCGCGGCGCGCCGAAGCTCCACGGCCCGCGGTAGGGGTAACAGCGCCCGCTGCTGATACGCCAATTCCAGCCCTCGACCTCGGCCAGGGCCCCATCGTCGCCGCGGCGCCCGGCCTCGCAGAGCTCGCGGAACAGGCCGCGGCGATCGCCCTGGCGCCGCAAGGCTTCGATGAGGCCGCGCCGCGCTTCGCCGTCGTTCGGATCGGCGCGCAGGCGTCGCTCGAAGCGGTCGCGGTCTCGGTCCAAGGTCTCAGAGCTCGCCGGTGAGGCGGCGCGCGACCCGGACCGTCAAGGCGCCGTCCTCGGCGACGCGGACCTCGATCTTCTTGTGCGGCGTGATGGGGCTCATCCCCACCGGCTCGCGGACCCAGGCCCGCACCACGGTCTCTTCGCCTTCGCGCTGCGCGGCCGGCGGGGCGAAGGGCTCTGGATCGCGCGGGGGCGCTTCGCGACCGGGCCGCTCGTAGAGCTCGTCTCTGAGCAGCGAGCGCAGCTCCGAGCTCTCTTCGTCGAGCACGGCGCCCTCGAAAGACCAGAGGATCTGGCGGCAACATTTCAGGGCCAGCGCCGCCTTCTCCGCGGCTGTCTTCTCGGCGTAGCCGACGCTCTTGAGAGCCTTTTCGGCGACTTCAGACAGGCGCTCGCAGCGCTCATCGCCGACCAGGCCGACGGTGAAGACATCGCCTATGTCGTGCTCGAAGTCGAAGAACATCTTCACCGCCGGGAAGTCGGCCTATGTGACGATCCCGCCCGGCCTGCGCGCCTTCGAAGGCTACCCGGCAGCCGACGACATGCCCGACGTGCCTAGCCCTTGACCGCCCCCAGCGTCAGGCCGCGGACGATGTAGCGCTGGGCCAGCAGCGCCAGCAGCACCGGCGGAACCATGGCGATGAGGGCCCGCGTCGCCATGAACCAGAACTGGATGCCGCGCGTGTCGACCGCACCCGCCATGTGGGCCGGCATCATCTTGGTCTGGGTGATGCCGAGCGAGGACGAGAAGAGGAACTCGTTCCAGGTGAAGGCGAAGATGATCATCGCCGTGGCGGCTGCCGCCGGTGCCGCGAGCGGCAGGGCGATCCTGAGGAAGGCGCCAAAATAGCTCGCACCGTCGACCATGGCCGATTCCTCGAGCTCGACCGGCAGGTCGAGGAAGGTCTGCCGCATGATGACGACCACGAACGGCAGGACGAAGGTCGTGTTGATCAGGATCAGCGCCCAGGGCGTGTCCAGCAGGCCGATATTGCGGAAGACGATGTAGAAGGGGATCAGCGTCGCCACCGGCGGCAGGACGCGCTGCGACAGGAACCAGACGGTGATGTCCGCATTCGACCAGAAGCGGAAACGGGCGAGTGCATAGGCTGCGGGCATGCCGAGCCCAAGCGCCAGGAGGGTGGCGCTGATCGAGACGAAGAGGCTGGTCCTGAGCGCCCGGAAGCCCTCGGGTGTCGAGAGTTCGGTGCGGAAATTGTCGAGGGTCGGCGTGAAGTTGATGAAGGGAATGCCGATGCCGGTGACCGTGAAGGTGTCCGCCGGGTTGCGCAGCGAGGTCGAGACCGCCCAGTAGAGCGGGAAGAAGAAGACGAGCGTGACGGCGATCGCGAGCAGCCAGCACAGGCTGTCGGTCATCGACATCTTCCGCCGCGAGGTCGGCGGCGGCACGGAGGCGCTGTGGTCAGGCATAGATCGTCCGTATCCGCTTGAAGAGGATCGTGACGACGACCATCACCAGGGCGAGCAGCGTGTAGGCGATCGCCGAGGCATAGCCGACGTCGAAGAATCTCAGGCCCGTTCGAAACGCGAGGTAGGAGAGCGACTGCGTGGCATTGCCGGGACCGCCGACAGTGAGCGACGCCACGATGTCGAACACCTTCATCGCCTCGGCGAAGCGCAGCAGCAGCACGATGACGATGGTCGGCATCATCAGCGGCAGGACGATGTTCCTGAACGTCGACCAGGACGAGTTGGTGTCGAGCTTCGCGGCCTCCATCAACTCGTCCGGGATGCCCTGCAGTGCCGCCAGGAAGACGAGGAAGCAGAAGGGCGTCCACTGCCAGATGTCGACGATGATGACGGAGACGAGCGCCCAGTGCGGGCTGGAGAGCCAGGGAATCCCCGTCCAGCCGAGCGGGCCGCCTTCCTCGTAGAATATGGTGAAGAAGAGATAGCCGGCCGCCACCGGTGTGGCGAAGATCGGCAGGATCATGATGGTTCGCAACAGCGATCGGCCGGGCATGTTGCGGTTGAAGAGCAGTGCCAGGGCGAGCCCCAGGGTCATCTGGACGGCCAGGCCCACGCCCACGAAGATGGCGGTGACCTTGATCGCCTCGTGCAGCACCTTGTCCGTGAACAGCCGGGCGAAATTGCCGAGCCCGACGAACTCCCAGTTGGTGACCGTCTCGCGCACCACCTCCGTCTTCATGCGAGGCGTGCCGTCGGAGCGCAAAACCGGATTGCCCTCCTTGTCGAGGCGGGGCACCTCCATCCGGTTGACGACCGTTTCGCTCGTGACGGTGTGGAACGCCGCGTAGAGCGAGTAGCCAAGCGGAAAGATCGTGAAGACCAGCACCCAGACGACTGCCGGCATCAGGAAGAGGTTGCGGATGGAACTGGTCCAGCGCATCAGCGGTCACCGCTCCGGGTAAGGCGCGAAGGCAGGCGGATTCGCCCGGCCGAAGCCGGGCGATCCTCAGATTGTGACGGGGCGATCAGCCCTGCCAGCCGATGGCCTTCTGATAGGCCTCGAGCTGCTTCTCGCGGCCGAGGCGGTCGGTGACCTGCTGCCAGGCGGCAGCCGTGTCGTCGAGCGCATCCTGCGGGGTCTTGGCGCCGCTCATCGCCGCCGACAGGTTCGAGTCCAGGATGTCGTAGTATTCCTGGGTGCCGGTGATGCGCAGATAGGGGAGCATCGTCTCCGCGTTGAAGTTCTCGTAATAGGCTGCGAGATACTCCTTTACGTCCGTCTCGTCCCAGCCAGCCGCCAGGTAGTCCTCGAGCTTGGCCTCACCGACCGGCTCCAGGAACTGGTAGTCGTAGCCGGGATCGACGCCGTTCCAGCCGTAGGTGGCGAGCCACTTGGAGATCGGCTTGGTGGCCATCAGCGACCAGAACGCATAGGTCGCCTCGGGCGCATCCGACAGGACCGAGACGGTGCCATGCCACGAGCCGCCGGTGACGTTGCCCACCTTGCGCGGTTCGTCGGTCGTGATGAACTCCTCCTGGTTCATGTCCCAGTAGGTGTCCGATGCCGGCAGGATGGTCGAGCCGATCTTGCCGCGGATGTTCGACCGGGTCTCGTCCTGGGCCAGCGGCGCCACGTCACCATAGGAGAAGTTGAAGACCGCCTTGCCGCGCAGGAAGTAGTCCCAGGCCTCGCCCAGGCTCCAGCTGACCTGCGCATCCGGCCCGAACTGCGCCAGATCCTTGAGGTACTCGAGCGCCTTGACGTGGCCCGGGCTGTTGATCAGCGGGGTCATGTCGGTCGGGTTGAACCAGTAGACGCCCTGCGTCTCGCTGAGCTCGCCCGGCGTGACGGCGAACGACGTGGCTAGGGTCATGAAGTGGTAAAGACCCTGCTCGCGCACCTTGAGGTGCAGGACGACGCCCGAGTCGGGCTCGGCATCGTTGTCGTCGAAGTTCTTGCCGTCGAAATAGGCCGCGATGTCCCGCAGATGCTGCAGCGTATCGGGCGGCACCGGGATGTCGTAGCCGTACTCTGCCTTGAATGCCGCCTGATGTTCCGGGTCGGTGAGCAGGTCGCGGCGGTAGTAGAGCACCTGGCCGTCGGCATCGTTCAGCACGCCGTAGCCGACGCCGTCCCAGGTGTAGATGTTGCGGAGCGAATCCGGCATCACGTCGTAGGACCAGGCCGGGAAGTCGCCGCTCTCGCGCCAGTCGTCGATCGGCAGGATGTAGTTGCCGTCGATCAGGTCGCCATACATGAAGGCGCCGACGATCATGCCGTCATATTCGCCGGTGCCGTTGCGCAGATCGAGGAAGATCTTGGTGTAGAGCTCGCTGATCGGGACCAGCGCGATGTCGACCGATGCGCCCGACAGCTCCTCGAAGACCGGCCGGAACGCGTAGAGCGGGCCGGAGATGCCGCCCTTGGGGCCGGAATCGAGGGTGAGGACGGTGATCTCGTCGCCCTCGAAGGGCAGCTCGTCGGGCCCGAAGAGCCCACCGAGATCCTCGGCCGAGAGCCTGATTTCCGCCGAATCGTATTCCGGTGAGAGCTTGATGATGGCGCCGCCATCATCCTGCCACTCGACAAACTCGCCGGCCAGGGCCGGACCGGCCAGCAGCGCTAGGGTCGACGCGCCCGCAAGCAGCGTCCTCATTCCATTCATCTATCGAGCCTCCCTATCTGCTCGTGCGGCAGGTTTCATTACATTCGCTAGACCGCAGCACGATTGTTAGCGGATTTTCCACCACGTTCAATCAGGATGATGCAGGAGCGGGCGACCCCGGATCGCAACCGATTCCCGGAGGTCAGCCCACGATGGCGAAGCGGCTGCCGCTGCCGGGGCTGGAATCCAGCTCGATTCGCAGGCCCTGGCGCTCGGCGATCTTCCGCGCGATCGCCAGTCCCATGCCACTGCCCGGAATGGCGTCACGCGTATGCAGCCGCTGGAAGGGCTCGAAGACCCGCTCGTGGAACTCGGCAGCGATGCCGATGCCATTGTCGGCAACGGTGACGCGTCCGGTCTCGCCGAAGATGCGGATGTCGGGCGGTGCGGCACTCCGATAGGTCAGCGCATTCTCGACGAGAATGATTATCAGGCGCCGCCAGAGGTCGGGGTCGCCCTCACCGGTCGGCAGCGGCCCGATCTCCAGCGTGCCGCCCGCCGCTGTCACTACGGGCCGGAAGCTTGCGGCAGCCGCCGCGGCGATCGCTGCCAGATCAAGGGTGACGTGCGCCGGCTCCTGCCTGCCGATGCGACCGAGCTCGAGCAGGCCGGCGAGCATGACCTCGAGCCGTTCCGCAGCGTCGACGGCGAAGCCGATGAATTCCCTGGCATCCTCGTCCAGGGCCGCCGCATGGCGCCGCTGCAGCAGGTCGAGAAAGCCGCGGATGGTGCGCGCGGGCTCGGCCAGATCGTGGCTCGTGGCGTAGAGGAGGACGTCCATCTCCGCACGCAGGCGCTCGATCTCGGCTCGATCGGATCGCGTATTCATTGAATAAGGCTAGGAGAAATTCGCCTCGGGCGCTAGCCCGATCTGCTGCCGCTCAGGGTTCGAGCTCGGTGTCCCAATAGAGATAGTCGCGCCAGCTCTCGTGCAGGTAGTTGGGCGGGAATGCCCGGCCGTTGCGCTGCAGCTGGTGGGTCGACGGGATCAGCGGCTTCTGGATGGGATGCATGCTGCACTCCTTCGGCAGCCGGCTCCCCTTGCGCAGGTTGCAGCGATTGCAGGCGGTGACGATGTTGTTCCAGGTCGTCACGCCGCCGCGCGAGCGCGGGACCACGTGATCGAAGGTCAGCTCCGGTGCCGGCAGCCCGGTCTGGCAGTACTGGCAGGTGAAGCGGTCGCGGAGGAAGACGTTGAAGCGGGTGAAGGGCGGACGCCGGCTTTGCGGGATGTATTCCTTGAGCGCCACCACGCTGGGCAGCCGCATCTCGAACCCGGGCGAGCGCACCGACCGGTCGTAATGCTGCACCACGGCGACGCGATCGAGGAAGATCGCCTTGACCGTCTCCTGCCAGTTCCAGAGCGAGAGCGGAAAGTAGCTGAGTGGCTGGTAGTCGGCGTTCAACACCAGGGCCGGGCAGGCGGACAACGACAAAGACGACGTGCCCGGCCCGCGCATCAGGCGCGCCTACTCTCGGATTGTCGATGCTCCACGAGCCACATCAGGACGCTCCGCGGTCGCAAGACCACCAGATCGTTGCCGCTGTCACAGTGCTAGACCAGCCGCATGACGCTTTCAAGGCAAGACGCGGGCAAGGCCCGAGGCGGCTATGCCGACCCTTGCCGCGCGATCAGGGCGCGCGCTCGGGCGGCATGCGGTCGAACCAGGGATGCGCGCGCTCGAGCTGGCCGGCCACAGCCAGCAGCAGGTCCTCGCGACCGAGGGCGGTGCCGAGCATGATGCCGACCGGCAGCCCGCCCGGTGACTGCTCGAGTGGCAGGCTGATCGCCGGGCAACCGGTCATGTTGTAGAGCGGCGTGAAGGGAATGAACGTGGCGTTCAGCTCCAGGAACCGGTCGAGGTCGGCCATGTCCTGCTCGATCAGGCCAAGTGGCGGCGGCAGGGTGCCGAGCGTCGGGGTGAGGATCAGGTCGTGGCGGCCAAAGACCTGGCCGAGCTGGCGCGACGTCTGGTGCAGCGTGGCGATCGCCCGACCATACTCGGTGGCCTGGACCTGTCGGCCACGTTCGGCAAGGAGCCAGGTGCAGGTCTCGACCGCCGTGCGGTCCGCCGGCCTGCCGAGCCTCTCCGCCCAGAGGTCGAGGTCGCGGGCGAGGTTGACGGCGACGATCGTTTCCATCGTCCGCCGCAGGAGCTCTGCGTCGAAGGGCAGCGACAGCTCTTCGAGCCGATGGCCGAGCCCTTCGAGCTTGCGGGCCGCGGCCTCGGTCGCCGCGATGCACGCCGCTTCGACCGGAGCACCACCCGGCAGCGAGGTTGCGAAGCCGATGCGCAGCTTCTGCGGGTCGCGCCCGGCGGCGGCGAGGAAGCTGCCGGCAATCGGCGGGCAGGCATAGGGATCGCCCGGTTCCGGCCCGGCCGTCGCATCCAGGGCCAGGGCCGTGTCGCGCACGCTGCGGCTCAGGACATGGCCCGCCACCAGACCGTTCCAGGCCTCGCCGACCACGGGCCCGACCGGGTTGCGGGCCCGGCTGGGCTTCAGACCGACCAGACCGCAGGCGGCCGCCGGAATGCGGATGGAGCCGCCACCGTCGCCGCCATGGGCCATCGGCAGGATGCCCGCGGCCACCGCCACCGCTGCCCCGCCGGAGCTGCCGCCGGCGCTTCGCTTTGGATCCCAGGGATTGCGGGTCGGCCCGTACAACACCGGCTCCGTCGTCACGTTGACACCGAATTCGGGTGCGGCGGTCTTGCCGAAGACGACGAGCCCGGCGGCGCGCAGCCGGGCCACGAGGGTCGACTCGAAGGAACTCTCGAGCCGGCCGAAGAGCCGGCTGCCATTGGTCAGCTGCGTCCCCGGCAGGAAGGCGAAGAGATCCTTCAGGAGAAAGGGCACGCCGGTGAAGGGTCCGGCCGGCAGGCCACGAGCGATCTCGGCCCGGGCGAAGCCGTCCTCCAGGAGGCTCAGCGGTTGCAGGGTGGGCTGCACGGCCAGCGCCCGGGCGAGGGCAATCTCGAGGAGCTCGAGGGCCGTGACCTCACCCTTTCGGACGAGGGCCGCGAGCGCCGTGGCGTCGTGGCTGCGGTACTCGGCGAACTCCATGCCCCCTCCATCCCCTCGCCGCGCGTCCTTAAGCGGCCGTTAACCTTGATCCGCTAGCCTCGGGTGATGTGGTGCCCAAGGCGCGGGCACCCCCCGGCAACCGGCTGCAAAGGCAGAAGCCCGATGCCCCATTTCACGACGATCAAGGCCCGCGGTGTCGGCCTTGTCGAGGTCTTTCGCAATCCGTCGTCGCGCGAGTGGCGCGATCTCCTGCGCATCGCCGATCCGATCGATGGTGTCAGGGCCTATCACGTCGAAGGCGATCTCTATGCTTGGGGCTCCTTGCCCCTGCATCGAGACCTGCGACCCTGGCTCCGCCCCGAGATCGACGCCGAAGCCGGGCTCTGGATCGGCGTGCAGATCGCACCGCAGCTCCACGCCGTAACGGTCACCGAAGCCACCTCCGCCGCGGGCGAAACGTCCGAGGTGGCCGATGCGTGTCCCGCCATCGAGCGCTCGCAGCCGCTCCGCCGCCTGCTCGGCAGCGCGTTCAACGTCCGGCATATCGAGCGCGACAGGATAGCGGTTCCCGGCTGAACAGCTCTGTCTGCCCCTCATCACCGTTGGCCGACGGTGTGCATCGACCCCATATCCCGGTGATCCTGGGACGGTGGGAGGGGCTGGGGCCATGCAGCTTAGAGCGGACTTCACGGTCGCGGAGGCCGTCGACCTTGCGGCCGTGGACTGGATCGCCTCGCCGATGCCCGGGGTCGATCGCAAGATGCTGGACCGCATCGGCGGCGAGGTGGCGCGAGCCACGAGCGTCGTGCGCTACGCGCCGAATAGCCGCTTCAGCGCCCACACCCATGACGGTGGCGAGGAGTTCCTGGTCCTGGACGGCACGTTCGGCGACGAGCACGGCCGCTATCCCAGCCTGACCTATGTGCGCAACCCGCCCGGCACCAGCCACAGCCCGATCGTCGAAGACGGCTGCGTCATCCTCGTCAAGCTCCGGCAGTTCGCCGCCGACGACCTGACACCGGTCAGTATCGACACGACGACGCCGGACGCATGGCAGGCTCTTGCATCTGGTGTGGCGTTGCTCCCTCTCCACCGGCACGGCAGCGAGGTCGTCCGGCTGGAGCGCCTCGCCCCGGGCACGGTGGTCGATCGCGAGGTCGGACCGGGCGGCATGGAGGCCTTTCTCGTCGACGGCAGCATCGAGAAGGCGGGCCGGCGGCACCGGGCCTGGGCCTGGTTTCGGCAGCCGACGGGATCGCGGTTTTCGCTGCGTGCCCTCGATGCGAGCCTCCTCTATCTCAAGGAAGGCCACCTGCCGGCCGGCTGACCGGAAGCGGGCAGGCGTGATCTCCGGTTTACCGGGCAGGAAAGGCGGGTGATGGAGCTCGTTCCTCTCGACGATTACCGACGTCTCCCCGAAGCGGAGATGGTGGCGCATGCCGAGGGCCTCGCGGCCGAGCTCGCCCGTCGCCGCACCGTGCGCGACTTTGCCGACGACCCGGTCCCCGAAGCCGTCGTTCTGGCCGCGATCCGGGCGGCGACCACCGCACCCTCGGGTGCCAACCAGCAACCCTGGCACTTCTGCCTCATCGGTCGTGGCCCGTTGCGCGCCGAGCTGCGGGCCGCGGCCGAGGCGGAGGAGCGCGCCTTCTATGCCGAGCGCGCCGGTCCCGAATGGCTCGAGGCACTCGCCCCGCTCGGCACGGACTGGCGCAAACCCTTCCTCGAGACGGCACCCTGGCTCATCGCCGTGTTCGCCGAGCGCCACGGGATCGCTGCCGACGGCACCCGGCGCAAGCACTACTATGTTGGCGAATCGGTCGGCATCGCCACCGGGCTACTGCTCGCCACGCTCCATCGGGCAGGGCTTGTCACGCTCACCCATACGCCTTCGCCGATGGGCTTTCTCAACCGGGTCTGCGGTCGGCCGGAACGGGAAAAGCCTTTCGTGCTGGTCGTCACGGGCTATCCCGCGGTCGATGCCGCAACACCTGCCGCGGCACGAATCAAGAAGCCGCTCCATGAAGTGCTGAGCCGGCGTTGACCAGCCGGCACTTGCCCGATCCGGCGTTTGTCGGTTTCATTCGGCCATGAACGACACCCCGCCCCGAGCCGCCGCTGTCCTCGTCGATGCGCGCGGACTCAGTTGTCCACTGCCGCTGCTCGAGGCGCGGCGGGCACTGGCGCTCTTGCCTGGAGGTGCGACCATCGTCGTGCTCGCCACGGATCCGGCGGCTCCCGAGGATTTCATCGAGTTCACCGAGGCGACCGGTCATGAGCTCGCCGACGTGGCCGAGCAGGACGGCCTTTTCCGACTGACGCTGATCAAGCGACCGGCCTGAGCCGGTCTGGCGCGCATTGAAGCGACCCCTTGTGGAACCATCTCCGGGTCTGACACTTCATCCAGTGGGAGCTCGCGTTGCGAGCGTGCCGATGAGGAGCGAGCAATGGGCGCGACGGTCGATTACGAGAAGGCGCTGGACGATCCGGCGGCACACTTCAGTGATCCCGCGGCAGTGAGGTCGGCGCCGGGACTCACGACCGAGCAGAAGGTCGCGATTCTCCGGCAATGGGAATACGACCAGAGCGAGCTGGCCGTTGCCCAGGAGGAGGGCATGCCTGGCAACGGCGCACCGCTTCTCCAGCGCATCGCCGAAATCCTGATGGAGCTCGATCCGGCTGGCGATGATCGTCCGGCACCGACCAAGCACCGGGTGCCGCCGAGCAGCTGACGCGGCAACCGTCCGGGTTGCCGAGCGCTTCAAGCCGTGCTTTGCGCTCACACCGAGCGGGCTGCTTTTGCAGGCCGTCGGTAGCGGGAGGGCTAAGCGTGGCGCGCATCTATGAATATGCCGGCATCCGTCCGGTGATCGACGCGAGCGCCTACGTCCACCCCGAGGCCGTCATCATCGGTGACGTGATCATCGGTGTGGGAGTGTACATCGCACCCTTGGCCTCGTTGCGCGGCGATCTCGGCAGGCTGATCATCGAGGCCGGCGCCAATGTGCAGGACTCCTGCGTCATGCACGGCTTCCCGGGCAAGGACTGCGTCATCGAGGAGGACGGGCATGTCGGTCATGGCGCCGTGCTGCACGGCTGCCGGATCGGCCGGAACGCGCTCGTGGGCATGAATTCGACCGTCATGGACGGTGCGGTGATCGGCGCCAATGCGTTCGTCGCTGCCATGGCCTTCATCAAGGCCGGCTTCGAGGTGCCGGACGGGCATCTGGCGGCAGGCGTTCCGGCGCGCGTGGTGCGCCCGCTGGAGCCCTCCGAGATCGCCTGGAAGGGAAGGGGCACCGCGGAATACCAGGAGCTTGCGCGCATGTCCGCCCGCACACTCCGGCCCTGCGAGCCGCTGCGTGCGGTCGAGCCCGACCGGCCCCGCTGTCCCAGCCTCACGGGTGTTCGTCCGAAGTTCGAAAGCCGCGGCTGAAGAGGCAGGCGGCCCTGTTTCCGATCAGGGACCTCAACCGGGCGAAGCGGCTGCCCGTAGTCGCCTGCCTGCTCATCGTCGCGTGCGTCGCAACCTATTTCTGGCAGATCAGTCGGGATGGGGGCTTGGACCGCTCCGTGTACAGTCTCGGGCTGATCCCGGCCGTGATCACCGGCCGGGCCGTGCTGGCACCGGAGCTGCAACTCGTGCCCGCCTGGGCAACTCTCGTTACCTCCATGTTCCTGCATGGCGGCTTCATCCACCTCGCCTCCAACCTGCTCTTCCTCTGGGTCTTCGCGAATAATGTCGAGGACCGGCTCGGGAATCTCCGCTTCGCCCTCCTCTATCTGGCCGCCGGGCTCGCCGCGGCGGGGTTGCAGATCCTGCCGGACCCCGCCTCGACCGTGCCGATGATCGGTGCCTCGGGCGCCCTGTCGGGCGTGCTCGGCGCCTATTTCATGCTGTTTCCACGCGCGCGGGTCGTCGTCTTCTTTCCGTTCAGCTTCATGCTGCTGCACGAGATCCGGGCCGCCTGGCTGCTCGCGATCTGGTTCGGCTTCCAGCTCTGGAGCGCGTTCTCGGCACCAGCCGACGCCGGTGTAGCCTGGTGGGCGCATGTCGGTGGCTTCGTCGCCGGCGCCTTTTTCGTATTGCCGCTCAGCCATCGCCGGTTGCTGTTGCGGCGTGGCCCATGGGGTTGAGAGCAGGCGGTCGCGCGACATCGTCTAAAATCTTCTGCAATTTATCGATAAAATATAGTTCTAATAAAAACTAAAATAACAAAAAAGAATAAAGTTGTTTTCCCGA
Source organism: Alphaproteobacteria bacterium (assembly GCA_030431615.1). GTDB lineage: Bacteria > Pseudomonadota > Alphaproteobacteria > Geminicoccales > Geminicoccaceae > SLRI01. The sequence continues at coordinate 12,691 of JAUIID010000014.1, forward strand.
TAACTTCAAGAAATCCGAAACGATACTTCTTGCGTCCAGTCAGGAAGGTTAATATTTCTGGCGGCAGGCAAGATCCATAGCCGCAAAATCAGCAAATGCCGGGATTTCCGCGAGTGCCGCGTGAAGTATCGGTCGCAGGAGGGTAAGAGAATGGCTTTGTCGCATCAGTTCGTTCGTGGGCTGCAGGACGCGGTCAATGACAATTTCGATCTCCTGCCTTCCGAGCTGCGCCGCGTGTCGGCACCCGTGGTGCCGCTGCGCCGCCCCTCGCTCGAGGTCGATTTGCCGACGCTGGCGACGCAGCTGGAATCCGACACCGGCATCCTCTGGGCCCGCATGAAGCATCAGGACCGGGCCTGCTACACGCCATCACTGGTGGCCGACTCGCGCAGCTACCAGATCTACCTGCAGGAACAGTGCGGTCACCTGAGCACTGCTGAGATGCCGTTCCGCTATCTCGTCTGGACCTCCGAGGCGAAGGGTGCCTTCAGCCTCGGCGGTGACCTCGCCTTCTTCACCGAATGCGTGCGCGGCGGCAACGAGCAGGCCCTGCGCGACTATGCGCAACGCTGCATCGACGTGCTGCACGACAACTACAATGCGCTGGGCCTGCCGGTCCTCACCGTGGCGCTGGTCACGGGCGACGCCATCGGCGGCGGCCTCGAATCGATGATCACGAACGATATCGTGGTGGCCGAGCGCGGGGCGAAGTTCGGCCTGCCGGAAATCCTCTTCAACCTGTTTCCCGGCATGGGCGGGTACTCCTACCTCGTGCGCAAGATCGGCGAGAAGGCGGCTCGCGTATTCATTGAGGACGGCAAGTCCAGAAGTGCGGAGGAGATGCTCGAGCTCGGCCTCGTCGACGTGATTGCCGAGCCGGGCCAGGGCGAGGCCGCGTTGCGCGAGCATCTCGGCAGCCACGGCAGCCGCTTCAACATGCTGCGCACCATCCGCCGCGCCTGCAAGCGGGTCGACCCGGTGCGGAAGACGGAGCTCCTCGACATCGTCAACATCTGGGTCGATCTCGCCATGCAGCTCGGCGCCGATGACCTCCGGCGGATGGATTGCCTGGCGCGCGTGCAGGAAAAGAAGCGGGTCAGGAACTGAGGAGCGGCGTCCTTCCCCGAAGGAAGTGCCCTCTCGGCTTCCCTGTCCGGCGCTCGCAACCCTCACGACCTCAATCGAGGAGCTCGGTCATGTCGGCTCTCGGATTCACCATCGCCCCCGAACGCCTGCTCTGCGCCGGAGTCGAGCTCGCCGTCAGGCATCTGGTGAACACCGTGCTGCCGGGCGCTAGCCGATTTCTCGACGCGACGACGGCGCTTGAAGGGCTCGCTCTTTACACTGCAGCAGTCCTGCTCGGGCCCGCTCGATTTCTCCGCGCAGCAGCTCCAAGTCGCCGGATGCCCGCATTAGCAACGCGTGGTCGTCGAGGTGTCGCAGACCCACACAGAACTCGAACACCGCCTGCGCGCCGATATGCGCCGAGCTGCTCTTCAGCGCATGCGCAGCATCCCGGAACGCCCGTGCGTTGCCCTGCGCCACAGCCTCGTGCAGCTCCTTCTCCAGCTGCGTCACATCGAGCAGATAGTCATCGACTACCTGTGCAAAGAAGCCGTCGCCTGCATCGAGCTCCAGCAGCGTATCGATCTTGCGAGCATCGAGTACGCCCGACCTCGCCGACGTCGCAGCCTGCAGCGACAGCTCCGGCGCTACCTCGATCGGCGATCGCCCGGCAGCCCGCGCCAGGGCAGCCCGCTCGGCCGCTTCGGGCAGTTGCACCACCGTGGCCGGCTGTGGTGGATGGGCACGGGTGCCTTGGCGTGTTCGCTGACCGGCCAGCCGGTCGATCGTCGCCAGCATGTGCAGCGTCTCGATCGGCTTGGTGAGGTAGGCGGAAAAACCGAGCGACATGGCCGCTTCGCGGGTCTCGGCCGTGGCGTCGGCGGTCAGGGCCACGATCGGCGGAAGGTCCGGGATCGGCAACATGAAGCGCAGCATCTTCAGCGTGTTGAAACCGCTCATGCCGGGCATGTTGAGGTCGAGCAGAACGATGTCGAAAACGTTCGCCTCCATGAGCTCGATGCACTCCTCGCCGCTGTCGGCGAGGGTCACCTCATGGCCGGCATGCTCGAGAATCTTGCCGATCACGTGCTGATTGGTCCGATTGTCCTCGACCAGAAGAATGCTCGACGTGGTTGGCGCCCGAAGACTGTCGCTGTCGGTCCCACCCTGCAGCTGCTCGTCGACGACGAGGGCCGCGCGCAGGGCGCGCCGGAGACCCGTGTCGCCTTCCGCCTCGGCGAGGTCGGCGAGGCTGGCTGCAAGATGCTCACGCCGACGCTCGAACAGCGTCACGACGTCGACCGGTTCGTTCGGGCGGCGCTGGTCGAGCGCCTCGACCAGCCTCTCAACGTCGACGGATGGATCGGCGTCGACCACGAGAATGGCCGTCGGGTTGGAGCTCGACGCGGCCTGGTCGACTGCCGCCACGATATCGGGCTCGGCGATGGCCGTGATTGCGAGGCGCTCGAGCCTCGCCAAGGCCCGCTCCGTTGCCGCCCGGCCGCCCAGGACCACGACCTCCGCCCGGCGGCTGAGGCCACGGCCCGCTTCGGAATCCTCGGCCTCGCCTTCCGTCGGGTCGTGACGCAATGCGAGCTCGACCCAGAAGCTCGAGCCCTGCCCGGGTGCGCTGACGACGCCGATCGTGCCTTGCATCAGCTCGGTCAGCTCCCTGGCGATGGAGAGGCCGAGCCCCGTCCCGCCGAACCGTCGCAAGGTGTCCCCCTCGGCCTGGCCGAAGCTCTCGAAGATCCTCTGCTGGGCCTCCGCGGCGATGCCGATGCCGGTGTCGTGGACCTCGAAGCGCAGGCGCGGCCGATCTTGCTCGTTGCCGAGCGAGCGGACGTCGAGCAGCACACCGCCCTCGTTCGTGAACTTGATGGCATTGGCCGTGAGATTGACGAGAATCTGGTGCAGGGGACCGCGGCCGCCGATCAGCGTCGGCGGAATGCGTGGATCGAGACGAAGCCGCAGATAGAGGCCCTTGGCCTGCGCCTCATGGTAGAGCATCCGACGCAGCGACGCGAGTTGCCGATGCAGGTCGAACCGCTCCTCATCGATGACGAATCGTCCGGCCTCGATCTTGGCGATGTCGAGCACGTCGTTGACGAGAGCCAGGAGGCTGTGGGCGGCGCTTCGTGTGGTTGCCACCATATCGCGCTGCTCGGCCTCGAGCGGTGTCGTGCGCAAAAGGTCGGTCATGCCGATCACTGCGTTCAACGGCGTGCGGAATTCATGGCTCATCGTGGCGAGAAAGCGGCTCTTCGCCCGGCTGGCGTCCTCGGCCCTGTGCACGGCTCCCTCGAGCTTGCCGAGCAGGACGGCGAAGTAGCCGGGCAGCATGACGAGAGAGAGGACGAGCCCGACATCGAGCACGGCGAGGCCTTGCCAGGCAGGCGACAGGCTGACCACAGGAATGAACAGCACCGCGCTCAGCACAGCGGACACGGCGAGATAGAGCCGGCCGTAGCGAAAACCGTGCCCGAGAATCGACCAGAGCAGCAGCGGGAAGAACAGCATCGCCGCCTCGCCACCAGCGAACATGGCACCGTTGACGCCGATGGCATCGGTGACGATGCCACAGAATCGTCGCGCCGGGCTGACGCGGGGGCGGGCCAGCAGGTGGACGAGCAGGCCAAGTGAAGCTGTCGCCGCGAAGGCGTAGATCAGGGAGCTGTCGCGAATGATCCGGGCAGCGTCCTTGGCCTCGTGATCGACGGAGATGATGTAGAGGAACATGGCCGTCGTGATCACGATGCGGATGACGATCTGCTCGTGCTCACTGTCGGCGCGGCCCGTGAGGCGGCGGTGCAGCCAATTCCAGGCTCTGCGCAACTCGTCGGCCAGACTCATGCCTCGTTCATTCGCAGCAGGTCAACGGTCACTCCGGCGCGACCGTCGCCGCGACTACGGTCGATCGCCTGGCGCTGAGAAACACCCGATCCGGATCGTGCTGTCCACGGCCACGATCCCCTCGACACCCCACCGCGTCAATCGATGCCGGCCAGCGAATCGGCAGCCTCGCCATCGATGGCGGCGTTGAGCTGGCGAAGCGCCAGACGGCGCTCGAACTCGGCGACGCTCAATGCCGGGCAGATGAAGTCACCCTGGACCTCGTCGCAGCCTAGGCGCTGCAATCGGCGGTGCTGACCCTCCGTCTCGACGCCCTCACCGATGACCCTGAGGCCAAGGCTGTGGCCGAGATTGACGATGGCCCGGACGATGACCTCGTCCGACGAGCCCTTCTCGAGGTTCTGGACGAAGCTCTGGTCGATCTTCAGCCGTTGCACCGGCAGCCGCTTGACGTAGGAGAGAGACGAGTAGCCCGTGCCGAAGTCATCGATCGACAGGGTCACCCCGAGCTCGTTCAGATACTTGAGTGATGCGGTAGCGGTCTGGCTGTTCTCGATCACCGCGTTCTCGGTGAGCTCGATGTCGAGCATCGAGGGCGTCACCCCGGTTTCCTTGAGGATCCGCTCGATCATCAGCTCGACGCCGCGCTCGCGGAACTGGACCGGGGACAGATTGACCGAGAGCTGCATGCCGAGCAGCCCCTTGTCGCACCAGGTGCGATGCTGCAGGCAGGCGGTCCTGAGCACCCAGGCCGTCAGCGGCGCGATCAGCCCGATGTCCTCGGCGAGACCGATGAACTCGCCCGGCCGGACGATGCCGCGATGCGGATGATTCCAGCGGACCAGCGCTTCCATGCCGACGATGCGGCCGCTGGCGAGCTCGATCTGCGGCTGGTAATAGACGAGGAACTGCTCGCCGGCGAGCGCCTGGCGGAGCTCACGCTCCAGCGTCACGGCGCGGCGCGCCGCGAGGTTCATCTCGGCCGCGAAGAACCGGTAGGCGTCGCGGCCCGAGGCCTTCGCCCGATACATGGCGAGATCGGCGTTCTTGAGCAGTGCGCTGACCGACTTGCCATCCGCCGGGAAGAGCGTGATCCCGACGCTGGCGCTGACGTGCACTTCCTCGTTCTCGATGACGAAGGGCTCGGCGAAGGCATCCCCCAGCCGGCGGGCAAGCTCGGCCGAATCGTCCGGGCGCTTGAGGGCCGGCTGCAGGATCGCGAACTCGTCGGAGCGCAGCCGGGCGATGCAGTCGGTCTCCCGCAGGCGGCCGGCGAGCCTGCCGGCAACCGCCCGCATCAGGCGATCGCCGAAGCTGTTGCCGAAGGCCTCGTTGATGGTCTTGAATCGGTCCATGTCGAGGACGAGAATGGCCAGCGTCTCGTTCTGGCGACGCGCCCGGGCCAGCTCCTGCTCGGCGCGCTCCTCGAAGGCCGAGGCCGAGATCAGCCCGGTGAGCTGGTCGGTACGCACGGCGAGGTCGGTTGTCGTCCGGTCGACCCGCAGCTCGCTGACGTCGAGGGCGAAGGTGATCACCCCGTCCACCTCGCCGGCCTCGTCGAGCACAGGGGCCTTGACGCTGACCAGATCGCGCTCGCGACCGCCGGTAATCAGCACTTCCTGCCGTGGCGAGCCGAGCGGCTGGCCGCTCTCGAGGACCTTCTCGTCGAGCACGGTGTGGCGGGTGGCGTAGGCCTCACCGAATGCCTCGATCAGGGTCTTGCCGATCAAATCGTCGCGCCGCGCGGCGAACAGCTCCTCATGCGCGGTGTTGACCATGGCAAGGCGGCCGAACCGGTCGACCGCGGAGACCGCGAGCGGCACCCGATCAAGGAAAGCCTGCAGGCGGGCCGCCGGATTGTCGAAGGCCGGCCCCTGCTGCTCCTGCAAGGCCTGCTCGAGATCGGCCGCGCGCCGCGCCAGCATTCTCTGCTGCCGGCGCATGGTCAGGAGGTTGCGCGCGCGGGCGCGAAACTCGAGATGATCGACGGGGCTGAGCAGAAAATCAGTGGCGCCGGCATCGAGCGCCCGATAGCAGAAGTCGCGATCCTCGTAGACGGTGACGACCACGATCGGTACATCCGCGAAAGCACGTTGCTCGCGGAGCGTCTCGATGAATGTGGCGCCGTCCATTTCCGGCATGTTGTAGTCGGTAATGATCAGGTCCGGCGGATTGGCCGCCTGCAGTCTCGTCAGCGCTTCTATCGGGCTGGCGAACGACTGCACCTGCAGGCCTTCCTCGACCGACAGCGCGAGCCGCGTAAGAATGTTGCGGTTCGTTACCCGATCATCGATGACCACAACTTTTGCCATGGACTATCACTTGTCGCTTGTCACGGGTTGCCGGGGACCGTGCCGGATCCGCCCGATCCGAGGACTAAACCTTGCCACAGCCAGACTAGGCAAGGTCGGTTGGCGCAGCAAGTTTTAGGTGAACACACATCAATATCAATCAACTTCTGCGGGTTTCCTGTCAGATCACCACCACAGCCGGGCGGCTGATGAGCATGCAGCCTAGTCGAGCCGACGACAACCGGCTGCACGCTTTCTGCTCGTCGGGTCGTATGCGAGGGCTGGCATGAAGGTCGTCGACGGCGTCTTCCAGGTTCTGGCGCTGCCTTGGCTGCCCTGGGTACTGGCTGGCGGAATCGTTCTCCTGGCTTTCGTGCTGTGGCAGGCGTTCCTGCTGCGCCTGGGGCCATTGCGTCGGGCGCTCGCCCGGGCCATCGAGCTGCTCGATCGTGGCGAGGGGGCGGTCGCGTTCCGGCAGCGTTTTCCTGCGGTGTTCGAGGCGCTGTCGCAGGATCCCGTCCTCGGCGAGGCCTGGCGCTCCTATGCCTCGACGCTGACGCCGGTGCCCGGCAACGAGCAGACACTCGGCTCGGCCCGAGCACCGCACGGCGTGTTCGACGACACGCTCTTTGCCCGGGTTGGAATCAACCTTCGCTTCTATCAGGCCGTGCCGAACATCCTCGTTGGGCTCGGGCTGCTCTTCACCTTTCTCGGCCTTGTTGCGGCCCTCCATTTCGCTAGCGGCGGCGTGACCGCCGACGATGTCCGCGAGGCGCAGGCGGCGCTGCGGGAGCTGCTCGCTGCTGCCACCTTCAAGTTCGTGACCTCGATTGCCGGGCTCGGCGCGTCGCTCGTCTTTTCCTGGCGCGAAAAGGTGCATCTGCACGCGGTCCAGGCCGAGATCGGCCGGTTCTGCCGCCTGCTCGAGGCCCGCGTCGTGCCGTTGACCCCGGAGGCGCTGCTCGCCGACCAGATCCGCGAGACACAGCAGATCGGCCGCCTTGTCGCCCGTATGGGACGGTCGCTGATCATCCGGGCACCGGAGGGCATCGAGGAGCGGCTGGCGGACGAGCTGACCCTCGCGACCCGGCCGCTGAAGGCGGCGCTCGAACGGGTGGCGCGGCGCTTCGAGACGCTGGACGAGCGCGTGGCCAGCGAGCTGGTTGCCGCCGGACGTTCCGTGGGTGATCTCGCCGCACGCAGGGGGACGAGTGAGGCCGAGACACCTGTTGCGCGGGAGCCGGACCATGGGGCAGATTCGGACACTGACCGACAGGCGTCACCATCATCCACCCGGCAACCGGACGACAGGTCCCCCGTATCAGCAACGGGAACGCCATCACCGGCGATGCGCCAGTTGCTGCATCGTCTCGACCAGGCAACCGTCGCCGTGCAGGACGGCCTCGACCGGCTGCGCGGCCGTCCGCCCCTCGACCGGGCGGCGATCGAGGCGGTTCTCCTGACCACCCACGATCGGGTGCGTGACGCCCGCCATACGCTGAACAGCGTGGCCGAGGCCATTCTCGGCGAGATCAGCGAGCCTGCCGCGGCGGCGGCGGCCCATGAGCTCCTTGGCGATATCGACACAGGCCTGAAGGAGGCGCGGCAGGCGCTGCAGGAGGTGTTCCAGGGACTGAGCGACGACCGGCGGGCGGGTGGCTGAAGCATGAACGGGACCGGCTGGGCACGCGGCTGGGGTAGCGCGGCGAAGGGCAGCGACCGGCACGCCGAGGACGAGAGCTACTTCGTTTCGGTGAGCGACCTGATGGTCGGGCTGCTCTTCCTGTTCATCATCATTCTCATGGCTTTCGCGCTCAACTTCCGCAGCGCCGAGGACGCGGCGAAGGCGTCGCTCGACGCCCTGACCTCGCAACGCAACGCGCTCGAGCGCGATCGGGCCGCCCTGTCGCTCGAGCGTGATCGCCTGCTGATCGAGCGTGATCGGCTTGCCGCCATCACCGGACAGCTGCTCGCGCGCGATGCGTTGCGGGCCGAGCTCCTGACCCTCATTCGCGAGGCACTCGCGGCGCGCGGCCTCGAGGTCGAGATCGATGTCGAGAACGGCATCCTGCGTCTGCCGGAGTCGCTGCTGTTCGCCACGAACGAGGCCGAGCTGAGCGAGGCGGGCCGAACGGCGATCGGCGCGCTCGCCGAGGTGCTTTGGCGCTATCTGCCCTGCTACGCGGCAATGGCCGCTGCGGAGGGCTGTCCGACTGGCGTGCACGACGTGCTGGAAACCGTGCTGATCGAGGGGCATACGGACGATCGGCCGATTCGTAGCGGACCGTTCCCCGACAACTGGGCATTGTCCGCGGCCCGCAGCCGCTCGACCTATCGTGCCCTGATCGCGGCCGAGCCGCGACTCGACGACCTTCTCAATGGAGGTGCGGCTGCATTGCTGGGGGTGAGCGGCTATGAAGCCCGTCGACCTGTTGCGGCTGGCGTGACCGACGAGGCGCGACGGGTGAACCGGCGCATCGACGTGCGTTTCTTGAGCCGTGGCCCCGACGCCGCGGCACTGGCAGACCTTCTGGAGACGCTCGAGACCAGCTTCGTACCCCGGTGAGGCGCATGAAGTTGACGGCGTGGCCAGAGATGCGCCTATGGTCCAGATCGATGGCGAGTCGACGACGGGAAGGGACTGTTCTTGCGAACAGTCCCCCCAGGGTCCCATCTCGTCAGTCGAGCACGTCGGTCACCGGCAGTTTCGCTCAACCGATGACTGAACGCTTCCCGGTATTGCCAAAAAGTTGAGTTATGGTCAAGATGATTCCTTGATGGTTGAAATCATCCCCAACCTGCCGTGTGTGCTCCGCCGCTTGACGACGGCGTGAGCGGCCTCGTCTATGCGGCCGGTCGGCCGTGGCCGCAACTTCTGCGCAGCGTGCTCGATCAGCTCGATACGGAAGTGGCACCGGCCCCGCTGGGCCTCGTCTTCCTCGCCGATCCAACGACCGAGATGGCCGACGTCATGCTGGACGGGCTGCGTCAGCGGACCGGCATCCAGACCTGGCTCGGGGCGGCCAGCACCGCGGTCTTCGCCGGTGGCCGCGAATTGAGTGGCGAGGGGGCCATTGCCGCGCTGCCGTTGGCACTGGAAGGGGTCGACCTGCACCCCTTTGCCGGTTCGCCGCCGGTCGGCGCAAAGGGAGCGGTCTGCGGCATCCTGCACGTGCCCGACGCAGCGGATGCGGGAGCGGCGGTGGCGACGCTCGCCGCGTCCACCCCGGCCGTGCTGGCTGGTGCACAGGGAGCATCCATCTTCGATCACGCGCAGATTGCCGGTTCGCCGTCGGCCGGTGCGGCGACTGGCGTTCTCGTCTCCGGCAGTGTCGCCATGGCGGCGGGCATCAGCCATGGCTGCCGGCCCCTTGGCCCGACGCATCGGGTTACGGCAGGTGCCGGCAACACGCTCACGGCGCTCGACGGCCGGCCGGCCACCAGCTGGCTGGCAGAGGAAGCCGGCGAGCTCGTCCTGCGCGACCAGCGGCAGCTTCGCCGTCAACTTCTGCTCGCCCAGGTGCCGACGAACGCCGAGCTCACCAATGCCCCGCTCGACCAGGCGGGCTCGGTTTTTGGCATCGACCATGCCGATCCGCTGCGTGGCGCCATCCAACTGTCGGGCATCGGGGAGGGCGGCCCGCCCGGTCGGGTCCAGCTCTTCCGTCGGGATCCGGCGCTGGCGCTTCATGACCTCCAGGCGCTGGCCGCGGGCCTTCTGCAGAAACTGGGTGGTAGGCCGCCCAAGGCGGCACTCTTCTACAGCTCGATCGAGCGCGGCATCGGCTTCTTCGGGCCGGGTGTCGACGAGGCGACGGTCCTCGGGCGCGTGCTTGGACCCGTGCCGGTGATCGGCATGCGCAGTGCCGCCGAAGTCGTCGGCACCAAGCTCACACGCTACGCTGCAGCACTGGCGCTGATCGCCTGAGGGCGGGCGCGGCCGGTGATCGAAGGAGGCGACGATGCGGCGAGATTTCCCGGACCGGCCGATCGTGGGCGTCGGTGTTGTCGTCTGGCGGGACGACCGCGTTCTGCTGATCCGACGTGGCAAGCCGCCACGGGCCGGTCAGTGGTCGCTGCCCGGCGGTGCTCAGGAGCTCGGCGAGACGGTGGCCGAGACCGCGCTTCGCGAGGTGGCCGAGGAAACCGGTCTCGATCTCGCCCGTCTCGATCTCTTGACCGTCGTCGACCTCGTCGAACGGACACCTGACGATGCCCGCGTGCTCTACCACTATACGTTGATCGACTTCACGGCCGAGGCTGCACCCGGCCCCGCCGTGGCCGGCGGCGACGCCGCTGCCGTGGGCTGGTTCCACGCCGGCGAGCTGGACGATCTGGGCTTGTGGGCCGAAACGATCCGGATCATCCGGCTCGCGGCGACACGGCGCGCCTGACGCGTTCCTGCAGGGCTCGCCGGCAGGCAGCGTCCGCCCGGTCAGCTCTCGGCGCGCTCGCTCGATGCCAGCACCCGGGCCAGATTGCAGATCGCATCCTGATGCTTGCGGTTGCCGATCGCCGCGAAGTTGCGGGCGAGCTCGAGCAGCATGCGCTGCTGCGGCATCATTTCCGTCGATTTCGGCCGGCTCTGCTTGTCGGGATCGAGATCGTCGAAGAAATAGCCGATATCGACGCCGAGGGCCTGGGCGATCTGATAGAGGCGGCCCGCCGAGATGCGGTTGATGCCGGTCTCGTACTTGTGCGCCTGCTGATAGGTGACACCGATGAGCTCGGCCATCTGCTGCTGCGTGAGGCCGAGCATGATGCGGCGCTGCCGGATGCGGAGACTGACATAATGGTCGACGTCCAGCGCCCGACTGCGCCCCCCGACCCCCTTGCCGACGGCCTTGCTGGCGACCTGGTTCATGACGAAACGACTCCTGCTGCGGCGCACGCTGGGGTTGCGTGATCCCCTAGTCGCTCGCCAACTGAACCTGATTTAGTTAAAATACCCGCGATATTTTAAACTTCCAGATAAAACGCGAATTTCTCATCAACCTGATGGGTGTGGCTCTTGGGAGTGTGAGGACAGGGCTTCAACCTCCAGATGGCCGAGAACCAGCCGTGCTGAAACCGGCCGTAATGGCCCCATGGCTGGTGCATTATACGCGTCCAGAACGTAATTACCGGCTTCGATGGCCGGCGCCAGGCGGCGCAGGAACTGCCGGCCGTCATCGAGCTCGGCGACGACATGCCGGCCGACGAGGGGTTCCAGCGTGGCGGTCGCCAGCCGGGCGACCAGCAGAATCTGCCCGGTGCGGAAGACGGGCCGCATCGCCTCGTCCTCGACCATCAGGGCCGCCAGCCGGTCGTCAGCCAGCGCCAGCGGCCCAGCGTGAGCCGGGCTGGCCAGTTGCCCCGCGGCTCCCAGCCGGCCGAGCTGCGGCAGGCTGCTGCGGTAGGGCATGCGGCCGAACTGCAGGTATTCCGGGCTGGTTTCGAGCGCTGCCGCGAGCTTCTCGACGACGTCGCGCCCCGGCATGTACTCGTCGCGCTCATAGGGACCGATCGCGGTCTGATGCCGCCCGATGCGGCGCGCGAGTTCGGCCTGGGACAATTCCAGCCCGACGCGCAGGGAGCGGAGGCGTTGGCCGAAGCTGCGAAGCTCGCTCAGCTGCATGCCGGTTTCTCGCATCTGGGGTGAGGTTGGAAAATCTCATAGGGGACAAGAGGAAAACAGGGTAGGAGTTTCTGTCACTTTCATGGGCTGAGCACGAGCTCCGAGCGCCCCCGGTACGCCGGCCGCGCGATTTCCAGCGTGTGCAACTCGCCGTTGCGCCACCGACCGGTCTGGTCGTCGTAATGAGGCGAGAGGGGATGGCCGGACTGACCGGTCGGCAGGATGACGTGGAGCGTTCCGGTCTCGGCGAGATCGGTCACCATGCGCAGGCTCGCTGCCGCGACAGTGTCGTAGGGCGCAGCGGCGGCGTATCGGGCTACACGAACGGTGCCGGCATCACCGCCGCCCGTGCCGGTGACGATCGAGAAGATGCGGCCAATGCCGGGCACGCCATCCAGCGGGCGATGGGCGAGGCGCGCCTGGCTGGCTTCGCCCCAGCGCCAGGCCCGCCAGTCTTCGCCGTACGCCGCCCGCAGCTCGTCGAGGGCACTCGTCAGCGCGGCGGCCGCCATGTCGTCGCAGCTTTCCCTCAGGTCGGTCGTCGTGACGTCGTCGCACCAGTCGGGTGCCTGCTCCAGGATGTGCCGCATGGCCGCCGATCTGATGCCCCGATAGGCGGCAAAATCGTCGCCGAGATTGTCCGCCAGGACGTGGCGGACCAGCGAGCGATACCAGGCCTGGAAGACCAGCGGCTCCGGCCGGTCCGGCATGGCCGCCCCGTCCCATGCGTCGATCGCCTCGAGGATGCGGGCGGTCCCGGCGTCCCCTGACGGCACGGCTGCGAGCCAGGGCCGGAAGTCGCCGACCAGGGTCGAGAGCCGGTCGTTCTGCAGTTGGCGCATGACCTCGGTGTCGAGCGGCTCGCCGGCTGTAGTTGCCGCATCGAGCACGGCGACGATGCGCCGGGCCCTGAGATCGTCGTTCCAGTCGGCGGTGACGAGATGGGGATAGCGCTCGTCGACCAGGCGGTTGTTGGCATTCTGCAGGAAGCCCGCGTCAGTGGCCGCGGGCGTTCTCGGGTTCTCCGCCGCCGGCAGCAGGCCCAGCCAGTCGTGGCTGCCGTCCCAGCCCGGGGCCGGCAGGCTGCCGTCGCCGGCGCGGCGGAGCGGTAGCCGGCCGGCCATGGCCATGCCGATCCGCCCTTCCGCATCGGCGTAGAAGGCGTTCTGCGTCGGGCTGTGGAAAAGCTCGATGGCCCGGCTGAAGTCGTCCCAGTCCTGGGCCCGGGCGAGCCCGATGCCGGCCTCGACGGTCCGGTCCTCGGGCAGGAGCGCGGTCCAGGCGAGGGCCAGCACCCGGCCTTCGCCGGCGATGTCGGTGGCCCGGGTCATGATGTCCGAGATGACCGGCCCGTGGCGGGTCTCGCGCACCCTGAGCCGCACGGGCTCGCTTCCCTGCACCCGGATCACCTCGTCGCGGCGAAGGAATGGTTGGCTGCCGTCCTGCGTCAGGTAGCGATCGGGGTCGGCCGGGTCGAGGCGCTCGATGAAGAGGTCGTCGGTGTCGCCGGCGGTATTGGTGAAGCCCCAGGCGATGTGCTCGTTGCGGCCGATCACCACGACCGGCAGCGCCGGCAGGGTGGCACCCATGACGGTACCCCCGGGCGTGCTCAGGGCTGCGAGGTACCAGTGCGCCGGCGCCGTGAGGCCCAGATGCGGGTCGTTGGCGAGCAGCGCCGCCCCGCTTGCGGTGTGGGCGCCGGAAACGGCCCAGATGTTCGAGCCGAGCCCGGCATTGTCGGGGAGCGGCAGTGCCGTAAGGAGCGCTCCGGCCAAAGCGGCCGACGCGCTGGCGGCATCCGGGAGGGTGGGTTCTGACCGGGGCGAGACATCGCCGGTCCATTGCGCCGGGCCCGACAGGGTCGTCACCTCGTCCGAGCGGGGCGGCGGCCAGAGATCGGCGAGGGCTTCGGGCCGCAAGCGGTCGAGCAGGCTGGCGCGGGTCAGCTCGCTCCGCCAGCTCGACACGAGGTCGAGCGCCATCAGCTTGATCAGGACGAGGCTGTCGGCCGGCTGCCAGGGCTCCGGCCGGTGCTGCAGGAGCAGGAACTCGGGCGGCAGCGGGTGGGATCTCTGGGCGAGGAAGCCGTTGACGCCTTCGGCATAGGCGGCGAGGCGATCGAGCGCTTCCGCCGAGAGGTGCTCGAGGCTCGCCTCGGCGGCGCGGTAGAGGCCGAGCGTGCGCATGAACCGGTCCACCGGCAGGCCGCGCTCACCCACCACCTCGGCGAGCCGCCCGGCGCCGATCCGGCGGCTCATCTCCATCTGCCAGAGCCGGTCCTGGGCATGGACGAAGCCCAGCGCCATGGCCGCGTCACGCTCGCTCGCGGCCTCGATCAGCGGCACGCCGAGCTCGTCCCGGAGGACCCGGACCGGTGCGCCGAGCCCGGCGAGACGGAGCTCGCCGTCCAGCGCCGGCAGCGAGCCCCAGGCGAAGAACGCCGCCAGACCCGCCGCACCCAGCCCGAGGCCGAAGGCGACGGCGACGAGCGTGGCGAGCAGCCGGCCCATGGCGCTCAGCCGATGAGCTGGAGGTCGCGCAGGTGACGCTCGAGCCCGGCGGGGTTCGCGAAGCGATGGGCGACGAAGCCGAGCCGCTCGGCGGTCCGGATATTGGCGGCCGAATCGTCGATGAAGAGGATCGATGCCGGGGCGAGGCCGGTGTCCTCGAGGACGTGCTCGAAGATGTCGTCGTTGGGCTTGATCATGCCGAGCGCGCCCGAGACGTAGATATGGGCGAACCGGCCGAGGAAGCCGTAGTCCGGGTCGTCATGGACGAGCGCGAAGGTCTCCGCCGACCAGTTGGTCAGGGCACGAAGCGGTGTCTGGCGCGCCGCCAGCTCTTCCAGGAGGGTCACCGTCCCGCCGATGGGCCCGCCGATCATCTCGAGCCAGCGGTGCCGGTAGGCCTCGATCAGCGGCCGCTGCTCGGGATGGGCCGTCGCCAGCTCCTCGACCGCCAGGGCGAAGGAGCGGCCGCGGTCGAGCTCGAGGTTCCAGGCCGGCGTGCAGACGGTCGTCAGGAACTGCTCCATCGCCGCCTCGTCGGCGATGATCTTGCGGTAGAGCCGCCGCGGGTCCCAGTCGATCAGAACGCCGCCGAGATCGAAGAGGACGAGCTCGAACTGTGGCACGGTTTCGGGCATTGAGCAGTCACTTTCCTGCGCGGTCGAGGAGGGGCCGGACGCCCGGCCCGAAAGGCCCGGTCCGGACCCCGGGGCGGGAGGCGAGGCCCCCGCTGACCGGGTGAAAGCCGGATCGGCGGCGCGGAGAATGCCCGCATGACGCCTGCCGGTCGAGCCCTTCCCGTGCCAGCGCCCGACATCCGCGCCACCCGTGATTGCTATAGGAAATATAGCCTAGATCGGTGTTGGCTGCAAGCCTGCCGCGAGGGGCTCGGGTTGGTTCGGCAATTTGCCGTTTCGGCAGCCCGCCGCTGCCGGGCCGGGCGCCTCTCGAGAGCAGAAACATGTTTGTTTTCATGATCTTGAATGACCCCGGGTTCGTTCGTCGGCGGCCGGGTTCGTTCGTCGGAAAGGTGGGTTCGTTCGTCCGAATCCCGGGTTCGCTCGTCGATTCCGTGGGTTCGTTCGTCGCCAGCTGTCGCGGAATACGCGACATTTCCCGGCAAGTGTCGCGGATTCCGCGACATAAGCGATCGTGATGTCGCATATAACGCGACAGTTCGGCGGGTACTGTCGCGCTATATGCGACAAGCCAGGTCTTGCTGTCGCGTTATATGCGACAGTTCGGGTGTCAGCGCGGTGCATGGGAGGCCGGATGCACCATCGGGACGGCTGACCACGATGCTGGCATAAGCATTCGTGATGGGCTCAGGGCGAGGGGTTCCAAGGGTGGCCCGTGCCGCACGGCGGTCGCTTGACCTTGCATCGGCGGCGGCCATGTTTTCGGCCATGGAGTGGAACCGGCGAAAGATCCTGACCTCTGGCGGCGCGCTGGCCGCGGCCGCCTGCTTCGCGCGACCGTCATGCGCCGTGGCGGAGATCGACCCGGCAGCACTCCTGGAACGTGCCAGGGCGCTGCCGCGGCTGCGCACGCTCATCGTCGGGCGGGGGAGCGAGATCGTCCTGGCGGAGACGTTCCGCGGCCCGGCCGCCGACCGGCCGGTCAACATCAAGTCGCTGGCCAAGACGATCGTCGCCACGCTGGTCGGCTGCGCCATCGACCGCGGCGTGCTGGAGGGGCCGGACCAGGGGATCACCACCGTGCTCGGCCCGCTGGTGCCGGCCGATGCCGATCCACGGGTCGAGGAGGTGACGATTGGCAACCTCCTCTCCATGCAGGCGGGCCTCGAGCGCACGTCCGGCGCGAATTACGGCGCCTGGGTGACGAGTCCCGACTGGGTCGCCTACGCGCTGAGCCGCCCGTTCGTCGCCGAGCCCGGCGGCCGCATGCTGTACTCGACGGGCAGCTCGCACCTGCTTTCGGCAATCCTGACGCGGGCGACCGGCGAGAGTACGCTCGGCCTCGCCCGTGCCTGGCTCGGCGAGCCGCTCGACATCGAGATCCCGCCCTGGGACCGGGACCCGCAGGGCATCTATTTCGGCGGCAACAACATGCTGCTCTCGCCAGAGGCGATCTTCCGCTTCGGCCGGATGATCAACGCGGGCGGCACGCTCGACGGGCGGCGCGTCGTCGCCGAGAGCTGGATCGCCGCTTCCTGGCAGCCGCGCACCGCGTCCCGCTGGACCGGCCACCGCTACGGCTATGGCTGGTTCATGACCGAGACCGGTGGCCATCCCCACTATTACGGCTGGGGCTATGGCGGCCAGATGCTGCACGTCGTCCCGAGCCTGGACCTGACGATCGCCATCACCTCCGACCCGACGGTGCGATCGCGCGAGGAGGGGCATATGGCAGGGCTGCGGGGGCTGGTGGCGGCGGCGATCGGGGAGGGTCAGGCGGGCGGCCCGTCGATCAGCGAGTTCTGACCGCAGGCAGGCCAGCGATCGCGGCCGGCCCGGCGTCCGTGTCGTTGGACGTCCTGCCACCCGGGCGCGATGCATTAACCTCGGCTTAAGGCGACATCGTCAAAACGGTCACTTCCATCGACCCCGAGAGATACCGCCATGCGTTTTCCGGTCGTTGTCGCCGCCTTGTGCATCACGCTCGCGGGCGGCCTGCCGGTCCATGCCGACGGTGCCGCCGACAGCACGGCGGACAAGGTGCGCCTGCAGGCTGCGATGCAGAGGCACATCGATTCGCTCACCATCGACGGCGCGGTCCTGCACCTCGACCTGGCGAGTGGCGAGGGGATCGAGCTGTTCCCGACCCAGGCGCATCCCATGATCATGACGATGGGCGACCACTTCGTGCTCTGCGCCGAGCTCAAGGACGCCGCCGGTCGACCCCTGCCCATCGATCTCTACATGGCCGACACGGACGGACGCTTCGTCACCTTTCGCACCGAGATCGGCAACCGTTCGCCACTTCAGGAGATGATGAAGCGCGGGCAGGTGAAGCCGCTCAGATAGGCGGGGCGGTGGCTGCGGCGAGTGCCCCGGAGACGACGCAGCCGCGCTGGCCCCGCTGGTGCCGGCTCGATGGCAGCGCCAACTGGCTCTTCGCCAAGCTGGCCCTGCTGCTGGTTCCCGGTTTCGTCATTCCGGCGTCGATCGGACTCTGGTCGTTGGCGGCACTCGACATGGAGGCGGCGCACGACCGGTTGACGTCGCGCATCGGCAATGCCGCGGGTCGGGTCGCCGCCGCGACCCGACGGATCCGCGACACCGGGATCGGCGAGACCGCCATGCGGGACGCCGAGCAGGAGCTCCTCGGGACCTTGCTCGCGGACCAGGCCGTACGCTGCGCCGAGCTCTTCAGCGGTCGCACGAGGGACCGGCTGTCGCTGGTGCCGCCGCGGATCGGCTGCACGGGCGAGGCGATCGACGTCAGCATCGAGCTGCCCCTGGACGGCCCCGACGACGATCGCGTGGTCGTCCACCTCTCGACCGCGGAGATCGCGCTGGCACGGCAGTCGCGGCGCGAGCTCGCGCTGATCATGCTGGTCGGCGGGCTGGCGATCGCCCTCGGCGCCTGCTGGATCGGTTTTCACCTGATCGTCGGTCGGCCGCTCGAGAGCCTCCTGCAGGCGATCCGGCTGAGCGAGCGGTCGGGCGAGGCCCGCCTGGCCCCGCATCGCTCGAACGACGAGATCGGGCGCATCACCGTCGCCTTCAACGACATGCAGACGCGCATGCAGGCCGACGCCAACCGGCTGCGTCAGGCCTTTCTCGACCTCGATCGGATCTACAACATCACGCCGGCCCTGCTGTGCGCGACGGATGCGGCGGGCGTCGTCACCAGCGTCAGCGATCACTGGCTGACCGCCACGGGATTCGCCCGCGACGACGTCCTCGGCCGGCCTCTCGCCCGATTCCTCCCGGCTGCCGCCGCCGAGGTCTACGAATCCCGGGTGCGCGCGCCGTTGGCGCGGGGCGAGGCTGTCGTCGACGTCCCGCTGCGGCTGAAGCGCCGCGACGGCACGGAGCTGGATATCCTGCTCTCCGGGGTCGACGATCGGGGTCCGGCCGCCCAGGGCTCCAGCCGTCTCTTCGTCTCGACCGACATCAGCGACCTGCGCTCGGCCGAGCGGCGCCTCGAGCGCCTGGCGCTGACCGATCCGCTTTGCGAGCTGCCGAACCGGCGGGGCTTTCTCGCCCACCTGCATGCGTCGCCGGGCCGGCGCCCGGTCGGCGGCATGCTCGATGCCGTGCTCTTCATCGACCTCGATAACTTCAAGTGGATCAACGACACCTACGGCCATCAGGTCGGCGACAAGCTGCTGCTGGCGGCTGCCGGGCGGCTGCGATCCTGTGTCCGTCCGACGGACGTCATCGCCCGGTTGGGGGGCGACGAGTTCGCGATCATCTGCCATGGCCTGCAGGAGCGTGCCACGGCCACGCGGCTCGCCGACGAGCTGATCGGGCGCCTCGCGGTGCCCTTCGATCTCGATGGGGTCAAAGCCTGCGTCAGTGCCAGCATCGGCATCGCCTTCACCGACTGGGAGAACGAGGAGCCGGACGAGGTCCTAAGGTTCGCCGACCTCGCGATGTACACGGCGAAGCAGGACGGCAAGAACACCCACGTCGTTTACAACGGGGCGATCGGCCAGAAGGCGGTCGAGCGGGCCAGGGTTCGCGAGCTCATTCGGGACGGCCTGGAGCGCGACTGGTTCTCGCTGGTCTACCAGCCGATCATCGATGCCCGCACCGGCCGCATCGTCGGCATCGAGGCGCTGCTGCGACTTGCCTGCCCGACCGGCGGTCCGCTCGGCCCCGAGCGGTTCATCCCGATCGCGGAGGAGACCGGCCAGATCATCGAGCTCGGTCATCTCGCGCTCACGCGCGGCGTGACGGACCTCCTGGCGGTCGGGCAACGCCATTGCTCTGCCGGGCTCTATCTTGCCGTCAACCTGTCGCCGCGCCAGCTCGACGACCGGCTCGAGGAGAAGCTGGACGCGGTTCTGGCTGAACAGCCGGGTCTCGCCGGCAGGCTGGTTCTGGAAATCACCGAGACCATGCTGCTCCAGCGGCCCGACGACGTGGCCCGCCGGCTGCACCGGCTGCGCGACCGCGGCATCAGGATCGCCCTCGACGATTTCGGCACGGGCTATTCGTCGCTCAGCCACATCCAGCACTTCCCCGTCGACATCATCAAGATCGACAAGAGCTTCATCCGCCAGTTGTCCGCCGGGGCGAGCTCGCGGCTTCGCCCGCTTGCCATGATCCGGGCGACGGCGTCGCTCGGCCAGGAGCTCGGCATCGATGTGGTGGCGGAAGGGGTCGAGGAGGCGGCGACGATCGAGCTTCTGCGGGACTGCGGAATCGATCTGCTGCAGGGCTATCTCTTTGCGATGCCGATGGATCGGCTTTCGCTCGACAAGTGGCTGGCGCATCGGCACGCGGCGGCGTGCGAGGCGGCGCATGACCCCCGGGTGGACGTCGCGGCGGACTGGACGACGCAGCGTCCGGTCCTGACGGGTTGAGGCGGGCAGGGCACCGGGCAAAGGCGGCCTGCTCGAGGCTCTTCCGGTTTTTCCTCAGCCAAGCGCCTGGTCGAGGTCGGCGATCAGGTCGTCGACGTGCTCGAGGCCGACGGAGAGGCGGATGAGGTCGTCGGTGATGCCGAGGGCCCGGCGTTCCTCGACCGGCAGCTTCGAGTGGGTGGTGGTGGCGGGGTGGGTGACCATGGTCTTGCTGTCGCCGAGATTGTTGGAGATGACGGCGAGCTGGAGCCTGTTCAGGACCTCGAAGGCGCGTTCCTTGTCCTTCTCCGCGCCGGCGGCACCGCCCTTCGGGCCGTCGCCGACATGGAAGGCGACGAGGGTCGAGCCGGCCTGCATCTGGCGGCGGGCGAGGTCGTATTGGGGGTGGCTCGCGAGGCCGGGATAGATGGTGCGGCGGACCTTCGGGTGGGCTTCCAGGTGCTCCGCGATCCTTTGGGCGCTCCGGCATTGCTGGGCGACGCGGAGCGGCAGGGTCTCGAGGCCCTTGAGCAGCACCCAGGCATTGAACGGGCTGAGGCTCGGGCCGGTATGCTTGAGGTAGGGGTGGAGGGTATCGTCGCGGTAGCTCTTTCTGCCGAGGACCGCACCGCCGAGGCAGCGGCCCTGGCCGTCGATGTGCTTGGTGGCGGAATAGACGACGACGTCGGCGCCTTCCGCGAGCGGCCGCTGCAGGAGGGGCGTGGAGAAGACGTTGTCGACCACCACCTCGGCCCCGGCGGTGTGGGCGAGCCCGGCCACGGCGGCGATGTCGACGAGCTCGAGGGTGGGGTTCGAGGGGGTCTCGAAGAAGACGAGCGCGGTTGGCCGCGAGAGGGCGAGGCGCCACTGATCGAGGTCGGCGCCGTCGACGAATTCGTGCTCGATGCCGAAGCGCGGCAGGATATTGACGATGATGTGGCGGCAGGAGCCGAAGAGGGCGCGGGCGGCGACGACTCGGTCGCCGGCCTTGAGGCGGCACATGAGGGCGGCGTTGACCGCCGCCATGCCGGAGCCGACGGCGCAGCAGGCCTCGGCCCCCTCGATGGCGGCGAGGCGCTCCTCGAAGGTACTGACGGTGGGGTTGCCGTAGCGGGAGTACATGAAGCCGGGGGCACGGTCGCGAAAGCGGTCCTCGGCGTGCTCGGCGCGTTCGTAGACGAAGCCCGAGGTGAGGTAGAGCGCTTCGGCGGTCTCGCCGTGGTGCGAGCGGTCGAGCCCGCCCTGCACCAGCCGGGTCTCCAGCCGCCAGTCCCGTGCCGCGTTCGCCGTCATGTGCCTGCTCCATCGCGCCGGACGAGGGCGCAACAAAAAACCCCGGCCGGAAAAGGCCAGGGTCCACATGACGCCCGGCCTTTTAGCGGATTGTTTAACGTGGCCCGCAAGCCGACCGGCTCAAATCACCACGGATCGAGGACTAGGCGCGGGCGGGAGTCCCGTCAAGCGGATAGCGCTGTGCGGGGAGCAGTGCGCCGGGTTTCGCCATGCCGGGGGATGGTCGATAGTCGATGCCATGGCCAGAAGGAGGCGATGACATGGGCGACATGGGCAAGGCGTTCCGGGCACTGCACGAAGCTGCCGGCGCCTTCATCATTCCCAATCCCTGGGACACAGGCACGGCGCGCATCCTGGCGGCCCAGGGGTTCCCGGCCCTCGCCACGACCAGCGCCGGCATGGCGTTCTCCCTGGGTGTGGCAGAAGGCCGGGTGTCGCGTGAGGCGACGCTCGATCACTGCCGAAGCATCGTGGCAGCGACGTCGCTGCCGGTCTCGGCCGATCTCGAGATGGGGTTTGGCGACAGCCCGGAGAGTGTGGCCGAAACGATCCGGGCGGCCGCCGGCCTCGGGCTCGCCGGTTGCTCGATCGAGGATCATACCGGCCGCCCGGAGGCACCGATCTATGATTTCCGGCTTGCGGTCGAGCGCATCGAGGCTGCCGCCGAGGCGGCACGTGCCCTGCCGGGTGATTTCGTGCTCACGGCCCGGGCCGAGAACCTTCTCTGGGGCCGCACCGATCTCGACGACACCATCCGGCGTATCCAGGCGTTCGAGGAGGCTGGTGCCGACGTGCTCTACGCGCCGGGCCTATACGACCTCGCCGCCATCCGCACAGTCTGTGGCGCCGTAACCAGGCCGGTCAACGTCGTCATGGGGATGCCGGGGCCGGTGTTCGGCGCTGGCGAGCTGGCCGAGGCGGGCGTCAAGCGGATCAGCGTCGGCTCGGCTCTGGCGCGCCTGGCCTATGGCTCGATGGTGCGGGCAGCGCGGGAGATGGCGGCCGAGGGCACGTTCAGCTTCGCCGGGGAGGCCATGGGCTTCGCCGAGCTGGACGGTTTCTTCGCGGACACCGGCCGGGCCGGCTGAGGGCCCTCAAAGCCCGGCGCCGATGGCCGAGGCGAGGTCGGCATGGCCGTCCTTGACGAGGCAGTCCTCGAGCTCGTCCAGAACGCGCGCGATGATGGCGGGGCCCGCGTAGACGAAGGCGGTGTAGAGCTGCAGCGCCGAAGCACCGTTCAGGATCTTCTCGTAGGCGTCGGCACCGGAGGCGATGCCGCCGACGCCGATGAAGGCGAGGCGGCCGGCGGCGCGGCGAGCCATGCGCTGCAGGAGACGGGTGGCTGGTGCCTTGAGGGGTCGGCCGCTGAGGCCACCCTGCTCGGTGCGTTCGGGCGAGCGCAGGTCGGAGGGGCGGGCGATGGTCGTGTTGGTGGCGATGATGCCGTCGATGCCGCGGGAGATGGCGGTCTCGGTGATGGCGTCGGCCGAGCGGTCATCGAGGTCGGGGGCGACCTTGAGGAAGACCGGCTTTGCCAGGCCGGCGTTCCGGCGCGCCTCGAGCACGGCGTCGAGCACGGTCCCGAGGGCTTTTTCCGCCTGCAGGTCGCGCAGGCCCGGCGTGTTGGGCGAGGAGACGTTGACGGTCAGGTAGTCGGCGAGCGGCAGGACGCGGGCCGCGGCGACGGCGTAGTCGCGGGCCGGGTCGGTCGAGTCCTTGTTGATGCCGATATTGATGCCGGTGACGCCGGTGCGCGGGCGGTCCTCGAGGCGGGCGGCCATGGCTTCGATGCCCCGGTTGTTGAAGCCCATGCGGTTGATGATGGCGCGATCGGCGGCGAGGCGGAAAAGCCTCGGCTTCGGGTTGCCGGGCTGCGGGCGGATGGTGACCGTGCCGACCTCGACGAAGGCGAAGCCCTGGCGGAGCAGCCCCTCGGCGGCGCGCGCGTCCTTGTCGAAGCCGGCGGCGAGGCCGAGCGGATGGGCGAGGTCGATGCCGGCGATGGTTGTCCTGAGCCGTGGGCGCTCGGCCTGCCGGGAGCGTGGCGCCAGCGGAATCAGGCGGATCGCCAGGTCGTGCGCGGTCTCGGGCGGCAGGCAGGCGAGCAGCCGGGGCGGCAGCTCCTGGAGTGTCTGGGCGAGCCCCCGGGCCACCGGGCTCAGCCGTGGGCGCGGGCGATGAAGCCGCCGTTGCGGAAGTCGGGCTTGGTGTAGGTGAAGGGCTGGCCCTCGACCGTCACCACCTCGCCGCCGGCGGCGCGCAGCACGGCGTGGCCGGCCGCGGTGTCCCATTCCATGGTGGGGCCGAAGCGCGGGTAGACGTCGGCCCGGCCCTCGGCGACCGCGCAGAACTTGAGCGAGCTGCCGCAGGAGATGGTCTCGGTGATGCGGTGCTCGGCGAGCCAGGCGTCGGTCTCGGCGTCGCGGTGCGAGCGGCTGGCGACGGCGACGGCACCGCCTTCGGGCGGGGTCCCGCGCACGGCGATCGCTTCGGTCCGGCCCGCCTTGCGGCGTTCGGCGCCGTGGCCGAAGGCACCCCACCACATGGTGTCGATGGCCGGGGCGAAGACGACGCCCATGACCGGCAGGCGGGCGACGACGAGGCCGATGTTCACGGTGAACTCGCCGCGCTTGTTGATGAATTCCTTGGTGCCGTCGAGCGGGTCGACCAGCCAGAAGGGGCCGTCGTCGACGGCCGGGATCTGGCCAGCGCTCACCGCCTCCTCGGCGACGATCGGCCAGTTGGGGGTGAGCGTGCGCAGGCCTGCCAGGATGATCGCCTCGCCGGCTGCGTCGGCGAGGGTGACCGGCGAGTTGTCGGCCTTGTAGTCGACGGCGGTATCGGTGCCGTAGTGGCGCATGATCTCGACCGCGGCGGCATCGGCGAGGCGGATCAGCTCGGGCAGATGCCGCTTGGGGTCGACCATGTGGGGCTCCAGCTCTCTCGGGGATCGGTGGCCGGCGGGTGCGGGCCGCAGGGTGGTGCTAGCGAACGGGGGGAGCGGAAACAAGCACGCGGGCGTCGCACCGGGGACGTTGCGGCGGCGGGTGTCGTTAACGCGATATCAACCGCACGCTGCTAGCGTCAGCTTCGACGAGGCCGGCAAGCGTGCCGGACTCCTGACCATGGCCGGAGCGATGCTGCAGCGAGCAGTGGCCGATCGACCCGTTCGAAGTGCGCCGCCGATGGCCGGCGCTGCGGCCGCACAGGCGTCGCGCGAGGCGGCGCCTGGCTCCTTCGCGCTGCACCCGCCGCGGACTGCGCACGGGCTCGACCCGCGCCATCCGGGCCGGTTCGCCGAGCGGATCGAGGCGTTCCGCCGCCACCATGCGGCCCTGTCGGCGCCGCGACTGACCGGCGGGCTCCAGCTCCTCGACATCGAGGAACTGCGCCTGCGCTTCTGCAATCGCTGGCCTTCGGTGCGCGAGAAGGCCTACCAGATCGTCGAGGGCTGCCTGGCGAAGCGCCTCGGCGCGCACGATCTCTACGTGGCGGTCGAGGGCGACCGCTTTCATCTCCTGACCACCGACATCGATCGTCTCGCTGCCGAGCGGCGCGGCCGCTTCATCGCGGCGGAGATCACCGAGCGGCTGTGCGGCATGGTGCCGGGCGGGGTTGCCTGCCGGCTCAAGACGACCGGCTTCGACCTGGTCCAGGGCCTTGCCGGGATCACCGGCCTTGGCGAGCTCGAGACGCGCATCAGGAATTTCGGGCGGCAGGTCGACGATGCCGAAGCGGCCCTCTTCGCCGCGCACGAAAGCCGGATCGAGGCGCTCTTCCAGCCGATCCTCAACGTGCAGAAGCGGCTGGTGGCGGGCTACGCGCTGACGCCGATGCTCGATGGCGAGGCCGGTCGCCGGGGCGTCGCCGAGCTCTGCCCTGCGAGCCTCAACGGCGTCTTCGATGCGGCCCTCGACCGCTGGTCGATCGGCCAGGTGGCGCCGCATCTGCAGGCCGCGCGGGCGGCGCTGCGCGTCACGCTGCACTATTCGACGCTGGCGACGATGCGCCACCGCGAGCAGCTGGTCCATGCCTGCCGGCGATTGCCGGGAGGCGCCGGGCGCCGGCTGATCATCGAGCTCGCCGGCCTGCCGGCGAGCCTGCCGCAGGCCCGGGTGCGCGAGCTGGTGAGCTATCTGCGCCCCTTCGCCGTCGCCATCGTGGTCCGGATCGAGCCCGACCTGCTCGCCGCCGCCGGATCGGGCCCCGGCCTGACGGACCGGCTGCCGATGGTTACGGACAACCTGCAGGCGTCGGGCGTCGCCGGCATTTCCGTGGCATTGCGGGCCGGCCGCACGGGGGGTGACGGCAGCAACGAGGATGGGGCCGGGACGGCAGGCGCTGGCGACGACGAACACGGGGCGGCGGTGCTTGCCGGGCTCGCAGCGCTCGGCCGGGCGGCAGGCATACGGACCTGTGCCCTCATTGAATCGGCAGTCGAGACGGGTGCCGGGACGGACAGTGTCGCCGGGATGGGCCCGGCCCGCGCCGCCATCGCCGCCGGCATCGACTACCTCTCGGGCGAGGCGCTCATGCCACCGACACTCCAGCCGGGCCGGGTGATCGCCCTGCCGAGGTGACGGGGACAGACGGGGCAGAACTCCGGTGGCCGGTGGCGGGGCTGTCGGCAAGGCACCGGCGGCCGAAGGTGATCGCCAGCTCTCGGGTCGCACACCCAAAGGGCGGATGCGCGGGGCTGCGGACTTTCCCGTCGGCGGCCAGCGGATGACGCTCCGCGTCATGGTCGCGGCCACTGGTGGCCGAGCGTCCCGGCAAGCGCCGTCGGCTTCGGTGCCATGGACCTGATCGCGCGCGCCGCCCTTTAGAAGACGAGCGCGTGTGTCGCTCCCGCCTACCAGTGGTCGGTCAGCCGGGCGAACTCCGCCTCGAGCGCCTTCGGCCCGGCGATCACGGGGTTGCCGTCGAGCAGGCCGTTGCTCTTGAGGAAATCGTTGGTGAAGCCGCCGGCCTCCTCGACCAGGAGCAGCCCGGCGAGGCAGTCCCAGCTGTTCATGTGCGGCTCGAGATAGCCGATCAGCCGGCCGGCGGCGGTCCAGGCGAGGCCGAGGGCGCCGGAGCCGTGGCGCTGGTACATGCCCCGGGAATTCAAGAGCTTGTCGAAGAGCGGCAGCATGGAGTCGACGGGCACGCGCAGCGAATAGCCGAGGCTGACCGTGCCGTCGGCGAGCGAGGTGGCGTCGGCGACCCGGATCGGCACGCCGTTCAGCCTGGCCCCGCCGCCGCGCCGGGCGGCGAAGAGCTCGCCCGCCATCGGATCGTAGACGACGCCGGCCTGGATCTCCCCGGCCCGCTCGTAGGCGAGGCTGACGCACCAGGAGCCGATGCCGTTGAGGAAGCACCAGGTGCCGTCGATCGGGTCGATTACCCAGTGCCCGCCGCCATCGCCCTTGAGCTCGTGTTCGTGCTCCTCGCCGACGAAGCCGTCCTTGGGGAAGAGCCTGGCCAGGCGGTTACGGATGAGGGTCTCGACCTCGCGGTCGGCCTTGCTCACGAGGTCCTGGGCACCCTTGCTCTCGATCTCGAGCGTGTCGCGGGCGTCGTAATAGCGCCGGGCGAGGCTGCCGGCCTCGCGGGCGACGGCTTCGGCGGCGGCGAGCCGCAGGTCAAGTTCGATCTCGGGCATCATAAGGTCCGGGCTTGGGGTGCTGGATGGCGCGGGTTATAGGACGCATCGGACGCCGCGACGAGAGCGGGGCGAGAAAATCGGAGGGATGCGCATGATCATCGTCGAGGCGAACGGGGCGAGGATCCCGGCCATCGGCTTCGGCACCTGGGCCCTGCCCCAGGAGCGGGTGCAGGCGCTGGTCGAGCACGCGATCGCCACGGGCTACCGGCATGTGGATACCGCCAAGGCCTATGGCAACGAGAAGGAGGTCGGGGCCGGCATCCGCGCCTCGGGTCTGAAGCGCGACGACATCTTCCTCACGACCAAGATCTGGCCGGACCAGTTCCGGGGCGACGAGCTGAAGCGGGCAGCCGACGAGCGGCTGAAGCTGCTCGGCGTCGATGCCGTCGACCTGCTCCTCCTGCACTGGCCGGCGAAGGACGTGCCGCTCGCCGAGACGATCCTGGCGCTGAACGCGGTCCGCGAATCCGGCAAGGCCCGGCATATCGGCATCAGCAACTTCACCGTGGCGATGGTCGAGGAGGCGGTGCGGTTGAGTGCGGCGCCGCTCGTCACCAACCAGGTCGAGTATCACCCCTATCTCAGCCAGGCGAAGGTCATGGCGGCGGTCCGGGGCCATGGCATGGCGCTCACTGCCTATTGCCCGATCGCGCGCGGCAAGGTGCTGGGCGACCCGGTGATCGGCGAGGTGGCCGAGGCGCATGGCCGCTCGGCGACCCAGGTGACGCTGCGCTGGCTGGTCCAGCAGGAAGGTGTCGTCGCCATTCCCAGGAGCTCGAACGAGGAGCGGATCACCGAGAATCTCGGCGTCTTCGACTTCGCCCTCTCGGACGAGGAGATGCGCCGGATCAGTGCACTGGGCTCGCCGACGGGCCGGCTGGTGAACGGCGCCTTCGCGCCGGCATGGGACGCATGAACCCGATCTCCTTCCAGGCCGTCGAGGAAGCGGCGCTGATGCGCCTCGGCTCGGCGGCGCTGCGGGATCGGCTGGTCGTGCCGAAGAGTGCGAAGGAGCTCGAGGCCACGGGCGACGACCGCTACCTCTCGGCCATGTCGCTCCGGCTCTTCAGGGCCGGGCTCAAGCACGAGCTGGTCGACCGGAAGTGGCCCGCCTTCGAGGAGGTTTTCCTGGATTTTGACCCGGCCCGGGTGGCGGGGCTCTCGGACGAGGACCTGGAGGCGCTGCTCCAGGACAAGCGGCTGATCCGCCACATGGGCAAGCTCCGGGCGGTCCGGGCGAATGCGGGCGAGTTCCTGGTGATCGCCCGGGAGCACGGCAGCTTCGGTCGCTGGCTCGCGGCCTGGCCGGTGGGCGAGATCACCGGGCTCTGGGCCAGCCTGACGAAGCGCATGCAGCATCTGGGCGGCCAGTCGGCGCCCTATTTCCTGCGCATGGTGGGCAAGGACACGTTCGTCCTGACCGAATCCGTGGCGCGGGCCCTGGTCTACTGGGAGGTTGCGGACGGCCCGCCAAAGGGCAAGGCGGAGATCGCCGGCGTGGAGGCGGCCTTCAACCGCTGGCAGGAGGAGACCGGCCGGCCACTCTGCCAGCTCTCGCAGATCCTGGCGCTCTCGATCGACTGAAGGAGGGACGATGACACCTGTGGATTTCGCGGCGGGCGGCTATCGCTATCTGCCGGGGGTGAGCCAGTATTCGGGCGGCGTGGCGGCCACAAGCGGCCACGAGATCGTGCGCGTGCGCTTTCGCCGAAGGCTGCCGCTGGCGGACGGCTTCGCCCGGGCCCGGGCGATCATCGAGGCCGCCGGGCGGCCGCTCACTGCCTTCTGCGCCTGCGAGCTCCGCTCGCCCGCCCCCTTCACCGAGGAGGGCTTTCGGCAGTTCAACGAGGCCTATGTGGCGAGGCTCGAGGACTGGGGCATCGTCCGGGACGGGGCCAACCCGGTGGCCAGGAGCAATCTCTGCCCCGAGATCGACCCGCCGGCAGCGCCCTCCTTCCACGCCTTCTGCTTCACCACCGAAGCGGATGCGGAACCGAGCTTCGTGATCTCCGGGAGTGGCGAGGTGCCGGAGGGCCAGGGCAACTACCGGGACCACGTCATCCGCCCGGGCGACACCAGCCAGGGCGGCATCGCCGAGAAGGCCCGCTTCGTGCTGGCCGAGATGGAGCGCCGCATGGCAGCCCTCGGCTTCGCCTGGCCCGACACGACGGCGAGCCAGGCCTATACGGTCTTCGATTTTTCTTCGGTGTTCGCGGAGGAGATCGTGCGGCGCGGGGCGGCGGCGCACGGGCTGACGTGGTTCTACGAGCGGCCGCCGGTGGTGGGGCTGGACTTCGAGATGGATTGCCGGGGCGTGGTGCGGGAGGGGGTGGTTTAGGGGGGTGGCATGCTGGCTGAGTTCGTAGTGTCCTTCGAACGATCCCAATGGGTCATGCGCTCCCATCTCTTACAAGTGATGTCGTCGCTCGCATTCACGCTGGAACAATAGTATCGTACAAAATCACTCCGTGAAAATGCAACTGAATACTGGAAAGAATACTCCAAACTCCGATTCTGCAGAGAAGATGCCATCCTCATACCGACATACATTATAACCTTCTAACTCCATCCGCAATAGGTCAAACTTGCGTTGATCAATATAGCCATCAATCATAGTATTGCCAAAATAAATATTCTCGATGAAAATGTTCGCTCCAGCAGGCTTCGATTGAAGTCGGATTCTTATTTGTGGTCTGGCAAACGCACTTACCTCAATTCCCTCCATGAGTTCGGGAAATTCGTCAAATCTCATTGCCGATAATTGCTCTGTCATGCTTTCATACTGCCAAGGTATTTCGTTCATCGTTCCATCACGATAGTATTCCATTATATCTACAGTATTTGTTTGCAAGTTATTGTATTTGAGAACAGAATTTGATGCTACCTCTCTTACTTCCATTGCCTCGGTCGGCGTCACTATTTTGACAGGTTCTTCAACCGAATCTGCAAGAAACGCATCAACAATGGCAAAAGCAGGCTCGGAATTAGTGTCGACCCACCAATCTCGAACGATACCAGTCATTTTTCCGTCGGTATCAAAAACGAATGAACCTATTGTGCTTCCAGCAGTAGCCCGATCTATAGCTCGTGATGATTCGGCATTTACTAACGGTGATATTCCAGTAACCGTGCATTCATATGCTTGATTTAATATCTCATTAGGGTCGGCGCCTTCAGGAATGGGGATGAAAGCTGGCAAGTTTTTCAATGCAAAATCTATCTTCTCACTAGTACATATTTGGCCGTATAGCGTCCCAGCATAAGAATATATGAATACAGCTAAGAGAATTGCTATTTTTGATGGCATTATCTGTCTCCCTAGTTTTCATTCAATCTTCGCGAATCGCCGACGCTATTTCTCGTATAGCATTTCTGGCCTCGTGTGAGGATGTAGATTTTACAGTCGCGAATGTCGCAAGAAGCGAGAGTGCGGCCACAAACAGTGCGGATACACTCGAAAAACACAGGAACAACCCTTGACGCCATAGATTTGTTATCGCTTCATCAAAGTCAATGCCGCCCGTATTTACCACTACAAGCGCCTCCATACGAGCAGCAAATCCTAAGTACAATGAAATGAAACTAAAAACCACAAAAAGCATAGCTCCCAACATGACTGGAAAAATATATGAAAGGCACATCGGTGTTTTGTATAATGAGTACCCGACGATAGCAAATAGCCCTATTTGTAAGTTTGCAGTCATATTTATAGTATTGTCAATAACAGAAGTGGATGTTGATAAATAAGACGAAATTGCGTCAATACGATCTACATCTTTGCTAATGGATAAAAATGGGGAAAATGAAGCTATTGGAATGTAATTTGATAATATCGACCAGACAACAAAAAAGAAACCGCACGAAAATATTATCGCACCTAGAAGGACCAAGGCTGATCTTGGCAAGGCAATTGATGTGAAATTAATCATAGCTGCGCCCTAACCTCGCACAAACTGTATGTTAAGGGTGTTCAGAGAAAGCGACAATAGGCTTTGTGCGGAGTTCGTGTACGGAGCTGGCATTGACCTGACAGTGCCGTGTTGAGCGGGCTTCAGGCGGCTTTGGCTGCAGATGTGTTTTCTCCCTTCGTCGGTTGTGACTAAGGCAGGCCTTCTTTGAACGCCCGGGCCGGAGTGCGGCCGTTCATGCCGCGCCCCTAATGCGGCCGGCGGCTATTGTAGCGCCGGGGCAGAGGGCGAAACCGGTTTGAAACCTCTTGGTGGTAGCGAACCAGCGCGGCGGCTCTCGATAGGGAATGATTCGTCAAGCAACTAGCTGCAAAACCCATATGTGATTCTTGCCGTGCTACGGAACTGCCTCGACTAAAGTGGAGCGTCTTCCTTAGTCTCTTCCTGGTCGCTTACCACCTCGACCCCACCCGCCCGCATCTTCGCCAGCGCGCGCTCGCGCACCGCTTCGGCGAGGGCCTTGAGGAAGCGGTCGTGGGCGCAGGGGATGTCGAGCTTGTCGTAGATCAGGCCGTATTCGGCCTCGGTCCAGGTCGAGAAGTCGGCGAGGTTGTGCTGGATCTGGACTTCGAGGTTGTCGATGGCGCCGGCGAAGCGGGCTTCGGGGGTCTGGCGGTTCTCGAATTCGAGGAAGAGGTCGTGAATGCGGTCGCCGGTGGGCGGGCCGAGGCGCCTCCGGATTTCCTCGATGGCCTCGGCCTCGCGCTGCTTCTTCAGGCGCTTCCTCTCGCCGGTCTCGAAATAGGGGACGTCACCGACCAGCGCCTCGACGAGGTCATGGACGGTGATCATCTCGAGTGTTTTGCCGAGATCGACCGGCTCCTCGAGGTGGGGGTGGGCCAGGATGGCGATGAGGGCCATCTGCCAGGAATGCTCGGCGACGCTTTCCTGGCGACCGTCGGAGAGCCAGCTATGGCGCAGCTCGCGCTTGAGGGCCTCGCTGAGCGCCAGGAAATCGAGGATCGTGGCGGTGGCGCTCAGCTGGGGCTCCTGTGGAAGGTCAGGCGACCTCGGGGCGGCGGGCGGCCTTCTTGCGCTCGTTGGGGTCGAGGAGGCGCTTCCTCAGCCGGATGTGCTGGGGGGTGACCTCGACCAGCTCGTCGTCGGCGATGTAGGCGATGGCGCGCTCGAGGGTCATGCGGACGGGCGGGGTGAGGAGGATGGCGTCGTCCTTGCCGGCGGCGCGGACATTGCTCAGCTTCTTGCCCTTGAGCGGGTTGACCTCGAGGTCGTTGCCGCGATTGTGCTCGCCGATGATCATGCCGGAATAGACCTTGGTGCCGTGCTCGACGAACATCGAGCCCCGGTCCTCGAGGTTCCAGAGCGCATAGGCTACGGCCTCGCCCTGCTCGCCGCTGACGATGACGCCGGTGTGGCGCTGGGCGATCGGGCCCTTGTAGGGCTGCCAGGCGAAGAAGAGGCGGTTCATGACGCCGGTGCCGCGGGTGTCGGTCAGGAACTCGCCGTGATAGCCGATGAGCGAGCGCGACGGGCAGTGGAAGACGAGGCGCTGCTTGCCGGCGCCGGCGGGGCGCATCTCGGTGAGGTCGGCCTTGCGGCGGGTCAGCTTCTCGACGACGGCCCCGGCATACTCCTCGTCGACGTCGATGACGACCTCCTCGATCGGCTCGAGGCGCTGGTTGGTCTCGGGGTCGTTCTGGAAGAGGACGCGGGGGCGGCTGATCGAGAGCTCGAAGCCCTCGCGGCGCATGGTCTCGATGAGCACGCCGAGCTGCAGCTCGCCGCGACCCGCCACCTCGAAGGCGTCGTTCTCGGGCGAGCGGCTGATGCGGATGGCGACATTGCCCTCGGCCTCGCGCACGAGGCGGTCCCAGATCTGGCGCGAGGTGACCTTGCTGCCGTCCTGGCCGGCATAGGGGCTGTCATTGACCGAGAAGGTCATGGCGATGGTCGAGGGGTCGATCGGCTGGGCGGCGATCGGCTCCTCGACGGCGGGGTCGGCGAGG
>JAUIID010000241.1 GCA_030431615.1 Alphaproteobacteria bacterium
CCCATGCGATCCTGATCGCCTACACGATCATCGCCCTCTTCCCGGTGGTGCTGATCCTGATCAACTCGTTCAAGGACCGGCGCGCCATCTTCCAGACGCCGATGGCGCCGCCGACAACCGAGAGCTTCTCGCTGATCGGCTACGCCACGGTGCTCGAGCAGGGCAATTTCGCCCTCTATTTCGCCAACAGCCTGACGGTCACCGTGCTGGCGCTGGTGCTGGTCCTGCTCCTTGGTGCCATGGCCGCCTTCGCGCTGGCCGAGTACCGCTTTCCCGGCAACGCGCTGATGGGGCTCTACCTCGCCATCGGCATCATGATCCCGATCCGCCTCGGCACGGTCGGCATCCTCGAGATGATGGTGGCGACGGGCCTCGTGAACACCAGGACGGCCCTCGTCCTCGTCTACACGGCGAACGGCCTGCCGCTCTGCGTCTTCATCCTGAGCGAGTTCATGCGCGGCGTCTCGAAGGACCTGAAGGACGCGGCCAGGATCGACGGGCTCTCCGAGTACACGATCTTCTTCCGCATCGTCCTGCCGCTGGTCCGCCCGGCCATGGCGACGGTCGCCGTCTTCACCATGATCCCGATCTGGAACGACCTCTGGTTCCCCCTGATCCTTGCCCCGGGCGAGGCGGTGAAGACCATCACGCTCGGGACCCAGGTCTTCATCGGCCAGTTCGTCACCAACTGGAACGCCGTGCTCGCCGGCCTGGCGCTCGCCATCCTGCCGGTGCTGGCTCTCTACCTCGTCTTCTCCAGGCAGCTCATCCGCGGCATCACCTCCGGTGCCGTGAAGTAACCACCCGACCCGCAACCAGGAACACAGCCATGGCCGAGCTCCGCATCGCCGACGTCAAGAAGTCCTTCGGCAAGGTCGAGGTCCTCAAGGGCGTCGACCTCGCCATCGAGGACGGCGAGTTCATCGTCCTCCTCGGCCCCTCCGGCTGCGGCAAGTCCACGCTGCTGCGGATCATCGCCGGGCTCGAGGACCAGACCTCCGGCACCATCAGCATCGGCGGCACCGTCGTCGACCACCTGCCGCCGGCGAAGCGCGGCATCGCCATGGTCTTCCAGTCCTACGCGCTCTACCCGCATCTCGACGTCGCCGGCAACTGGGCGCTCGGCCTGAAGCAGGCGGGCGAAACGAAGGAGGTGATCGAGGAGCGGACGAAGGAGGCGGCCCGCATTCTCGAGCTCGGCCCGCTCCTGCAGAGGCGCCCGTCGGAGCTCTCGGGCGGCCAGCGGCAAAGGGTCGCCATCGGCCGGGCGATCGTCCGCCATCCGGGCGTCTTCCTCTTCGACGAGCCGCTCTCCAACCTCGATGCAGCGCTCCGCGCCCAGGTCCGCTTCGAGATCGGCCGGCTGCACAAGCAGCTCGGCGCCACCATGGTCTACGTCACCCACGACCAGGTCGAGGCCATGACGCTCGCCGACCGCATCGTCGTCATGCACCAGGGCGTGGTCCAGCAGGTCGGCAGCCCGGCCGATCTCTATCGCACGCCGGCCAATCTCTTCGTCGCCGGCTTCATCGGCTCGCCCAAGATGAACTTCCTCAAGGGCACCGCCCGCCAGCCGGGCAGCCTCGAGCTCGACCAGGGCGCCAGCCTGCCTTTGGCCGAGCTCCGCCAGCCGGTGGGCGAGATCGTGCTCGGCGTGCGGCCGGACGGCTTTGCCGTCGGCGACGGCGCTGCGGCGCCGGTGCGTGGCAAGGTCGTGCTCAACGAGTATCTGGGGCGCGAATCCTACCTGCATCTCGAGCTCGAGACGAGTGGCCGGGTGGTTGTCGAGGTGGCGCCGGACAATCCCGTGCGGCTCGACGAGATCGTGGGCCTGGAGCTGAAGCCCCGGGCCGCCCACCTCTTCGACGCGGCGAGCGAGCAGCGGCTCGCTGCCTGAATGCCGGTTCGGGACATGGAGCAGGCGATCGCCACCGACCCCCGCCTCG
The DNA here is from genome assembly GCA_030431615.1 of Alphaproteobacteria bacterium. Taxonomy (GTDB): domain Bacteria; phylum Pseudomonadota; class Alphaproteobacteria; order Geminicoccales; family Geminicoccaceae; genus SLRI01. The sequence continues at coordinate 1,947 of JAUIID010000241.1, forward strand.
CCGCATTGCGACCCGATCCCGACGGGTCCGGCCCGCTCTATCTGCAGCTCGCCGAGCGGCTCGAGGCGGCCGTGGCCGGCGGCCTGCTCAAGGACGGCGAACCACTGCCGCCCGAGCGGGTGCTGGCGCTGAGCCTCGACGTCTCGCGCACCACGGTCCGCCGGGCGCTCGACGAGCTGGCACGGCGCGGCCTCGTCACCACGCGGCACGGCTCCGGCAGCTTCGTCGCCAGCCGCCTCGAGCAGCCGCTCGCCCGCCTCTCGAGCTTCACCGAGGACATGGCCGCACGCGGCCGCAGCTCCGGCTTTCGCTGGCTCGAGCGCGGTCGCGGCCGGGCCAGCCCGGACGAGACCGTGGCGCTCAACCTGGCTCCCGGCGACGATGTCAGCCGCTTCGTCCGCCTGCGCTTCGCCGACGACGAGCCGATGTGCATCGAGCGGGCGTCGATCCCGGCCCGCTATCTGCCGGACCCCGACCGGGTCGAGACCTCGCTCTATGCGGCGCTTCGCTCCCTCGGGCTGGAGCCGGTCAGGGCGCTCCAGCATCTCAGGGCCGCCGCGGTCGGGCCGGCGGATGCAGCACTCCTCTCGATCCCGCCCGGCAGCCCGGTGATGGCGACCGTCCGCCACGGCTTCCTCGCCGACGACCGGACGGTCGAGCTCACCCGTTCCCTCTACCGCGCCGACCGCTACGACTTCGTCGCCGAGATGCGCCGCAACTGACCGAGGCCAAGATGACCGAGATTCGGACTTTGGAAGGTCGCATCGTCGCCCCCGAGGGCATCGTCAGGGGGCGGTTGCGGCATGACAGCCGGATCCTCGCGATCGAACCGGACGACGGCGCCCGGGACGAGCACCTGATCCTGCCCGGCTTCATCGACCTGCACGTGCATGGCGGCGGCGGCGCCGATGTCATGGATGGCGCCGATGCCGTTCGCACCATGGCGCGCTTCCATGCGCGGCAGGGGACGACGACCCTGCTCGCGACGACCGTCACCGCACCAGCGGACGAGCTGCGGCGGGCCTTCGCCGGCATCGCCGAAGCCCGGGCCGAGCCTGACCCCGATGCGGCCGAGGTTTTGGGCGTCCATCTCGAGGGGCCGTTCCTCAATCCCGAGGCGCTGGGTGCGCAACCACCCTTCGCCATCGCCCCCGATCTCGAGCTCATAGCCGGGCTGCATGAAGCAGCGCCGATCCGCGTCGCCACCATGGCACCGGAGATCGACCCCGACGGCCGCCTCCTCGCTTGGCTCGTGGCGCATGGCGTGCGGGCGCAGATCGGCCACACAAGCTGCAGCTACGCCGAGGCCAGGGCGGCGCTCGATCAGGGTGCTGCCGGCTTCACCCATCTCTACAATGCCATGACCGGCCTGCATCACCGCGCGGCGGGGGCGGTCGGCTGTGCCCTGGCCAAGGCACGCTTTGCGGAGCTCATCCTCGATTTCCAGCATGTCGAGGCGGGCGCGGCGCTGGCGGCACTCCGGGCGATCCCCGGCCTCTACGGCATCACCGACGCGGTCGCCGCCTGCGGCATGCCGGACGGTGAATACCATCTCGGCCGCCACCCCATCCGGAAGACTGGCCAGACCGTGCGCCTCGCCGACGGCACGCTCGCCGGCAGCGTTTTGACCATGGGCCGGGCATTTGCCAATTTCCTTGAGCTCGGCCTCGACGAAGCCGAGAGCGCCAGGCGGACCAGCGGCCTCGCCGCGGACTATCTCGGCCTCGAGGACCGCGGCCGGCTGGCGCCGGGCCGGCGCGCCGATCTCGTGCTGCTCGACACCAAGGGTGCGATCGCCGGCGTCATGCGCGAGGGCCGGCCGCTCGACGGCTGACGGTGCTGCAGCGAGGCGAAGAACGCCGCCCGTTAACCAATCCTTCAAGAAATAGCTTCATCCTCGGTTGCTGGGCTCGGTCGGTCGACCGGCGCCCGTGATTTGCCGGCCGTCGCGCCTCGCGCGGCTACGCCCGGCTGAACCGCCGATGGTGAGGTCGCATGCGAGTTCCGAACAGTCGAGGCCGCCTGGCGAAGGGCATGTCCGTCATGCTGCTCCTCGGCATCGCCGGTTGCGCCAGTCACACCGAGGTGCCGCTGCTGGCCGCTGACGATGGTGGCGGCACGACGGCGGACGGCGCCCCGCTCACCGATGCCGACCGGCTGGTTCGCATGGGCCAGCGCAGCCTCGCTGCCGGCGACCCGACGACCGCCGTGGGCTTCCTCGAGCAGGCGCTGGTGGTCGACCGCAGCAATCGCGAGGCGGCCGTGCTGCTCGGCAACGCCAATCTCGGCCTCGGCCGGCCGCAGGACGCGGCCGCGGCCTTCGGCCTGGTCCTGCAGGGCGGCTCGACCGACCGCGAGGCCGCGATCGGCTATGCCAAGGCGATGATCGGCATCGGCCGGAGCGAGACGGCCGAAGCGCATCTCGAGCCGCTGGTCCGCCAGCGACCAGACGATGTCGAGGCGAGCAACCTCCTGGGCGTCGCCCTCGATCTGCAGGGCGAGCACGAACTCGCGGTTGGCGTCTATCGGGACAGCCTCGCCCTCTCGCCCGGCGAACCGGCGCTCTTGAACAATCTGGGCCTTTCCCTGGCGCTCGCCGGCCGCCACGACGAGGCCATCGCCGTGCTGCGACCGCTGGCCGAGGGCTACACCTCCTCGGCGCGGGCGCGCCAGAATCTGGCGCTCGCCTATGGCCTGCGCGGCGAGATGGCAGCGGCCGACCGCTGGAGCCGGATGGATCTGGCGGATACCGACGTCACCAACAATTTGCGCTATTTCCGCACGATCGCCGGCCTCGAGCCGGGTGCGGTGCGCAGCGCCGCACTGCAGCCCGACTTCAAGGAGCCGGTGGTCCGGGAAGCGCCGGGCGAGCCGCGTCTGGCAGCACCGCGCCCCGCCGCACCGGTGCAGCCGGCAACGAAAGCGCCGGCCGCTTCGCCACCGCCGACGCCGGCACCTGCCGCGGCATCGCCCGCGCCCCTGGTGACGGACCCGGCAGCGGCCAGCCCCGCCCCGCCCGCCGCCGTGCCCGCCTCCTCTCCCGGCAGCGAGCCGGCGACCCCGGGGCCAGGCTTCGGCATGGTCGAGCCCTCGGTCGGACTCGTCGGTGTGGAGCCCACGGCACTCGGCCGCTGGTTCGTCGACCTCGGCAGCTTCGACACGGCAGCCGCGACGAGCGCCTACTGGCGAACCCTCCGGCGAACGCATGCCGCCGCCACGGCCGGCCTCACCCGCCTTGCCGGCGGCTCGACCGGGCCCGTCCCCCTGATCGTCGGCCCGTTCGCCACGGCGGCCGAGGCGGAGGCCCTCTGCACCCGGCTCACCGGTGCCGTCGTCTACTGCCACCCGGTGCAGCTGTGAGGCATGGCGATGGCCGGCGCTTCACGTTTTCCTAACGATTTTGCTTCAGACTGTCCCCTGATCGACGCAGCAGAAGGAGTACTGCAGATGACCACGTTCAAGCGTTTCTTCGCCGACGAGAGCGGTGCGACCGCCATCGAGTACGGCCTCATCGCCGCCCTCGTCTCGGTCGCCGTGCTGGCGATCCTCAGCACCCTGGGCGGCCAGCTCCAGGAGACCTTCCAGAACATCTCCGACGAGCTCACCGCGGCCGGCATCACCGGCGGTGGCGGCGGCGGCTGACGCCAGCTCTCTCGTGACGGCAGCCGGCTGGCCGAGCGCAAACGCGGCCAGCCGGCTGGTCGAACCCGGGCGGATCACGATATCGGTCGAGAACAGAATGAGCCTCTCCCTCCTCTCCCTGGCGCATCTCGGCCTCGGCGTCGCCGCCCTGACCACCGTCGTCATGGCGGCCTGGTCGGACCTGCGCACCCGGCTGATCGCCAACCGGCTGCCGGCCATCCTCCTCGGCCTCGCCGTCCCCTGCCATGCGCTCGGCGCCGCCAGCTGGCAGCAGGCCATCCTTTCCGGCGGCAGTGCCCTGGCCCTGGCCACAATGGTCTTCGTGCTCGGCTACGCCCTCTGGCGCCTGGGCGGAGTCGGCGGCGGCGACGTCAAGCTCCTGGTGGCCGCGACCTTCCTCGTCGGCACCGGCGGCTTCGTCACCCTCCTCGTCGGCACCGCCTTCACCGGCGGCCTCCTGGCCCTCGCCTTCATCGTCGTGCCGACCCGCCTGCCGCTCGCCGGCTGCCATCTCGCGGCCCTGACCGGGCCCGCCATGACGACCGACGGCAGCGCCCTGGCGCGGCCCGGCATTCCCTACGGCGTCGCCATCGCCTCGGGCACCGCCTTCGCCATCGTCCCGACACTTCCCCTGATCATCGGCTGAGGACAGCACATGCGGCGCATCCTGCTCCCCCTCGTCGCCGTCGCCCTGGCGATCGGCACGGCACTCTACGCCAATGCCTGGCTCGAGGGCGAGCGGCGCGCCGTGCTGGCGCAGGTCACCCCGGTGACCGTTGCCGCCGAGGCGGAGTTCATCGAGGTCCTGGTCGTCGCCGAGCGGCTGACGCCGGGCAGCTTCGTCAAGCCGACCTCGTGGCGCTGGCAAAAATGGCCGGACGTCGAGGTGCCGGAAAGCTACCTCCTGCGGAGCGCGATCGACCCGGCCGAGCTCGAGGGCTCGGTCGCCCGGCAGGTCCTGGTGCCCGGCGACCCGATCCTCGCCGACAGCCTGGTGCGGCCCGGCGAGCGCGGCTTCCTGGCCGCGGTGCTCGATCCGGGCATGCGCGCCGTGTCGGTGCCGGTGGACGAGACGTCGAGCAATGCCGGGCTGATCTTCCCGGGCGACCGGATCGACCTGATCCTGACCCAGACCATTGCCGGCGACGCCGACGGCGCCGCCGATCGCCGGGTCAGCGAGACGGTGCTCGAGGACATGCGGGTCATCGCCATGGGCCGCCGGCTGCACAGCGAGCCGAGCGAGATCGGCGATGGCGGCCAGGTGCGGACCGTTACCCTCGAGGTCACCCCCGCCGGGGCCGAGACCGTGGCACTCGTCACCGAGCTCGGCAAGCTGTCGCTCAGCCTGCGCAGCATCGCCACCGGTCCCGTCGCGGCAGCCGGCAGCGACGGCGCGCCGACGCCGCGCCAGGCGGTGACCTGGGACAGCGATGTCAGCCAGGTGCTGCGGTCCGACGACCATGTCCGGCCGCGTCTGACGGTCATGCGCGGTGCCGCCATGGAGCGCGCACCTCTGGATGCGGAGAGCAACTGATGAGGTTCCAGATCCCTGTGCCGGCCCGCCTCGTCACCGGCCTCGCCCGCCGGGCCCGGACCATCGCCCCGGTGCTGGTGGCGGCCCTGGCCCTCACGCTGGGCGCGCTCTCGATCCCGCCGGCAGCCGCCCAGGCCGCCAGCGGCGACGTGCTCGGCGCCGCCGCCGAGCTCGGCCTCGAGGTGCGCCAGGGCAAGCTCGTGCGGCTCGAGCGCCCGGCAGCCTCGGTGTTCGTCGCCGACCCGGACATCGCCGATGTCCAGGCCCATTCCGCCTCGCTGGTCTATGTCTTCGGCCGGCGCGCCGGCGTCACCACGCTCTTCGCCGTCGACAGCGACGAGAACCTGCTCTTCAGCAGCGTCGTCACCGTCGAACATCCGGTCACGCGCATGCGGCAGGTGATCTCGAGCCTCGGGCTCGCTGCTTCGGTCGACGTCCAGTCGA
>JAUIID010000242.1 GCA_030431615.1 Alphaproteobacteria bacterium
TGGCGGAGGTGGGCAGGCTGTCGACGGAAGCCGGGTGGGTGCGCTGCTTGATCTCGCAGGCGAGTGCGGCGGCGGTGACGTGGGCGATCATGAAGCCCGAGTTGAGGCCGGGATCGGCGACGAGGAAGGGCGGCAGGCCGGAGATCGAGCCGTCGGTGAGCATGGCGATGCGGCGCTCGGCGAGAGCGGCGATCTCGGCCGTGGCGATGGCGATCTGGTCGGCGGCGAGGGCCACGGGCTCGGCGTGGAAATTGCCGCCGGAGAGGACGTCGCCGCTCTCGGCGAAGACGAGGGGGTTGTCGCTCACGGCGTTGGCCTCGGTCACGAGGACGCCGGCCGCCATGCGGAGCTGGTCGAGCACGGCGCCCATGACCTGCGGCTGACAGCGGAGCGAGTACGGGTCCTGGACCTTGCCGCAATCGACGTGGCTGGCGCGGATCGGGCTTGCGTGGAGCAAGGCGCGGAACGCGGCGGCGACGGCGATCTGGCCCTTGTGGCCGCGAATGGCGTGGATGCGGGCGTCGAAGGGGGCGTCCGAGCCCCGGGCGGCGTCGACGCTCATGGCCCCGGTGACGAGGGCGGTCTGGAAGAGCGTCTCGATACGGAGGAGAGCGGCAAGGGCCAGGGCCGTCGAGACCTGGGTGCCGTTGAGGAGGGCGAGGCCCTCCTTGGGGCCGAGGGTGACGGGGGCGAGGCCGGTTTCGGCAAGCGCTTTCGCGGCCGGCAGGGTGGCGCCATTGAGGCGGGCCTCGCCGACGCCGAGGAGGGCGGCGGTCAGGTGGGCGAGCGGGGCGAGATCGCCCGAGGCGCCGACGGAGCCCTTCTCGGGGATGACGGGCAAAACACCCTTCTCGAGGAGCGCCAGGAGCTGGTCCAGGGTCTTCTCGCTGATGCCGGAATAGCCGCGCGCCAGGCTCGCCGCCTTCATCGCCATGATCAGGCGGACGAGCGGGTCGGGCAGTGGCGCTCCGGTGCCGGTCGAGTGCGAGAGGACGAGGTTCTTCTGCAGGAGCTCGAGGTCGTCCCTCGCGATGCGGGTCGAGGCGAGCTTGCCGAAGCCGGTATTGACGCCATAGACCGTGCGGTTCTCGGCAACTATCGCCTGGATGGCCTCGGCGGAGGCGCGGACGGCCGGGCGACAGGCGGGGTCGAGGGTGACGGGCGAGCCGTCGAGCACGGCGCGCCATTCGGCGAGGGTGACGGCACCCGGGCGGAGCATCAGCATTGGCGCCAGCGCCCCTCGCGCAGGCTGGCGAAGAGGGGGTTGTAGCCGATGCGGTAGGCGAGCTCGGCCGGGTGGTCGATGTCGAAGATGGCGAGATCGGCGCGCTTGCCGACCTCCAGCGTGCCGATCTCGGTTTCGAGGCCAAGGGCGCGGGCGGCGTTGCGGGTGACGCCGGCGAGCGCCTCCTCGGGGGTCAGACGGAAGAGTGTCGCGGCCATGTTGAGCATGAGGAGGAGCGAGGTGGCGGGGCTGGAGCCCGGGTTGCAGTCGGTGGCGATGGCGATCGGCACGCCGTGGCGGCGGAAGAGGTCGATGGGCGGCGCCTGCTTCTCGCGGAGCGTGTAGAAGGCGCCGGGCAGGAGCACGGCGACCGTGCCGGTTTCGGCCATGGCGCGGACACCGTCCTCCTGGATGTATTCGAGGTGGTCAGCGGAGAGTGCCGCGAACTCGGCGGCGAGCACGGCACCCTTGAGGTCGGAGAGCTGCTCGGCATGCAGCTTGACCGGCAGATCGACCGCCCTCGCCTTCTCGAAGACGCGGCGCATCTGGTCAGGAGAGAAGGCGATGCCCTCGCAGAAGCCGTCCACCGCATCGGCGAGGCCGGCCTTGCGGACGGCGGGGATGATCTCGGCCACCACGATGTCGACATAGGCATCGGCCCTGCCCTTGAACTCGGGCGGGGCGGCGTGGGCGGCGAGGAGCGAGGTCTGCACCTCGACGTCGCGCTCGGCGGCGAGGCGGCGGGCCGCCTGGAGCATGCGGATTTCGCTGTCGAGCTCGAGGCCGTAGCCGGACTTGATCTCGATGGTGGTGACACCTTCGGCCAAGAGGTGGTCGAGGCGCGGCAGGGCCTCTGCGACGAGGTCATCGACGCTGGCGGCACGGGTGGCCTTGACGGTCGAGAGGATGCCGCCGCCGGCGCGGGCCACCTCCTCGTAGGTGGCGCCTTCGAGCCGGAGCTCGAACTCGCGCGCCCGGTTGCCGCCGAAGACGATGTGGGTGTGGCAGTCGACGAGGCCGGGGAGCACCCAGCGGCCGCCGAGATCGGCGACTTCGGCCGCCTTCGGCGCCTCGCTCTGCGGCCCGAGCCAGGCGATGCGGCCGTCCTCGATCAGCAGGGCCGCGTCAGCGAGGGCGCCATAGGGGGCGCCGCCCGGTTGCCCCGATTGCATGGTGGCGAAGCGGGCGTTGGTCAGGAGCATGCTGGATGTTGATGCCAAGCGCTTGCCGCCTCCCCGGGATTTGGTCAGAAGCAGGGTTGGACGGGAGGGCAGGATGATCAAGCTCTTTTTTGCGCAGGCGCTGTTGCCGACAGGCTGGGCTGAAGATGTGGCGGTCGAGGTCGCACCGGACGGGACGATCGCCCGCATCGAGGCGGGTGCCGTGCCGGCGCCGGAGGCGTCGCGCGCCGCCATCGCCGTGCCGGGCATGGCGAACGTCCACAGCCACGCCTTCCAGCGCGGCATGGCGGGGCTCGCCGAGCGGGCCGGGCCGGCGGAAGACAGCTTCTGGACCTGGCGCGAGGTGATGTACGGCTTCCTCGACCGGCTGACCCCGGACGACGTCGAGTCGATCGCCGGCCAGCTCTATGCCGAGATGCTGGAAGCGGGCTTCACCGCGGTCGGCGAGTTCCACTATCTGCACAACGACTCGGACGGCAGTCCTTATGCCGACCCGGCCGAGCTCGCCGAGCGGATCGTGGCGGCGGCGACGACGACCGGCATGGCGCTCACCCATTTGCCGGTGCTCTACCATCAGGGCAGCTTCGGCGCCGCCCCGTCGACACCGGGCCAGCGGCGCTTCGTCATGGATGTCGAGGCGGTGGTCCGGCTGATCGAGACGCTGCGCGCGCGTCACCCGGATCTCGTCGTCGGCGCGGCGCCGCACAGCCTGCGCGCGGTGACGCCGGAGAGCCTGCGGACGCTGGTCGAGGCGTGTGAGAGCGGGCCTTTGCACATCCACGCGGCCGAGCAGGAGAAGGAGGTGGCCGACTGCCTCGCCTGGTCGGGCAGGCGGCCGGTGCGCTGGCTGCTCGACGAGGTGGGGCTCGGCGAGCGCTGGTGCCTCATCCACTGCACGCATCTGGACGGCGGCGAGGTGCGGGACCTTGCGGCCTCGGGGGCGGTGGCGGGGCTCTGCCCGGTGACCGAGGCCAATCTCGGCGACGGCATCTTCAGAGGCGTCGACTATCTGGGCCAAAGCGGGCGCTTCGGGGTCGGCTCGGACAGCCATATCCGCATCGATCTGGCGGACGAGCTGCGCTCGCTCGAATACAGCCAGCGCCTGCGCGACCGGCGGCGGAACCGTCTGGCAGCACCCGGCCATTCGGTCGGGCTCACACTCTTCGACAAGGCGCGCGCCGGCGGGGCGCAGGCGCTGGCGCAGAACATGGGTGCCATCGAGGCCGGCCGGCGTGCCGACATCGTGACGCTCGACCCGGACCACCCGGCCCTGGTCGGCAGGCAGGGCGACGCGCTGCTCGATGGCTGGCTCTTCGCCGCACGGCGGGCCCCTGTGGATAGCGTCAGGGTCGGCGGCAGGCTGGTGGTCGAAGGCGGCCGGCATGTGGCGGGCGAGGCGGTCGCCCGGCGGTTCGCAAGAACGATGCAGGCGCTCCTCGCCGATGCCTGAACGGGCCGCTCAGAAGGCCTTCTCGAGATCGGGAAGCTGATCGCCCCAGGGCATGGCGGGGACGGCCGAGATCGAGTTCTTGGGGCTGCCCTCGATTACCCGGTCGGAATAGACGAGATAGGCGAAGGTGTTGCGGTTCTCGTCGAAGAAGCGGACCACCTGCATGGACTTGAAGATCAGGGAAGTGCGCCGCTTGAAGACCTCCTCGCCCTCGTCCAGCTCGTCCGTGACGGTGATCGGGCCGACCTGCAGGCAGGTGATCGAGGCGTCCGACGTGTCCTCCGCGACCCCGAAGGCGCCCTTGAAGCCGCCGGTCTGGGCCCGGCTCAGATAGCAGCTGATGCCCTCGATCTTCGGGTCGTCGAAGGCCTCGACGACGATCTTGTGGTCGGGCGAGATCCAGTGGAACTTGGTCGAGACATCGCCGATGACCTCGGCCGCGGCCGTTCCGGCGGCGAGGAGAAGGACGAGGGCGAGCGTTCCGCGTAGCGTGGTGCCGAGAGAGGGCATGGGGTCTGGTCCTGTTCGAGGACGTGGGACTGGCAGCAGACATAGTGCGACGCACGGTAAGGAAGAGGCAGTGGTCTCTCGGGACGTGCCAAAAATAAGGGCACTGCCGAGGACAGAAGCCTCGGTGGTTCGGGCGAGTGCGGCGGTTTTTGCCGGGCATAGCCCATTTGCAACAGCACGTGGAGATTACGCTCCAAAGAGCATGACCCTCTCGGTTCGTTCCGGCGCCGAAAATTGGAAAAGGTGACCCAAGCTGCCGCGAGGAAATTCACCTTCCTCCCGACCACTGTGGTATTCCCTACTTTTTCTGCCCTTTATTGTGTCACGGGCGGTTCTGTACGGTTCAAATATTTTTTAATACAATGAACAACGCCCAGTCTTTCTGCAAAAGCATTGAAATCCCCAAGCAAATGCACAGTAAATCCCAAGCTTTCCCATAAATTGGCCATATGCTGATCCAGCTTGGATAACTTAATCTTTTCATTAAACCCGAACTGGGGTAGATATATGTGTTTGCCATATTCGACACTATTCTCTACAATACAATTGTTCCAAGTTATGTGATGCCATTCACGAATTGTAATCATAGCACTATCTGTCGCACCTGAGCGTCTTAGCTCACTACAAGCATCCATTAAAACTTGATCCTTGTTACCGGATCCAATGTCCTCAAGTTGCTTTAGCGGAAGACTCTGTCTTTCTGTGGGCCAATGAACCAGAGGATTTCTATGGACCTTAAAACCAAGATCAGACAACTGATTAGCAATTATATTATAATTATCTGGAAGAGCGAATGGACTCTTAACACCAAGAAGTTTGTCTGCGATATCTGGATCACCGACCATTACTTCAACACCATCTCCCAAATCACCGATAAGTGTTAGAAGCATATCTATATGAAAAATCGGTTGATAAGAACCAATTCCACCTGTCGGGAGATCGAGAAAGAACTTTCCGTTGTCCGCTGATCCCATAATATCACTAAGAACTATAGGCCGCTGCGAACCAAGCAGCACAAGTTGTCGTTGCGAATCGAGATATTCTCTAAAGAGGGATCGGACGAACTCTTCTTCCGGCATTCCAGACGGGATAGAAACCGGGGCCCGACGTCGACGAATAAGCTCGATCGAGTCAAGAAAATAGTCACGCCCTAAGAACCAATGGGAATCCGCAATAATGCAGTTCCCGCCCTGGAACATGAGTGGTGATTGTGAAGCGCGAATCTCATTAGTATGTTCTTCGACAGAGTCTGCTATAAGCGCATCGCCAGCACGTTGGAACTCCCAAGGCTCCATTAGATAATGTTGACCATCTTCAGTATCTAAGAGACCAACGTACGCATCTTCAGCCCAGTCAGTGAAATTAACAAACGATGGCATGTAGGCCCATCTAATACTTGAAGCATCGTGCCCACTGTTAGTAAACCATTTCTCAATTATGGGCTGATCATTGCTTCGACAAGCCACAACAAATAAGGTTCCATGCCTCAATGCTGAAATTAGGGAACGATAAGCATTATAGTATCTAGAGTCTTGAACTCCATAAGATGGAAAAGAAAACAATATCGTTTTGATAGAACCGGCGTATGTGGAAATTAGAGAAGGCTTTTTTAGGCCCGGCCTCACTTGCTGTACACGAATAGCACTTCGAGTCGAAAGGCGTGATTTTAATATTTCTGACAAAGAAGCGCGATCACTTTCCGTTCGTTTGTATTTTGGAGCATCGGGTACGAGAGCGCGATACACGGTCGCTTTCACAGCAATCCTCCCGATCTAAGAAGATACCTTTCGACAAATGTGACACCAATGCCCCGAAATCACAAGTGCATAAATTCATGCCATTGTTGTCGTCTGCCCGAACGCCTAGACATTGACATCTTGTCGCACTGCGAGCCCACGGCTCACGTTCATTCCTCTCGTGTACGCCTAACCGCCTTCGAGCGCCTAGTAGGCCGCTAGGGGCTCTTCAGCTGCTCGCTGGAGTCGACTTCGAGATCGTCGAGGCGGGTTTCGATGATGCCCCAGACCAGCTTGTCATCAATGGCGGCGTAGCCGTGCACCGGCACATGCCGGAAGGCCACGATGCGATCGAGATTCCGGATCTTTGCTGCGGTGGCCGCGTCGATCGAGCGGAGTCGCCAGAGCGCTTCTCCGACAATGGCGAGCTGGCGCTCGACCGCAGACCTCAAGAGCTCGTCCGCGGCGTAGTCAACAAGAGAGCGGTGGTGCGTGAAGCGGCGAAGGCGCTTCAGCGCCTGCCGGACGTCATGCAGCAGCACGCGCGGATCACGCTGCAAAGAGCGTGACCTTCTCGGCATCGATCCGACGCTGAAGGTAGGGATTGGTGACGGAGCCCGCCGTGAGCAGGTCGACCGCCCTCCCGGTCAGCCCTTCGAGCCCCTCCTTGATGGCGAAGTAGCGCTCGGCATAGGACCCGCAGCTTGGTGCGTGGAGCTGGACGACGAGGTCGAGGTCGGATGTGCGGGAGTCGAAGTCGGCACGCACGGCCGAGCCGAACACCTCCAGCCGGAGCACGACATTGGCGCGGCAGAGGGCGTCCAGCGCGCGTCGGTCGAGGCCGAGCCGTGCCAGGATCTCGTTCGTGTCCGCTACGAGGACGGCTGCCATGGTCACTTTCCCGCTTCGCGCCGCATCAACATACTACATTGGCGTTCGACGTGGTGCACGTGGCGGATGCCGTCGTCGGTGCACGCCAAGCAGGGGAGAAACGTTTGACGTCATTCACGCAAGACATCTGGACACGCACGGCCGAGCTGCGGCGGGCGATCGATGGGTTGCCGTTCAACCGGGAGCTGGCCCGTGGCACACTGAGCCGCGAGCGGTTCAGGTTCTACATGCTGCAGGACAAGCTCTATCTCGACCAGTATGCGCGGGCGCTGGCGCTGGCGGCCGGCAAGGCGCCGGACCTGGCGGCGACGGAGAAGTTCGCGGGCTCGGCGATGGGGGCGCTCAAGGTCGAGCGGGCGCTGCACGGGTCGTTCCTGGAGCAGTTCGGCGTGAGCACCGCCGAGCTGGCAGCGGCCCTGCCCTCGCCCTCCTGCCTCGCCTACACGAACTTCCTGCTGGCGACGGCGCACCAGGAATCATGGCCGGTGCTGGTGGCGGCGATCCTGCCGTGTTTCTGGATCTATCACGATGTCGGCACGCGGATCGCCAGCGACTCGGTGCCGGGCAA
>JAUIID010000243.1 GCA_030431615.1 Alphaproteobacteria bacterium
TGAGCTGCCGGTTGACCGTCTCGACGAGCAGATTGAGCCAGTGCGCGCGGCGCTCCTCCTGCGCGTTGAAGAGCTTGATCGTCTTGATGCCGCGCAGGGTCTCGAGAAAGTGGCTGTCGCGCCGCGCGCCCCAGACGATCGCCTCGACCGAGGCCTGGCGGAGCGGGCGGTAGAGGGCCCAGCGCAGTGCCGCGTAGAGCACCGCACCGGCCATGACGATCAGGGTCAGGAAGGGGGCGACGAGGAGCATGATGGCGAGCGTGACGACGGCCATCAGCCCGTCCAGCACGGCCACCAGGAGGTCGGTGGTGATCGCCGTCAGGATGGTGTCCTGGGAGCCGAACCTCGACATCACGTCGCCCATGTGCCGGGTCTCGAAATAGCTCGCCGGCAGGCGAATGAGATGGCTGAAGAGGTTGGTGCGTGCCTGCACCTTCAGGGATGCGCCGAGCACGATCAGCATCCAGCCGCGCATGGCCGAGAGCGTCACCCGGAGCAGGAGCAGCAGGGCGAAGGAGATGACCAGGGTCGTCAGGAGGTCGCGGTCGGCGCTGACCAGGGCATGGTCGATGACGAGGCCGAGGAAGAGCGGGCTCGCCATGGCGAAGAGCTCGAGCGCCAGCGCCAGGGCGAGGAGCTGGCCGAGTGCGCGCTTCACCCCGACCAGGCGGCCGAGCAGGCTGCGCAGGCGCACGGCGGGCGGCGGGGCGGCGCTCTCGAAGCCGCCGGTCGGGGTGAGCTCGAGGGCGACGCCGGTGAAGTGCCGGGACAGCTCCTCGAGGCCCATGCGGCGGACGCCCACGGCGGGATCGTGAATGGTCGCCGTGGTGCGGCCAACCTGCCTGAGGACGACGAAATGGTTCATGTCCCAGTGCAGGATGCAGGGCGTCTTGAGAAGTGCGAGCTCGCCGAGCTCGAGCCTGAGCGGGCGCGACGCGAAGCCGATCTGGTCGGCGATCCGCACCACCTCCTTCAGCGTGGCGCCCTTCAGGGACAGGCCGTGCAGCCGCCTGAGCCCGGCCGGGTCGGTCGGGTGGCCGTGGAAGCCGGCGATCATGGCGAGACAGGCGAGGCCGCATTCGGCCCCCTCGGTCTGCAGCACCATGGGCAGGCGGCGGCCGAAGCCGAGATTGAGCAGGTCGGCCGTGGTCATGAGCGCCCGGTCAGGGTGTAGAGGGGATCGAGCACCCATTCGAACAGGCGGCGGGTCTCGAGCAGCACGTCGGCCTCGACGACCAGGCCCGGTTGCAGCGGGACGTCCTCACCATAGGCCGTGACGGTCTGCCGCCCGAGCTCGACATGCAGCCGGTAGACCGGCTCGTCCTGGCCATAGAGGCTGGTGAGGCCGGCAAGGCCGGTCGACAGCTCGAGCGGGCTCACCGCGGCGCGCGAGACGCTGGCGATGGTGCCCTCGTAGAAGCCGAACTTCTGGTAGGGGAAGGCCTGGTAGCGCAGGCGCACGCTCTGGCCCGGGCGGACGAAGCCGATGGCGCGGCCGGGCGCGAACATCTCGGCCTCGAGCGCCGCGTCGGCGGGCACCAGGCTGAGCAGCGGCACGGAGGTGACGACGCTGGCGCCGGGCTCCACCTGGATGCCGGTGACGATGCCCGGGACCGGCGCGGTGAGCACGCTCTCGCGCCGCGCCTCGGCCTCGGCGATCTCCTGGTCGAGCAGGGCGACGTCGCGGTCGATGGTCGCGAGGAGGGTGGCGTTCTCGAGCGGCCGGCGCCGCCGCTCGGCCTCGACCTGCAGGCGCTCGCGCAGGACCAGGGTGCGGTTGCGCTCGAGGGTCTCCAGCTCCACGGCCTGATCGAGGCGGTCCTGCTCGGCCTCGTCGAGCCGTGGCATGGCCGTCAGGCCTTTGGCGAGGAGGTTCCGGTAGCGGCCGCTGATGGTGGCGGCGAGGTCGGCGCGCTGCCGCTGCAGCTCGATCTCGCGCTCGAGATGGGCGAGCTCGGCCACGACGTTCGCGTGGCGCTCGTCGAGCGCCGCGATTTCGTGCTCGAAGAGCCGGTCGCGGCGGGTCCGCTCGGCCGCCATGCTGGCCCGCCGCTGCCGCAGGCGCTCGACCACCTCCTGGCGTGTGGCGGCGGCGACGTCGCTCCTGACCTCGGTGGAGATGCGGGCGAGCACGGTGCCGGCCGCGACCGGCTCGCCCTCGGCGACCGGCAGGTCCGCGACGATGCCGGGCTGCTGGCTGTAGATGCGGATGACGCCCTTTTCCGGCACCAGCCAGCCATTGATCCGCGCCTTGGCGGTGTAGTCGCCGAACCAGAGCAGGGCGAGCAGGGCGGCGATGGCGCTCAGCGCGAAGGTGGTGAACAGGCGAAACGAGACGCGGGGTGCCAGCAGCACCGTGCCGAGCCACTGGCTCTGCTGTTCGTCAAGGACCTCCGCGCGGAAGAGCGGCTGCTTTTCGGGCACGCTCATCGGTCAGCCGACGACGTAGGTCCGGTGGACCTTGAAGGAGACCTCGATGAGCTTGCGGCGCGGCCGCGTCGGCAGGCGCCGCGCGATCCTGGGGTCGAAGAAGTCCCTGAGCAGCGGCGGCCGCCTGGCGCGGTAGTAGAAGGCGGGATCGTCGACCACCCGCTCCGGCCCGACGACGTGCAGCTCGTCGAGGCGGGTGACGGTCTGGATGACGCATGGCACGTGGGTGACGCCGAGCGAGCGGAGCGCCACCGCCCGGTGGTAGCCGTTGTTGAGAAGGAAGCGGTCGTCCGAGCGGATGACGTTGAGGAAGTTGCCGCCGAAGCCGACGACCAGCCCGACGACGCCCGCGACGGTGCCGAACGACGCGTAGCCGGGCATGTCGGCGGCGTCGAACAGCCGCGTCTCGTGGAAGCGCATGTCGTGCGATTCGGAGGTGAAGAGGTAGCGGCTGTCGTCCGCCTTCTCGACCTGCAGGCGCGGCAGCTCGGCGTCGAGCGGCTGGCAGGTCCGGAAGATGGTGGCGGGATCCGGCGCCGGGCCCAGGCGCCGGGCCAGGCCGTCGACGAAGTCGCCGGTCACCCGCGTCTGGTAGACGACGAGCTTGTCCAACTCCACCATGCCGAAGGTCACGGGCAGGGTCGGGAAGGTGTGCTGGAAGCGCAGATCGGCCTGCACGGCATCGGCCAGCGGTTGGAGCTCCGGGTCGAGCGGGCGCCAGTCGATCGTATCGGCCAGCCCCGCCTCCCGCTCCTCCAGCTCGCCGTAATGGTCGTTGGCCGCCCGCCATTCATCGGCCAGCTGCCGCTGCGGCATGATGGCGCCGCCGATGACGGATTCGTTGACAAAATCAAGGTATCGGCCGAGCGGCGGCTGGCCCAGGAGCCAGATTTCCTGACGCGAACGCGGTGGCGACTGGGCAGCCGGCACCGCAAGCTGGTCATCGCCGGGGCTCGATGCGTCGTCGAGGCTGGTCATGCCGGTATCCACTCCGCAGAAGGCGCCCCGAATTGCGGAGCGCCTTCCTCGGTCGTCAGTGGCGGGTCAGGTCGCGACCCGCGAGCCGGTCACGATCAGCTCTTGCTCTTCGACTTGCTCTTCGACTTGCTCTTGCTCTTCGACTTGCTCTTGGACTTGCTCTTGCTGCCACTGCTGCTGCCGCCATGGCCGCCACCGCACCTGCAGCAATACCCCCTGCCGCCGGCGCCATAGACGTGCTCGAGCTCCCCGATCTGGAGATCGCGCATTTCGCTTCCCCTCTTTCTGCGAGCAAAGGCAATATTGCCTGTCGTTCCCGCGTCATTGTGGGTGACTGCGAGAACGGTAGCATTGATGATGAGGTGCGCGACTGTCGTCAATTCGTTACAAAGTATTTGGTACGTACTATATTGCATATCGAACAAGTAAAACAAAAACAAGTCAAGTTAAATCTGTAAAGAGCATTTACATATGCGATGATGCAACGCCGTGATCCCGGATCCATTCCGGGCAAGGCGGGGTTGGCGCGGGGCAACTGCTGATCGAGTTGTAAAGTGCGCTGACACGTGGAAAGGTGGAAAATTCCGCGTCGAGCCACGGCTTTCGCTCGCAGTCGCGGCGCGCTGGCGGTCGTTGCTTCGGCTGGCGGGATGTGTTCGGATGCGGTCGCCGCTGCCGCCATGTCCCCGGTCGAGGATGATCCATGAGCACCCGCCCCAACATCGTCCTCGTCCTCACCGACCAGCAGCGCCGGGACACGCTTTCAGCCTACGGCAACCGCTTCACCGAGACGCCTGCCGCCGATGCCATGGCGGCTGGCGGCATGACGTTCGAGAACGCCTACACGCCCTGGCCGGTCTGCACCCCGGCGCGTGGCACGATGTGGACCGGCGTCTATCCGCATGCGCACGGGCTGATCGAGAATCTCTATGGCGTCGACGACGCCTTCGCCTCGCACTGCACCAGCCACGAGACCGTCTGGGCGCAGCTGCAGCGGGCGGGCTACCTGACGGCGCATTTCGGCAAGTGGCACCTGGGCGAGAAGCACCCGCCCTTCTTCGACGTCTGGGAGGAGTCGTTCAATTCGCGTAAGGGCCACTGGCTCGACGGGAAGCTGGACGGCGAGTACCGGCCGGACCGGCAGACCGATGCGGCCGCCGCCTTCATCGCCCGGCAGCAGGACGCCGAGCAGCCCTTCGCCATGGTGCTCAGCTTCTACCCGCCGCACGATCCCTATTCGGCGCCAGCGCGCTTCTACGAGCCCTATCGGGGGCGGGGCGTGCCGTTCGCCGGCTACTACGCGGCGGTCAGTGCCCTCGACCACAATCTGGGGCGGGTGCGGCAGGCGCTGCGCGACGCGGGCCTCGCCGGGAACACGATCGTCATCTTCTATTCCGACCATGGCGACACGTTCTGGTATCGGCCGGAAGGCGAGCACAAGTTCGTCTGCCATGACGACGCCATCCGCATCCCCTTCCTCGCCGAGGGGCCGGGGATTGCCGCTGGCTCGCGCAACGCCGCCGCGATCGGGCTGCAGGACCTGACGCCCACCATGCTGGAGATCGCGGGCGCCCCGCTACCCGACGGCCTGCACGGCCGGAGCCTCCTGCCCCTGCTTCGGGGCGAGGCGGATAGCGGGCGACCGGCGTCCGCCTATGTCGAGAACATCACCCACAAGAGCCGCATCCACCAGCGCGCCATCCGCACCGACCGCTGGAAGCTGATCGCCTCGGCCAATGGCGCGCACGAGCTCTTCGACCTCCAGGCTGACCCCGAGGAGGAGCTGAACATCTATCTCACGCCGCGCGACGATGGCGGCTTCGAGCGGTTCAAGCACTATCCGGATCAGGCGCCGGTCATCGCGGACCTGTGCGAGCGCATGACCGAGGCGGCGGCGCGGATTGGCGATGCGGAGGGGCAGGAGATCATCGGCGTGGTGCAGGCCGACATCGCACCCAGGCTAGCGGCGCTCGGCCGGTAGCTCGTCGAGCCAGCTGTCCTCGTCCCGGATGAGGTATTGCGCCGTGCTCCGGGGCCGCGTCCGGCTGCCCCAGGCTTCGAGCAGGCGCTTTTCCTCGCAGCGGGCATCGACCTCGCGGCGGATCGCGTCCGGGTTCCAGCCGGCCAGCACCCGAGCTCTGAGGGCCGTGCGCACCGCGGCATGGGCCGGATCGGCACCGAGATCGTTCAGCTCGTCGGGGTCGGCCACCATGTCGAAGAGCTGCGGGCGGTAGCCCTCCATGTGGACGTATTTCCAGCGCGCCGTGCGCAGCATGCGCTGGCAGACGGCCTCGGGGCCGGTCCAGACGGAGAGGAGGTCGGTGACGTATTCGCTGTACGTCTCGTCGACCCAGGGCCCGTCCGGTGCTCTTGCAATGTCGAGCAGGCTTCGGCCGTGGCTGCGCGGCAAGGGCGGGGCGCCGGCGGCCTCGATCAGCGTGGCACCGATATCGATCAGGTTCACCACCCGGCCGCAGCGCCCGCCTGCG
The DNA here is from genome assembly GCA_030431615.1 of Alphaproteobacteria bacterium. GTDB lineage: Bacteria > Pseudomonadota > Alphaproteobacteria > Geminicoccales > Geminicoccaceae > SLRI01. The sequence goes on from JAUIID010000243.1 coordinate 5,898, forward strand.
GGGAGGCGGCCCGGGGCGGCCATCACGAGCGGCACCTTCACGGAATCCTCGTAGAACGTATTCTTCCACCAGAGCCCGTGCTCGCCGACCTGCTCGCCGTGGTCCGAGGCGTAGACGACGAGCGTGTTCTCGCTGAGGCCGGTGGCCTCCAGCCGGTCGAGGATGCGACCGATCTTGGCGTCGAGGGCCGAGACCAGCCCCCAATAGGCCGTCCGGGCGCGGATCACGTCGTCGGGGTCGGGATCGACCGTCGCGGCATGGGCGCGCCATTTCGCGTGCCAGGGATGCTCCCTCCCGGCCGATGGCGGGGGCAGGCGGGGCGGGCCGACGCGGCCCTCGAACCGGGCATAGTCGGGGCCGCGTGCCACGAACGGGCAGTGCGGCAGGATGAAGCCGACCGTCAGGCAGAAGGGCTGGGCATCCTCGCCGGCGGCACCAAGCTCGTCGAGCCGGGCGAGGGCGGCCTCGGTCGTGGCGTCGTCGACCACCTCGTAGCCGGACTGGCCGGGCCCGGAGCGGCTGATGCTGATCGCCCGGCCCCCTGCATCGGGCGGGCTCGGTCCCTGGGTTCCGCCCAGGGGCCCGAGCTTCTGCCGCTCGACGCCGAGCCAGTTCGGCCCGCAATCGCCGATGTCGCGCTCGGCATAGCCGTGGAGCTGGTCCGGGCCGATGGAATGCATCCGCCCGACGAGGATGGTGCGGTAGCCGGCAGCGCCCAGGGCATGGGCGAAGGTCGGGAGGTCCGAGGCCAGGGTGTCCTGCAGGGTCCAGCAGTTCTGCTCGTGCGGCCAGCGGCCGGTGAGCAGCGACATCCGGCTCGGCGTGCAGATGGGCGACGCGCAACAGGCGTTGTCGAAGGTGACACCGCGCGCCGCCAGCCGGTCGATGTTAGGCGTCGCGCCAAGCGGGTCGCCGTAGCAGCCGGCGACCCGCTGCGCGTGCTGGTCGGAGAAGAGGAAGAGGATGTTCGGCCGCGCGGCCATGGTCAGCGGCCGTAGAGGACCGCCTTCGGCTCGAAGGTCGTGTCGGGCTCCATCGGGTACATGGGCCGCGCGCAGATCGTGTGGCCGAGGCTGGCGAGATCGGCCGAGGTGGCGCCGGGGGCGTCGATGTTGAAGTTCTTCTCGGCCCAGTCGTCGAACATGTGCGGCTCGCAGTGGGGCGACTTCACGACGATGAGGTCGTAGTCGCGGGGGTTGCAGCCGGCGGCGTAGAACATCGCCCGGTCGAAGAGGCTGACCGAGACGGAGAGCACGACGACGGTGAAGTTGGCGAAGGTCAGGACGGCCACCGGGCCGGCCTCGAGCGGCGTCTTCATCGTCTCGAGCCTGGCCTCGCCGTCCATGAGCAGCTTGACCCGCGCCTCGACCGGCATCGGCGTGTAGCGGCGCGTGTCGATAGCACCGCCGAGCGTGACCTTCACCGTGGCGCCGATGCCGGCCGCGTGCGCCGCCTTCGCCGCCTCGGGATCGACGATCTGCGCCAGCACGCGTTTCGGGTACTTCGCCTCGCTCAGTGCCCGGATGATGGCGTTGGAATCGCCGGTGGCGCCGGACGAGGTGGCATCGGCCGCGTCCGTGAAGATCAGGGGCCCCTGCATGGTGCGCGCCTGGGCGATGGCGCGGTCGAGCG
>JAUIID010000244.1 GCA_030431615.1 Alphaproteobacteria bacterium
GCGCCCGAGGCCGAGGCCGCCCCGGATCGCGGCGTCGCGGACCGGGGCGAAATAGGGCAGGGCCGAGGCCAGGAGGTCGCCCGTGTTGGTGATCAGGCCGCGCCAGAGGTCGGCGAGGAAATTGCCGACCAGCGGCAGGCCGATGAGCCAGCCGGGCGGCTCGGCCATCGCACCGGCGCCATTGGCGCCGACGTTCACCCGGAACTGGGTGATGGCGTCCTCCGCCGTGTCGGCGAGAGCACTCACCAGGAGCGCCATCGGCACGATGAGCGCTGCCGCCAGCGCCAGGGTCATGAGGAAGGAGGCCGGCAGGTTGTGGCCGCCGAGCAGCGCCTTCAGCCGCTGGTGCAGGGGCCAGGTCGAGAAGACCAGGATGATCGCCCAGAGCAGTGACGAGAAGAAGGGCCTGAGCACCAGGACGCAGCCGAGGCCCAGCAGGACGAGCAGCACCCAGCCGGCGACCTCGTTGAGCCGGGCGCCGACGCCGAAGAACCGCCGGGGCTGCGCGGCCAAGGGCGTCAGTCCTTCCCGTCCCCGCCGCCGCCCTTGCCGGCCACCTCGAAGCCGCCGAGCCGCTCGTAGACCTTGACCACCGCACTGTCATCCTCGCGGCCATAGCCGGCGCCGGCGGCGGCGAGGAACTGCTGGTGGGCGGCGGCCGCGATCGGCAGCGGGAAGCGCCGCCCGCGGGCGGTGTCCAGAACGATGCCGAGATCCTTGACGAAGATCTCGACGGCGGAGTGCGGGGTGAAGTCGCGCGCCAGGATGTGCGGCACGCGGTTCGTGAACATCCAGGAATTGCCGGCGCTGTTCGAGATCACCTCGAAGAGGGTCTTCGGATCGGCGCCGCAGGCGGTACCCAGCGCCATGGCCTCGCCGGCTGCGGCGAGATGCACGCCGGCGAGATGCTGGTTGATCATCTTCACGGTCGAGCCGATGCCGGGCTCGGAGCCCAGCCGGTAGACGGTCTTCGCCATCGCGTCGAGGGCCGGGGCGGCCGCGGCGAAGGCCGCCTCGCTGCCGGACGCCATGACGGTGAGCGTGCCGGCCACGGCACCGACCTGGCCGCCGCTGATCGGCGCGTCGAGGAGGTCGAGGCCCATCTCGGCGAGCCGCTCGCCGAGCGCCTTGGTGAAGGGCGGCGGGACGGTGCTGTGCAGCACCACGACCCCGCCTTCGCCGAGCACGGTAGCCCCGCCATCCTTGCCGAAGAGGGCGGTCTCGGCCTGGTCGGCGGTGGCGACGACGAGGATCAGGAGCGACACCTGGTCGGCGGCGTCGCGCGGGCTCGCGACCGGGTGGCCACCGGCCGCCGCCAGCTCCTCGAGGGGCTTCTTCGCGACGTCGAAGCCGTAGACGGTGTGGCCCGCGGCGAGCAGCTGCTTCGCCATCGGCAGGCCCATCGAGCCGAGCCCGACGAAGCCGATACTGGTGGTCATCCTGATTGTCCCAAGCGGCGGTGGCGCTCGACCGGCAGGCGTTGCCGGACGAGCCGGAGATAGTCGGGGTCGAGCTCGGCCGTGGCGTGGCCAGGCCGGTCCGAGACACGGGCCACGACATGGCCCCAGGGGTCGGCGACGAGCGCGTGGCCGTAGCTGTGGCGAACGCCGGACCCGGCGGGGAAGCTGCCGACCTGGGCGGCGGCGGCGACGTAGCACTGCGTCTCGATGGCGCGCGCCCGGAGCAGCACCTCCCAGTGGTCCTTGCCGGTCGGCAGGGTGAAGGCGGCGGGGACCAGGATCAGCTCCGCCCCGGCCCGGCGCAGGGCGATGAAGAGCTCGGCGAAACGGAGATCGTAGCAGATGGTGAGCCCGACCCTGACCCCCTCGAGGTCGACCGTCACCACCTGGTCGCCCGGCACGGTGTAGTCGCTCTCGCGATAGACCTCGCCGGACGGGGTCTCGACGTCGAAGAGGTGGATCTTGCGGTAGCGGGCGACCTCCAGGCCGGTGCGGTCGAAGACCACGGTCGTGTTAGCGAGGCGGCCCTCGCCCAGATCCTCGAAGAAGCTGCCGCCGTGGACGTTGACCTCGTGCTCGCGGGCGAGGTCCCGGAGCATGGTCCAGGCGGCACCGCCCGGGATCGCCTCGGCGGCCGCACGCCGGCCGGCATTGCCGCCGCCCATGATCGTGAAGGTCTCGGGCAGGCTCACGAGATCCGGCCGGTCGCGCTCGACGGCCCTCTCGATCAGCGCCTTCGCGGCCGCGAGGTTCGCCCCCTTGTCCGGCCCCGAGTTCATCTGGATCACGGCGACGCGCATCGTGTTCAGGCCCCGGCGACGGCGAAGCGATGCACCATTCGGTGCCGGTAGGTTGCGCCCGGCCGCAGGATCGAGCTCGGGAACTGCGGCTTGTTCGGGGCGTCGGGGAAGCACTCGGTCTCGAGGCAGAGGCCGGCCCGCGGGCCGATATGCGTGCCGTCCGAGGCGGCGATGTCCATCTTGAAGCCGGTATAGAACTGCACGCCCGGCTGGTCGGCCTCGAGCGTCATCCTGACCCGGCCGTCGCTGGCGACGAGGTCGGCCACGGGACGCAGGCCGGTGCCGTTCACGACGAAGCAGTGGTCGTAGTCGGCGGTGCCCTGGGCGTCGATCCGCCGGGCCGCGCGGAAATCGAACCCGGTGCCGGCCACCGGCCTGATCTCGCCGGTCGGGATCTGCCCCTCGCCGGTCGGCAGGTAGCCGTCGGCGGCGAGCTGCAGCCGGTGCGCTTCGATCGAACCCTGGCCGTCGAGGTTCCAGTAGGTGTGGTGCACCATGTTGATCGGCGTCGGCGCGTCGGTCGTGGCGGTCATCTCGATGTCGAGGCTGTCGTCGGTGAGCCGGTAGACGCAGCGCGCCTCGACCGTGCCCGGGTAGCCGGCCTCGCCCGCCTTTGAGGTGAGCTCGAGCGTGACCGAGCTTCCGTCCTCGCCGGGCGTCATCCGCCAGAGCTGCTTGCCCCAGCCCTTGGCCCCGCCATGCAGGTGGTGGACGCCACCCATGTTGGCCTCGAGCTCGTGGCGCACGCCGTCGAGAGTGAAGGTGGCGTGGCCGATGCGGTTGCCGAAGCGGCCGACCGTGGCGCCGAAATAGGGCGACTTCGCCGGGTAGTCGGGGAAGCTCTCGAAGCCGAGGACGAGAGGGCGCGGCCGGCCGTCGACGTCGAGCGTTAGGGACTGCAGCACGCCGCCCCACGAGAGGATCGCAGCCTTGAGGCCACGGCCGTTGTCGAGGACGACGCGGCGGACCGGCTCGCCCTCGAACTCGCCCCATTTCTCGACTGTCATCGTGCGCGCTCCCGCCCCTGTTTGGAGAACCTATAGCCCAAGCCGGACGGCAGGTCAGTCGCCGAGAATGCTGAGCCGGCCGAGGCCGGGCAGCGTGATGGCGAGGTCGAGCGGGTCGACCCCGAGGACGATGCCCGAGAGATTGAGCTCCAGCCCTTCGGCCCGGGCGACCATCAGGCTCAACACGCCGCCGAGCGAGAGCTGGAAGCCGGTGTGGCTCGGCGCCGGGGCGAGGATGCGCGGGCCCAGATAGTCCTTGCCGATGGCGCGGGGCGGCAGGTCCAGCCCGAGGCCCGGCACCTCGCGCGCGATCCAGGCGATGAAGGTGTTGGAGTTCGGGCCGGGCCACATGCGGTAGGTGTGACGGTAGGGATAATCGGTCACCGCCTGCTCGATCTCTGGAATGAGCGCTGCCGCCGCCGCACCCCGGCGGTCGAGCAGGAGGCGCGGCCGGTTGCCGGCCCAGTTGCCGTCCGGCACGCCACGGTGGTTCACCCGGATCGCCTCGCCGCCGCGCCGCAGATCCCAGGCGACCACGTCGTAACGGGTATAGCTCTGGGCGTTCTCCGGCTTCATCGAGATCCAGCAATGATCCGCAATGGCCCCCTTGAGGCCGAGCGAGGCGGCGCAATAGACCTGCACGACGGCCTCGGTCGCCGTGACCGGGTCGGGCGCCAGGCCGGTGCTGGCCCAGCGGCCGCCGTTCCAGTGGGCGACGGCACCCTGGCGCCAGGCGGAGACGCCGACGGGGAGAACGACGAGGGCCAGAACGAGCAGGAGCGGCAGGAGCCAGCGCAACGGGCGTGCTTTCTTCGTATGAGTGCGTGGTCTATGTAGCGCTTGCGGGGTCCACGGGCGAGCCTCGGAGGCAAAGCATGACGAAACGCGCATCCCTGGGCAGCCACGCGGCCATCCTGACCGGTCTCGCCGGCGCCTGCCTGCCGGCCACCCTCGCGGCCGCGGATGCGGAACTCGTCGAGCGCGGGCGGATCATCGCCGAGACGTTCTGCGCCGGTTGCCACGCCACCGGGGCCACGGGCGAGAGCCCGCTCCCCGAGGCACCGCCCTTTCGCACCTTCAAGGAGCAATGGCCGGTCGAGATGCTGGCCGAGGGTCTGGCCGAGGGCCTGACCACCGGCCATCCCGAGATGCCCGTGGTCACCATGACGCCGGGCGAGATCGACGCGTTTCTCGCCTATCTCGACTCGTTCTGACGAGGGTCTAGCCCAGGGCTTCCTGCGGCTGCTGGTTGCCGCGCTTCGGGGTGGCGCCGCCTGCCGATGCCGCCCAGCGGACGGCGTTCAGGATCAGCATCTGGACCTGCTCGTTGTGGTAGGTCGGATAGGTCTCGTGGCCCGGGCGGAGATAGGCGATGCGGCCCTGGCCACGCCGCCAGGTGCAGCCCGAGCGGAAGACCTCGCCGCCCTGAAACCAGCTGACGAGGAAGAGTTCGTCGGGCGGCGGGATGTCGAAATGCTCGCCGTACATCTCCTCGTGCTCGATGACGATCTGCTCCGGCAGGCCGGCGGTGATGGGGTGGGTGGGGTCGACCACCCAGAGCCGCTCGCGCTCGCCCGCCTCGCGCCATTTCAGGTCGCAGCCCGTGCCCATCAGCGTCTTGAAGATCTTCGAGAAATGGGCCGAGTGCAGGGCGACGAGGCCCATGCCTTCCAGCACCCGCTGGTGCACCCGCCGGACGATCTCGTCGGCGACCTCGTCATGCGCCCGGTGGCCCCACCAGACGAGCACATCCGTGGCATCGAGGCGGCGGCGGTCGAGGCCGTGCTCCGGCTCGTCGAGCGTCGCCGTCGCGACCTCGAGGCCGACCGCACGCAAGGGTGCCGCCAGCGCCTCGTGGATGCCGCGCGGGTAGATCTCGGCAACCTTCGGGTTGGCCTTCTCGTGGCGGAACTCGTTCCAGACGGTGACCCTCGGCTCCCGGCTCATTTGCCGCCCTCCTCGGTCGTGCTCAAATCCATGATCCCGGCCGCATTGGCGATCTCGGCCACGGGCACCAGGCGACCGTGCTCGGCGGCCGAGCGGATCGCCGCGTGCATCAGCGAGAGGCTCCTGAGATTGTCGGCGCCGGTGCTGAGGCCGGCCGCCGGGCGGCCGGTCGCCACCCAGTCGGCGAAGGCGGCGAGCGCACCCGCCCGGTCGACGCGCGGCACGGGCTCCAGCTCCAGCGGGCGGGACTTGTCATGGGCGGTGTGCAGCCTGATCTGGTCGGCGCCGCGCCGGTCGCCCTTGTTGCCGCGAAACGTGCCGAGGGCGGCGGCATCGCTGCCGTCGATCCGCCAGTCGGCCCCCCATGGCGTGTCGGGGCCGCGGCTGATCCAGGTGCCGCGATAGCTGACCACGGTGCCGCGCCGAAAGCGGATCAGGGCGGCGGCCGCCGGTCGGCCCTGGAAGGGGGTGCCGGGCTCGCTCCAGCTCATTGCCGTCACCGCCTCCGGCTCGTCGTCGAGGACGTAGCGCATCATGTCGAAATGGTGGATCGCCATGTCCGAGAGCAGGGGTTCGGCGAGGAAGAAGTAGCGGTAGTTCTCGTCCCAGGCCTTCCAGAAATCCACGGCGAGCGAGCCGACATGGCCGAGCGCACCGTCGGCGACGAGGCGGCGGAAGGCCAAGGGCGTCGGGAAATGCCGGTAGTTCTGGTTGACCATGAGGTGCAGGCCCGAGCTCTGGGCCAGCTCGACCAGGGCCGCCGCCTCGGCCAGGGTCTCGGTGAAGGGCTTCTCGACCAGCACGTGCAGGCCTCGGCGAAGCGCGGCCTCGGTGACCGCCGCATGAGCGGCGAGCGGCACCACGGCGAGGGCCGCTGTCGGCCGGGTTGCCGCCACAGCCTCGTCGAGCGAGGCGAAGAGTCTCTCAGACGGGATGCCGAGCGTTTCGCGGGCGAGCTCGCGCATCCCCGGATCGCCGTCGACGAACGCCACGGGCTCGGCCTCCGGCACGTCGGGCAGCACTTCCTTCGCCCAGTCCCGGCCCCAGCCGCCGAGCCCGATCTGCACCAGCCGCACCATCGCCTGCCTCCCCGTCCGGTCGCCGATGGTCTAGCAGATGCCGCCGGCAGCGCGAAACGCCCGGAGCGCATCCTCGAGGATCACCGCGGCGGCGTAGTGGTCGATGGCGGCACCCGGCTTCGGCCGCGCCAGCCGGCCTTCGGCGATCGCATCCCGGACCGCCTCGGTCGTCAGCCGCTCGTCCTGGAGGAAGCAGGGCAGGTCGAGGGCGGCCGCGAAATTCTGCGCCGTGTCCCGGGCCGAGCGGGCCCTCGGCCCCTCGCTGCCGTCCATGTTGAGCGGCAGGCCGAGGACCAGCGCCACGGCACCACGCTCCCGGGCCACGGCCTGGAGGCGGGCCGTGTCGGCGGCGAGACCCTTGCGCTCGAAGGTCAGAAGCGGCGTGACGAGGCGCCGGCCCGGATCGGTCCCGGCGAGCCCGATGCGGCGCTTGCTCACATCGAGGGCGAGCAGCGACCCGGACGCCGGCAGGCCGGCGGCGAAGGCCGCCGCGCCGGACGCCGTGGTCAAGGCAGGAGCCGGCCGTAGAAGAGGAAGGGGGCGGTCGGCAGGGCCATGGGCGGCGCTTCCGCGCTCTCGACCGAGACGCCAAGGCCGAGCCCTGTGGCCTCGAACTCCTCGGGCAGCTCGAGGGTCGTGGTCCGGCCGCCGTCGAGCGAGCCCAGCGCCTGCGGCGTGCCGTCCGGGTCCGGCATGGCCCAGAGCCGCAGCACCCGGTCGTCGGTGAGCACGAGCGGCGGCAGCGGCGTCACGCTCAGCTGGTTGCCGGCGAGCCCGACGCGCCAGACCCGGCCGGGGGCGAGCGGCTGCAGGAGTGCGACCCGATCCTGCGCCGGCTCTGCCGGTGCTGCCTCCGCCGGGGTGTCGACCGCCGGGGGCAGGAACCGGTCGCCGAGCAGGATCAGCGCCAAGGCGAGAGCCACCACACTCGCCGACACGGCAGCCATGCGCCAGAGGCGCAACGACTTGTCCTGCCCCGAGCGCATCTCGTTCGGCATCGGGTCGCGACCGCGCGCCATGGTGGCGACGCCCGGCTTGACGTGGCGGTCGAGGCGCTTGAGGCCGATGGCGATGTCGAGCCGCTGCCACACCTCGGGTGGCGGCTGGACGGAAGCGACTGCCGCTTTGGGTGGCGTCGCCCCGGCCGGCAGATGCCGGTCGAGCACGG
>JAUIID010000015.1 GCA_030431615.1 Alphaproteobacteria bacterium
CACCTATGCCGGGATCGTCCGGCTGGTCGAGGCGGCGCAGCGCGAGAAGGCGCCCTTCGTCCGGCTCGCCAACCGCTACGCGATGATCTTCCTGCCGGCGAGCCTCCTGCTTGCCGGCCTCGCCTGGCTCGGCTCCGGCGATCCGGGCCGGGCCCTCGCCGTGCTGGTGGTCGCCACCCCCTGTCCGCTGATCCTGGCCGCACCCGTGGCCATCATGGCCGGCATCTCGGCGGCGGCCCGGCGCGGCATCCTGGTCAAGGGCGGCGGTGCGCTCGAGACCCTCGCCCGGGTCCGCACGCTCGTCTTCGACAAGACCGGCACGCTCACCACCGGCCTCGCCCGGATCGCCGGGATCGACCGCTACGACGAGACGACCGAGACGGAGCTTCTCCGCCTCGCCGCCTCGCTCGACCAGTTCTCGACCCACCCGATCGCCGCCGCCCTCAGGCGCACCGCCGAGCGCCGCGGGCTCGACCTCGCCATGGCCGAAGCCATCGAGGAGGCACCCGGCACCGGCATCGCCGGCCGGGTCCTGGGCCGCACGGTGCGGCTCGGCGGCCTTGCCTTCGTCGCCGACGGCATGGACGCGGCCGAGGCCGAGGAACGCGCCGCCGGTACGCTGCGGCGGGCGGCCCGCGAGGGTGCCGCCATCGTCTTCGTCGGCGTCGACGGCCGGCTCGCCGGAGCCTTCGTCGTCACGGACGAGATCCGGCCCGAAACCCCGCGCACGCTGCGTGACCTGCATCGGGCCGGCATCGGTCGTGTGGTCATGCTGAGCGGCGACCGTCACGACGTCGCCGAGGCGGTGGCCGCGGCCGTCGGCGTCGACACCGTGCTTGCCGACCGCTCGCCCGAGGACAAGGTGGACGCCGTCCGGGCCGAACGCGCCGAGGCGATCACCGTCATGGTGGGCGACGGGGTCAACGACGCGCCGGCGCTGGCCGCTGCCGATGTCGGCGTCGCCATGGGCGCGCGCGGCGCCGGGGCGGCGAGCGAAGCGGCCGACATCGTGCTGCTCGTCGACCGCCTCGACCGGCTGGCGGAGGGCATCCGCATCGCCCGCCACACGCGGCGCATCGCCCTGCAGAGCGTCGTCGCCGGCATGGCGCTCTCGGCCGCCGGCATGATCGTCGCGGCACTGGGCCATCTCCCGCCCGTGGCGGGTGCTCTGGTCCAGGAGGTGATCGACGTCGCGGTGATCCTGAACGCGCTCCGCGCTATCGGCGGCAGCCTGCCCGCGAGCTCGAACGGGCAGATAGAGCCCGGCGAGCTGCGTCGGCTCAAGGCCGAGCATGCCGGCCTGGCACCTGCCCTCGACCGGCTGGCCCAGCTCGCCGAGCGGCTGGACGGCACCAGGGACGGCACGCTCATGGCGGAGCTTCGCGCCGTCGACGCCCTCCTCCAGGAGAAGATCCTGCCGCACGAGCGGGCCGACGAGCAGAAGCTCCACCCGAACCTGGCGCATCTCCTCGGCGGCCGCGACCCGATGGCCGCCATCAGCCGCACGCATCGCGAGATCGGCCACCTGATCCGCCGCTTCCACCGCCTCGTCGCCGAGCTGCCGGCAGAAGGCCCGGACGACGAGGAACGCGCCGAGCTGCGCCGTGCGCTCTACGGACTCGACGCCATCCTCCGCCTGCACTTTGCGCAGGAGGACGAGATCTACGAGAGCGTCGCCGCCGAGCCCGGCGGCCGGTGATCAGTCAGGCCGCGTCCTCGGCGTAAGGATCGATCGCCGCACCGGTGTCCGCGCGCTCGAGAACGTGCACGTCGGCGGTCGCCCAGCGCGCCGTCACCTCGTCGCCGACCCTGAGCGGATCGGCGAAGTAAGTGTCGTCGCCGATATTGGCGACGAAGGCCTCGCGCGAGGCCACGTCCAGCGTCACCTTGACATAGGTGCCCTGGTACTCGGTGGCGATCACCCGGCCATTGACGGCGTTCACTTCGCCGGCGGCTGCCGAGGCACCCTTCGTCAGCGCAATCCGGTCGCGGCGGACGACGAAGGACATGGGCGTGCCGACGGCCGGCATGGTTCCGCTGGCGCTGGCGGCGTAGGTCGGCCCGCTGGCGTCGGCGATCGCCAGCACCCCGCCGGACGTCTCCGTCACTATGCCGGAGAGCACGTTCTGGCCACCCATGAAGCGCGCCACATAGGGCGTGGCCGGCCGCGAGAAGATGTGGCGGGCCGTGTCCGCCTGGTCGATCCGCCCGTGGTCCATGACCACCACCATGTCGGCGAGTGCGATCGCCTCCGGCTGGGTGTGGGTGACGTGGACGAAGGTGATGCCGAGCTCGTTCTGCAGGCTCTTGAGCTCGCCGCGCATCCGCAGGCGCAGGAACTCGTCGAGGGCGGAGAGCGGCTCGTCGAGCAACAGCACCCTGGGGTTGGTGATCAGCGCCCGCGCCAGCGCCACGCGCTGCTGCTGGCCGCCGGAGAGCATCGCCGGCATGCGCTCGGCCAGGTGGTCGAGCTGCACCCGCTCCAGCATCTCCCGCGCCCGCTGGCGCCGCTCGGCCTTCGCGACGTCGCGCATCTTCAGATAGAAGGCGACGTTGTCGAGCACCGAGAGATGCGGGAAGAGCGCGTAGGACTGGAACATCATGGCGGTGCCGCGCTGCACCGGCTTGAGGCCGACGACCATCTGCTCGCCGATATGGATCTCGCCCGAGGTCGGCGTCTCGTGCCCGGCGATCATCCTCAGGATCGTCGTCTTGCCGCAGCCTGAGGGGCCGACGAGGCAGCAATAGGAGCCGTGCGGGATGACGAGGTCGATCGACTTGACCGCATCCATGTCGCCGAAGGTCTTGGTGACATTGACGAGGCGGATCTCGCCGCTGCCGGAGGGCTGTCCGTCCATGCTTCAGGTTCTCTTCGAGCGGCGGTGCTGGATGTAGGCGATCGAGCCGATGGCGAGGCCGATCGCGACGAAGGAGATGGCCGAGGTGACCGTGCCGAGGGCGTAGAGCGCCGGCGAGGTGACGTTGGTGGTCATCGTCCAGATCTCGATCGGCAGGGTGTTCAGCGAGCCCACGGTCAGCCAGCTTCGCGGGAACTCGTCATAGGAGAGCGTGAAGCCGAAGAGGGCGACCGCGATCATGCCGGGAAAGACGATCGGGATGACGACGTGGCGGACGGTCTGCCAGCGGGTCGCCCCCATGTCGTAGGCCGCCTCCTCGTAGGAGGGGCTGAGCCGCCCGAGGATGGCGAACATGATCAAGAGGCCGAAGGGCAGCGTCCAGGAGAGATGCGCACCAAGACCCGTGAACCACCAGCGGGCGGGGATACCGAGGAACCGGGCGGTGACGAGGATGCCGATCGAGAGCACGAGCCCCGGCACGATCAGGCTGGCGACGGCGGTGTAGAAGAGAAAGCCCGAGCCCACGAACCGCCGGCGAAAGGCGAAGCCCGCCGTCACCGAGATGAGCACGGTCAGCACCATGACGATAAGGGCGAGCGGCAGCGAGCGCGAGAACGCCCCGCCCACATCGCCCGTCCGCGCCTGCCCGAAGAGGGCCTCGAACCAGGTGAACGAGAAGCCGCGCATCGGAAAGACCAGCCCGCCGGTCGGCCCCTGGAATGACAGGATGAACATGATGAACATCGGGCCGTAGAGGAACAGCACGAAGAGCGTAAACATCACGCTCAGCACGTAGAAGGTCCAGGGACGACGGCCTTGCGAGGGCAGCGACATGGCTATCGGACCAGTTCTTTGCGGACGTCGACCAGCCGGAAGATCGCCGTGGCGATCAGAAGCACGATGATCAGCAGCACCACGGCGTTGGCCGCGGCGCGGGGATAGTTGAGGAACTGCAGGTCGTTGAAGATGCCTGAGGTGGCCGAGCCCGAGAGCCCGCCGCTCATCACCGCGACCACGAAGAAGTCACCCATGACCAGCGTGACGACGAAGACCGCACCCAGCGCGATGCCGGTCTTCGAGAGCGGCAGCACGACGTTCCACACCACACCCCAGCGCGTCGCCCCGGCATCGACCGCGGCCTCCAGCAGCGCCTTGTCGATGCGCGCCATGGCATTGAAGATCGGCACGATCATGAAGAGCGTGAAGAGGTGGACGTAAGCCACGATCACGGCGAAGTCGGAGAAGAGCAGCCAGCTGATCGGCTCGCCGACGAGACCCGACTCGAGCAGGGCCGTGTTGATCAGGCCCTCGGTGCCGAGCACCGGCCGCCAGGAGATCATGCGGATGATGTTCGAGGTCCAGAACGGCACGGTGCAGACGAGGAAGAGCCCGATGGCGACCAGGAGGTTGCGCACGTGGAAGACGAGGAAATAGGCCACCCAGAAGCCGAGCACGCCGGTGATGGCGAGGACGATGAGCGTGAACTTGATGGTCGAGAAATAGAGCTTGTAGCTCGTCGGGTTGGAGAGCAGGTCGATGTAGTTCTTGAAGGTGAAATCGGGCACCAGCCCGACCAGCATCTGGTAGCGGAAGAAGCTGACGATGAGCACCAGCGCCAGGGGCACGATGACGAACAGGAGCAGCACCAGGAAGAGCGGTGTCACCTGCAGGTAGGTGAGAAGGCGGTTCGACTTCATGGGTGGGCGATACCTGGCTCGTCAGACGACAGAGGGCGGCGGTCCGGCCGCCGCCCTGCTGCCATCCGGGTGCGCGCCGCCGCTCAGGCGGCGTTGAACTCGTTCCACTTGGCGAACAGGAACTCGGCCTCGTCCATGAGGTTGTTCCAGACGCCGACATTGGCGAAGCGATCCTCGAATGAGCCGCCATCGCGCACCTCGCCCGCCGCATTCGTCTTGACCCCGCTCGGGCTGACGATGTCCTCGGTGGCCGGCTTGCCCTCGTAGAAGAAGCCCCACTCGTTCTCGGTCAGGTGATCCTTCGCCGTGGTGGGCACCGAGATGTAGTAGCCCTGCTTGGCGATGAAGCCGCCGGTCCAGCCCGAGACGTACCAGTTCAGGTACTCGTAGGCGGCGTCGAGCTTGATCCCCTCGAGATGGGACAGCAGCGCCAGGCCGTTGCCCCAGCCGCGATAGCCTTCCTTGAGCGGCTGGTAGACGCAGTCGATGCCCTGGGTGCGCACCGCCGTCACCGCCGGCGACCACATCGACTGGATCACCACCTCGCCCGAGGCCATGAGGTTCACCGATTCGTCGAAGGTGTTCCACAAGGCCCGCCAGTGGCCGGCGCGCTTCAGCTCGATCAGCTTGGCGATGGTCGCCTCGAGCTCCTCGCGGGTCGGGTTGCCCTTGTCGCCATAGGTGACGATGCCCGCCGCCTCGCACGCCATGATGGCGTCCATGATGCCGATGGTCGGGATGTTCTGGATCGCCGCCTTGCCCTTGAAGTCCTCGGAGAAGAGCTCCGCCCAGCTCTCGATCGGCCGGCCGACCAGGTCGGCGCGGATGCCGAGCGTGTCGGCATTGAAGACGCCGGGCATGAAGGTCGCGAACTCGGTCGGCCCTTCGACGAAGCTCGTGCCGTCGATGGCATCCAGATACATGAACTCGAACGGCGAATCGCCGGCCCGCGAGACCGGCCGGCCGAGGAACTCGCCCTTGGTGTAGATCGGCGTGAACTCGTCCCAGAGATTGATGCGCTTGACGTCGACGGCCTGGGTCACGCCCTGCGGCACGAACACCTTGGCCTGCCAGATCTCGGCGTCGGCGATGTCGATCGAGCCCGGGTCGTTGATCATTCGGTTGGTCAGGCCCGGATGGTCGGTTACTGACATCTCGACCGTGAAGCCGAGATCGGCCGAGGCCTGCCGGGCGATGTCGATCAGGGTCGAATACGACATGCCGGTGTGGTTGAGGGTGATGTCCTTGATGTTCTGCGCCCAGATGGTCGGGAACCCGGTGACGACCCCGGAGCCGACGGCGAGGCCGGTGGCGGCGGCCGTGCCCTTGAGCATCCCGCGGCGGCTGAGACCCGCAGCCTCGACGGCCGGGGGCGTGGCGTCTTCGAGCTTCTTTTCGGTCATCGTGTCCTCTCCCTTGCGGATCACCTGCCCAAATTGTGGACCGGGTTTACCCAGTTGCACAAGACAGATGCATAATCGCGCAGCTCAGGGTGCGCCGCGCCCGGCGCGGCGTGCCTCGGTTGCGCCGGCATTGACCTGCCAGCCATAGCCGTCGTCGACCTCGTCCAGCACCACGCCATAGTCGTCGAGCGCGTGCTGCACGGTGATGAAGCCGTCGAGCACGTCGTCCAGCACCTTCGCCGGATCGCGCTCGAGCGGATCGCCGTAACCGCCGCCCGAGGGCGAGAAATAGGCCACGACGTCGCCCGGCTGTGTCCGCCGGCCCGAGAACTTCGCGGGCTCGCTGGCGATCTCGTCCGGCCGCGCCACGTTGTAGATCTCGAGCTTGCCGACCGCGCCCTCCTTGCCGCCGAAGACGCCCCAGGGCGCATCGTCGTGCCGGTCCGATTCGTGCGTCATGAAGCCCGGCGTCAGATAGCGCTGCGCCTTGACCACCCCCGCCCCGCCGCGGAACTTCCCGGCCCCCGGCGCCACGTCGTCGCGCACCTCGTAGCGGTCGCAGATCAAGGGCAGGTGCATGCCCAGGTCCTCGAGCGGGTTGTTGCGCGTGTTGCGCATCAGCTCCTCGACCGTATCCGGCCCGTCCGAGGTCGGCCGGCCGCCCATCGCCGCCTCGTTGACCTCGAGGAAGACCCAGTAGTCGCCGGACGGCCTGACGCCCGAGAAGGCGGCGAAGGAGAGCGTCGCGGCATTGCCGGCCGTGGCCTTCTCCGGGATCACCGGGGCCAGCGCCTTGATGATCAGGTCGACGACGCGCTGGATCTGGCAGAACCGCGCCTCCGCCGCGACCGGGGCGATCGGGTTGTAGATCGAGCCGAGCGGTGCCGTGACCTTGACCGGGCGGAACGAGCCCTCGTTCTGCGGGATGTGCTCCTCGTGGGTGTACGTATCGAGCAGCAGGGCGCGGAACGCGAAGAAGCAGGCGACGTTGGTCGAGCCCTCGAAGGGCACGTTGAACGCCGTCGGCACCTGGTCGGACGAACCCGTGAGGTCGACCTCGACCCCGTCGCCCCGGACCCTCACCGTAACCTTGATCGGCAGATGCTTGCCGCGGTTGCGCCCGTCATCGTCGAGGAAGCCCTCGGCCGTGTAGTCGCCGTCCGGGATCTTCGCGATCTCGCGCCGGAGCATGCTCTCGGTGTAGTCCATGAGCTGCCGCGTCGCCTGGATCACCTGGTCCTTGCCATAGGTCGCGAGCAGCTCCTGGAAGCGCCGCACACCGAGCTCGGCCGAGGCGATCTGCGCCTCGAGGTCGCCCTTCACGAGGCTCGGCACGCGGGTGTTGTCGAAGATGAACTTCCACAAAGCCTCGTTGCGCTTGCCGGCCTCGAAGAGCTTGAGCCCGTCCATCAGCATGCCCTCGGCATACATGTCGGGCACGTCGATGATCAGGCCGGGGGTCGCGGCCCCGATGTCGACATGGTGCGCCGTGTTGGCCGAGAAGCCGATCAGCTCGCCCTCGAAGAAGACCGGCATGACGATGGCGATGTCGGGCGAGTGGCTCGCCCCGGCATAGGGATGGTTGTGGATGACGCAGTCGCCGGGCTGCCACCCGTCGATCGGGATGGTCCGGGCGATGCCCCGCAGATAACCCGGCAGCGAGCCGATATGCATCGGCGTCGAATCGGATTCGCAGAGCGTGTTGAAGTCCTTGTCAAAGAGCCCTGCCCCAAGGTCCTGACTTTCCCGGATGATCGAGGAATAGCTCATCCGGTAGAGCACGTTGCCCATCTGCTCGGCGATCGCATGCAGGGCACCACCGATGACCTGGAGCGTGATCGGGTCGACTTCCCTGGTCATGATCCCTCCCTCAACCCTGCTTGGCGACACGCATGTCGCCGTGGCCCAGCACCTCGGCGGCGTAGCCCGGCGGCAGGAGCGTCGTTGAATTGTGCTGGACGATGAGCGCCGGCCCCGTCACCCGGTCGCCCGCGAGCAGCCGGTCGCGCCGGTAGCGCGGCGTCGGCCGGGCCTCGCCGTCATCGAAGACGGTGTCGCGCACATAGAGCACGGCGTCCTCCGGGTCCGTCCGCCCGCCCTGCGCCAGGTCGGGCAGGCGCAGCATGTCGACCTCGGCCGTGGCGATCAGCCGAAGCGTCACTGCCTCGGTGAGCTGGTCCTCGAAGGCATGCCCGTAGACCTGCTGGTGCGCGTCGAAGAAGCTCTTGATGACTTCCTGGACATTGTCCTTGCCGAGCGGCCCTTCCGGCATATCCGCCCGAAGCTCGAAGCCCTGGCCTAGATAGCGACACTCGGCGACCTTGCGAAAACGCCTCGCCCCCGGCGGGATGCCGTCCGCCTCGAGCTGCGCGTCCGCCTGGGCGCGCAATTCGTCCATGGCGGCGTTCAGGGCCTCGAATTCCGCCTCTCCCGCCTGGTTCAGCACCAGCAGCACCGAATGCGTGTACTCGTACTGCAGGTCGGTGACGAGCAGGCCCATGGCCGCCGTTATGCCCGGCTGCAGGGGCGAGATCACGTCCCGCGCCGAGATCAGCTCGGCCAGTGCGGTGCCATGCAGCGGGCCGGCGCCGCCAAAGCCCATCAGCGAGAAGTTGCGCGGGTCGATGCCCTTGGCGACCGAGTTGTTGTTGATGGCGAGCGCCATGTTGTTGTTGATGATGCGCAGGATGCCGAGCGCCGCGTCGGTGACCGAGAGCCCCATCGGGCCGGCGATGTGCGTGGCGATTGCCCGCTCCGAGAGCGCCGGGTCGATGGCGAGGTCGCCGCCGAGGAACTGCTCGGGGTCGAGCCGGCCGAGCACCACCTGGGCGTCGGTGACGGTAGGCTCGTCACCGCCCTTGCCGTAGCAGGCGGGGCCGGGGTCGGCGCCGGCCGAGCGCGGGCCGACGCGGAAGGCGCCGCCCGGATCGAGATAGGCGATCGAGCCGCCGCCGGCGCCGATCGCGTCGATGTCGATCATCGGCACCAGCACAGGGAGGCTCGCCACCTCGGTGTCGCGCGGGTTCTTGATCCGGAGCTCGCCGTCCTGAATGACGCTGATGTCGGCCGAGGTGCCGCCGATGTCGATGGTGATGACGTTCTGCGTGCCGGCATGCTCGCCGGTCCAGCGGCCGCCGATGACACCACCGGCCGGTCCGGAGAGCAGGAGGCCAACCGGCCGCTGGATGGCGTTCTCGACGGTCGAGATACCGCCATTCGACTGCATGATCCGGACCACTGCCCGCACGCCGGCCTCGCGCAGCCGGCCCTCGAGCTGGCGCATGTAGCGCGCCGTCATCGGCCCGATATAGGCGTTCATGGCACAGGTCGAGAACCGCTCGTACTCGCGGATCACGTTCACGATCTCCGACGAGCAGCAGACATAGGCGTCCGGCATCGCCGCCTCGACGATCTCCTTGGCCTTCTGCTCGTGCTCGTCATTGAGGAAGGCGAAGAGGAAGCCCACGATCACCGCGTCGAGGCCGCGCTTGGCGAAGAGCTCGGCCGCCGCCTTCACCTCGTCCGTGTCGAGCGGCACCTCCACCCGGCCGTCCGGCGGCATGATCCGCTCGGTGACCGGCAGGCGGTTGCGCCGCTTGACCAGGGGCTTCGACTGCCAGGGCACGTCGAACTGCAGCGAGAAATTGTGCGGCCGCTTGTGGCGCGCCATGTGCAGGATGTCGCGAAAGCCGCGGGTGGTGATCATGCCCACCTCGGCGCCCTTGCGCTCGATCACCATGTTGGTGGCGACGGTCGTGCCGTGGAACACCATGTCGATCTCGCCGGGCGCGATGCCGGCCATCTGGCAGATCTCGACGACGCCCTTGACCACGCCCTCGGACTGGTCGTGCGGCGTGGACGGCACCTTGTGGACGACGATCTGCTGGTCCTCGCCAGCCGCCCGGGTCCGCTCGAGCACGACATCGGTGAACGTCCCGCCGACATCCACGCCCACTCTGATCATGAGGCTCTTCCCTTCTGCAAGCTGCCGGGCGGCCGGCTCAGCCGATCTCGTTGGACTGGAGATATTGGAGCACACGCTCGAGCGGCTCGACATCCCCGAACTTCGCATCGATGTCGAAAAGGTTCCACTCCACGGCCCCGGCGATCCGGTCGCCGATCCCCTCGCGCACCGCGATCGGCCTGAAGCCGTCGGCGATCGCGTCCTCCACCGTGTGCCGCACACAGGCGCAGGCCGTGACCCCGGTGACGATCACCGTGTCGACGCGGTTGGCGGTGAGATAGCTGGCAAGATGCGTGCCGTGGAAGGCGCTCGCCTTCTTCTTGACGATGACGAGTTCGCCCGGCTCCGGGGCGATGCGGTCGTCGATCGCCACCCACTCGGAATCCACAGAGAGCGTCTCGAGCGGGATCTTCTGCCCCCAGAGACCCATGTCGGAATTTGGGCCGTCGGTGATGTCGTAGGCCGTGGTGGTGAAGACCACCGGCAGGCCGCGCGCCCGGAACGCCTTGAGCAGCGCCTGGTTCGCCGGAATGATCGTCTCCATGTCGGCGCAGGAGAAGGCGTGGCCCGGCAGGGTCCAGGCCTTGGCGAGGTCGATCACGATGAGCGCCGGCCGCTTGCCGAAGCCCAGCCGGCGCTGGAAGCCGCGCTCCTTGTAGAGCGCCGAATTGGCTCGGAACACCACCTCGAGCGCCGCACGCAGCTCGGCATCGGACACGACGGCGCTGGATTGATCCGCCATTGGTATGATACTCCCGGATGACAGGAACGCCTGCGAGCAAGGCTAGACAACCAGACACGGCCTGGGAAATACTGATTTGTGCAGGATTGATGCCGAGGGAAGATCAATTGACCTTCGAGCTTCGCCACATCTCGGTGTTCGTCGCGGTCGCCGAGGAGCTGAGCTTCCGGCGGGCGGCGCTCAGGCTCGGCATCGCCCAGCCCGCCGTCAGCCGGCTGATCGCCGAGCTCGAAGCGAGGCTCGCCGTGCCGCTGCTCCGGCGGACCACGCGGTCGGTGGCGCTGACCGAGCCCGGCCGCTACTTCCTCGACGAGGCAAGGCAGATCCTGGCCCGCGTCGAGCGCACTACGGCGGTCAGCCGCGGCCTCGCGTCCGGCGCCTTCGGCCGGCTCGCCGTGGCCTACATGTCGATCGCCGCGCACACCGTGGTGCCGCACGTGGTCCAGGCCTATCGCCGGCACCATCAGGACGTCGCCCTCAACCTGACCTATATGGGCTCCGAGCAGCAGCGCGACGCGGTGATGCGCGGTGCGATCGATGTCGGCTTCGTGGTCGGCCCCTTCCATTCGCCCGAGATCGACGGCCGGCAGGTCAGCCGGCATCGCCTCGTCGCCATCATGCCGCCCGGCCATCGGCTCGCCGACCGAGCCGCGCTCACCCCGGCCGATCTCGCCGGCGAGCCCCTGATCCTCGGCCCGCGCGACGACTGGGGCGCCTTTCGCCGCCTGGTCACCGAGGTCTTCGAGGCAGCCGGCGTCGTGCCGCACATAGCGCTCGAGGCCACCAGCATCACCGCCCTCTTCGGCCTCGTGGCGAGTGGCCTCGGCATCATTCTCTTCGCCGGCTTCCCCCGCCAGTACGACCGGGCGCAGTTCCTGCCGAAGCCGATCCTCACCGACCGCCACCCCCATCTCCTGACCCACGTCGTCTGGCGGCGCGACACCCTCAACCCGGCCGTCGGGCCCTTCGTCGAGACGACCCTGCGCGCCGCACCGGAGCTGCCGAGAAGTGACTTCGATGGACCTTGACGCCGACTATCCGGAGATCCGCGAAGCGGTTGCGCGGATCTGCGCCGAGTTCCCGAGCCCGTACTGGCGCGAGCTCGACGCGGAGGGCGCCTATCCCACGGCCTTCGTCCAGGCGCTCTCGAAATCGGGCTACCTCGCCGCCCTCATCCCCGAGGAGCACGGCGGCGCCGGCCTCCCGCTCCGCGCCGCCGCGGTGATCCTCGAGACCATCCACAGATGCGGCGCCAGTGCTGCCGCCTGCCATGCCCAGATGTACACCATGGGCACGCTGCTCCGGCACGGCTCCGCCGAGCAGAAGGAGCGCTATCTGCCCGAGATTGCGGCCGGCCGGCTCAGGCTCCAGGCCTTCGGCGTGACCGAGCCCACGAGCGGCTCCGACACGCCCATGCTCAAGACCCGGGCCGAGCGGCGGGGCGACAAGTGGATCGTCAACGGACAGAAGATCTGGACCAGCCGCGCGCTGCATTCCGACCTCATGCTGCTCCTCGTCCGCACCACCCCGATCGAAGAGTGCAGCAAGCGCAGCCAGGGCCTCTCGGTCCTCCTGGTCGATCTCCGCGAGGCCAGGGGCCAGGGGCTCGACATCCGGCCCATCGACACGATGATCAACCACAACACCACCGAGGTCTTCATCTCCGACCTCGAGGTGCCGGCCGCCAGCCTCATCGGCACCGAGGGCCAGGGCTTTCGCTACATCCTCGACGGCATGAACGCCGAGCGCATCCTGCTCTCCGGCGAGGCCATCGGCGACGGGCGCTGGTTCATCGAGCGGGCCACCGCCTATGCCAGCGAGCGCCAGGTGTTCGGCCGTCCCATCGGCCAGAACCAGGGCGTGCAGTTCCCCATCGCCCGCGCTTATGCCCAGCTCGAGGCGGCCGAGCTCATGGCGCGGAAGGCAGCCGCCCTCTTCGATGCCGGGCTCCCCTGCGGCCCCGAGGCCAACATGGCGAAGCTGCTCACCAGCGAGGCCGCCTGGGCCGCCGGCGAGGCCTGCTTCTCCACCTTCGGCGGCTTCGCCTTCGCCCGCGAGTACGACATCGAGCGCAAGTGGCGGGAATGCCGCCTGTTCCAGACCGCCCCCATCTCGACCAACATGATCCTCGCCTTCATCGCCCAGAACGTACTGGGCCTGCCCCGCAGCTATTGAGGTCCAGGATGGCAAACGACACGACGCAGTGGATCGGCCGGACGGCGACGGCCAAGGACGTGCTGCACGCCGAGCGGGTGGCCGCCCTCTGGGCCGCCCTCGACCGTGACGGGCCGCCGCCCGGCGACGGCGAGCCGCTGCCGCCGCTCTGGCACTGGCTCTATTTCTGGGCGCTTCCCAGCCGCTCGGAGCTCGGCCCCGACGGCCACCCGGCGCAGGGCGGTATCCTCCCCGACCTGCCCGACGGGCGCCGCATGTGGGCCGGCAGCGACGTCACCTTGCACCGTCCGCTGGCCATCGGTGCCGCCGTCACCCGCCGCTCGACGGTCGCGAACGTCACCGAAAAGACCGGGCGCGGCGGCCCGCTCGTCTTCATCGAGGTGGCGCACGAGATTGCCGACAAGGACGGCCCTGGCCTGACCGACCGCCATCACATCGTCTACCGCCCGCCGCCGGACGGCACGCCGCCCCGCCCGCCGGAGCCGGCCCCCGCCACCGCCGACCGCGCCGAGACCTGGCAGGCAGACCCCAGCCTGCTCTTTCGCTACTCGGCCCTCACCTATAACGGCCACCGCATCCACTACGATCACCCCTACGCCACCGGCGAGGAGGGCTATCCCGGCCTCATCGTCCACGGCCCCCTGCTCGCCACGCTCATGGCCCTCAACGCCCAGGCGCTCCACCCCGACCGCCCGCTCGCCAGCTTCGCCTTCCGCGCCACCGCCCCGGTCTTCGCCAACGAACCCTTCACCGTCATGGCCGACCGCACCGGCGCCATCTGGGTCCGCCGCGCCGATGGCGGCTACGCCTCCAGGGGCGAGGTGGCCTGGACCTGAACCAGCCCGCTTGCAAGAGAGGAACCTGCCGCATGCTCGAAACGACGTTCTCGGCCTTCACCCTCGGCTCCCGGCAACTGAAGAACCGCATCGTCATGGCCCCCCTCACCCGGCAATGCGCCGAGCCCGACGGGACGCCCACGGCCGAGATGGCCGCCTACTATGCCCGCCGGGCGCGAGGTGGTGTTTCCATGATCATCACCGAGGGCACCTGGCAGAACGACGAGCTCGGCTGCGTCGCCTATCTGGGGCAGCCCGGCTGCCTGACGAAGACTCACATCGAGGGCTGGCGGCGCGTCACCGACGCCGTGCACGCGCATGGCATCCCCATCATCCTGCAGCTCATGCATGGCGGCCGCGTCTCCGACCCGCGCTGCCTGCACGAGGGCGAGCAACCCGTCAGCGCCAGCGCCGCACAGAGCCCGGGCTGGGTGCTCTACACGGATACCGACGAGGAGCAGCGCAACCGGCTGATCGAGGGCGCCTGGCCCAAGGTCACCTTCCCCCCGGCCCGCGAGCTCACCGAAGCCGAGATGGAGCGGATCGCCGATGGCTTCGCCGAAGGGGCGGCGCGCGGCGTCGAGGCCGGCTTCGACGGGGTCGAGATCCACGGTGCGAACGGCTACCTGCTCTACCAGTTCATCGACCCGAAGCTGAACCGGCGCACCGACGCCTGGGGCGGCTCGGCGGAGAACAATGTGCGCCTCGCGAAGCTCGCCTGCGACCGCACCCGCGCCGCCATCGGCCCAGACAAGCTGATCACGCTCCGCCTCAGCCAAGACGGCGTCGACGACTTCACCGGCGCCTGGCAGGGCGGAGTCGCCTATGCCCGGGAAGTCGGCGCCGCCCTCGCCGACTGCGCCGCCGACGCGCTGCACTGGTCGTCCTTCGCCTGGTCCGACAACCGCGACCCGAACGACCCCACGCCCATGCCGCAGGCGCTCCGGGAAGCCTCCGGCAAGCCCGTGATCGTCAATGGCGGCATCGCCGAGGGTAGCGACGCCGAAGAGGTGCTGACCAGCGGCGCCGGCGATCTCTGCGCCATCGGCCGCCCGATCTTCGCCCACCCCGACTGGCCCCACATCATCCGCTCCGGCATGCCCTACGACTGGACACCCTTCGACCGCAAATACGTCGTCGACCCGCCCCGCGACCACGCGCTGGCCTATCCCTGCAACCTCGTGGCCCCGGACTGGGACCCGGACACGAGCAAGCGTCGTAAGGCAGGCTGGATGGGCTAGGCCGCGATCGCACCCTGGAACAAAGGTCAGAGGAAAGCGCCATGAAGCCGCTCATGAACTTCGACGAGGTCGAGTTCGACGACATCGAGGAAAACGGCATCTACACCTCGAGACGAGGCCCCATCAGCAGCCGCATCGGCGCCCGGCAGCTCGGTTACAACCTGACCGTGCTGCCGCCCGGCAAGGCCCAGTGCCCATTCCATTCACACCATGCCGAAGAGGAGATGTTCCTCATCCTTGAGGGCGAAGGCGAGCTGCGCTTCGGCATGGAACGCTATCCCATCCGCCGCTACGACGTCATCGCCTGTCCGACCGGCGGTGCCGAGGTGGCGCACCAGATCATCAATACCGGCAAGACGACCATGCGCTACCTGTCGCTCTCGACCCTCGCCAGTCTGGACGCCTGCGAATATCCCGACTCGGGCAAGATCTCGGTCGTCGCCGGTGGGCATGGCAAGCCAACCCTTTACCGGATGTTCCGCGGTGAAAACACCGTCGACTACTACGACCGCGAGAGGAGCTGAGGAACGGCGTCCCCCTTACGCTTCGCCCACCCTTTTCTCGAAGAACACCCGATCGAAGCCGTCCTCCGTCCGCCGCTCCACCTCGACATAGCCGAGGCGCGGATAGAGCGAGAGGTTCTCCGTCATCCTCGCGTTCGTGTAGAGCCGTACGCCCGCGAGGCCCGCGCGCCGCGCCTCGTCCTCGCAGAACCGGATCAGCGCCCCGCCGATCCCCTGCCCTGCCGCCTCCGGCCGAACCGCGACGTTCTCGAGGAACATTCGCCCGTCCTTCGCAAAGAAGACGATGAAGCCCTGCGGCCGGTCCTCGTCATCCACTGCCACGTGGACGTGGCCGGCCCCGATCTGTGCGGCGAAATCGGCGACCATGGGCGCCGGCTTGCGGCCGATCGCGGCGACGTAGCGGGCATAGGCGCTCTCGGCGCAGGCCCGGACGGCGGGCTCATCCGCCGCGACGGCCCGCCTGATCATGCCCCATCACGCCTTGGGCGGCGGGGTCCTCCGCATGAAGTCGTCAGCGACCGCATCCAGCGTCGTGAAGCGCACGCCCGGATGCTTCAGCATGTGGGCGATCAGCCCTTCCAGCATGTTCAGCACCTGTGGCCGGCCGGAGACGTCGGGGTGGATGGTCATCGCGAAGACGGCGTAGTCGTGCTTCCTGTAGACCCAGTCGAACGTCTCCTGCCAGGTCTCGCCCAGGTGGCGCGGGCTGACATAGCCGTGACTGTTGGGAAAGCCCTTGATGAACATCATCGGCGGCAGGTCGTCGAGATACCAGGAGGCCGGGATCTCGACGAGCTTCGTCGGCTTGCCGCGGGTGAACGGCTTCATCCAGGTCTCGGCCGGCTTCGAGTAGTCGATCTTCGTCCACTCGTCGCCGACCCGCACATAGTACGGCTCGAAGTCGCGGTGCATCAGGCTGTGGTCGTACTTGATGCCGTTCTTCAGGAGGATGTCGACCGAGTTGGTCGAGACCTCCCACCAGGGCGCCACGTAACCCGTGGGCCGCTTGCCGGTGAGCTGCTCGATGAGCGCGATCGACCGGTCGAAGACCGCCGACTCCTGCTCGTAGCTCATGGCCAGCGGGTTCTCGTGGCTGTAGCCGTGCAGCCCGATCTCGTGGCCCGCCTCGGCCACCATGGCGCACTCCTCGGGGAACGATTCGATCGTGTGGCCGGGGATGAACCAGGACTGCTTCAGGTCGAAATGCGCGAAGAGGTCGAGGATGCGCGGCATGCCCACCTCGCCGGCGAAGACGCCGCGCGAGATGTCGCCCGGGCTGTCCTCACCCTTGTACGAGCCGAGCCAGCCGGCGACGGCGTCGCAATGGATGCTGAAGGCGCAGAAGATTTCCTTGGTCATAGCGGCGCTCCCGATCGTTGCCCAGGGAGCAGCGTTCCATGGGCCGCGGCTTCACGCAAGAGCGCCGTGGCATCGACGCGCCGCCAACTCCGGGACCGGGGCTACTCGCCGAGCGACCGGCCCGCCTCGACCGCCTCGTCCAGGGTCAGCTTGCGCCCTTCCTGGGCAGCGGCGGCAAAGCCTGCCTCGCCGAGCCGCTCCTTGGCCTCGGCCGAATATTGCTCGTAGGCGGCCTGGTCCAGGGGCTCGAAATGCGCCCCCATCTCCTCGAGCCGGTGCTGCGTCTTGCCGAGCAGCCGCGCCGCCATCTCGGCCTCACCCCGGGCCAGCGCCACGCCGGCGAACCCGGCGAGGCAGAGATTCGTGATGATCGGGTAGTCGTAGGCCTGGCCGAACTCCAGCGCCTGGAAGAAAAATTCCAGCGCCGCCGCCGCATCGCCGGCGGCGAGCCGCATATGCCCGAGATTCTGCAAGAGCTGCCCGGGCCAGTAGACGTTGCCCTGCGCCCTGAGCTTGTCGAGCGC
Organism: Alphaproteobacteria bacterium; assembly: GCA_030431615.1. GTDB lineage: Bacteria > Pseudomonadota > Alphaproteobacteria > Geminicoccales > Geminicoccaceae > SLRI01. The sequence continues at coordinate 17,324 of JAUIID010000015.1, forward strand.
CTCCATGTAGAGCTGCTCCGCGGTGGCGTTGTCGCCGCCGGCGCGCAACCCCTCGCCGAGCGCGATGAGCGCCAGCACCGTGCCCTGGTCGTCGCCCTGCGCCCGGAACATCTCGAGCGCCTCGACGATCAGCGGCGGCCCGTTCGCCTCGTCGCCGGTGACGGCGAGCGTGATGCCCAGGGTCATCTTGCTGCGGGCGACATCGCTGGGCGTGCCGTGCTCGGCGAAGAGCTCGTGCGCGGTCCGGCAGTATTCGAGGGCACCGGCATAGTCGCCGGCGAACATGCGCAGCCACCCGGCGGCGTCGACGATCGCCGCGCGATGCCCCGCAGAACCCGCGTGCTCGGCATGGTCGAGGGCCTTGGTCACCCAGCTGCCGCCCTCGGTGAAGAGACCGCGCGAGATCCAGAACCACAGGAGCGCCGTGATGCCGCGGCTGCTCAGCTCCGCATCCGTTCGCTGCAAGGCCCAGGCGAGCGCCGCGCGCACGTTGTCCTGCTCGTCGAGCAGTTGGCCGACCTTGGCACGCTGCTCGGCGCTGAGCAGCGAAGGTGCCACGGCCTCGGCCATGCCGACAAAATGCCGCGCGTGCCGGTCCTGCATCTCGACCACCCGCCCGCTTTCGCCCAGCTTCTCGAAGGCGAACTCGCGGATCGTGTCGAGCAGGCGCAGCCGACGCTCGCCGCTCACCATGGAGAGCGCTACGAGACTCTTGCCGGCGAGCGAGGTGATCCCGTCCAGGATGTCGACGTCGAGCCAGTCGAGGTCCTCGCAGATCGCCTCGGCGGTCTGGAACGAGAACCCTCCGGCGCACACCGCCACCGCCTGCAGGAGCCGCTGCTCGTCCTCGTCGAGCAGGCGATAGCTCCAGTCGATGGTGGCGCGCAGCGTCCGGTGCCGCTCGTTCTTGTCCCGGCCACCCTTGAGGATATCGAGGCGCTGTGACAGCCGACCGAGCAGCATCGTCGGCGAGAGCAGCCTGAGCCGCGACGCCGCCAGCTCGATCGCCAGCGGCAACCCGTCGAGCCGGCGACAGATCTCGCCGATCTCCGTCGCGTTCGTCGCATCGAGCTCGAAGGCGGGATCGTGATCGCGGACCCGCTGGACGAAGAGCTGCACGGCCGGGCTCTCGGCCAGCATGATGAACGAATTGGCCCGCCGGCCGGTCGGCAGCGGCAGGGGTTCGATGGGATAGACCCGCTCGAACGACGAGCCCAGGGTCTCCCGGCTGGTCACCAGGAGCTGCAGCTCCGGACAGCTTTCGAGCAGCTCGACGACCGCCCCGGCGGCACCCATCACCTGCTCGAAATTGTCGAGGAAGAGCAGCATCTTGGCGCGCTGCAGGCGGTTGCAGATGGCGACCAGGAGATCGGATTCGCCCTGCTCGCGGATGTTCAGGGTCTGGGCGATGGCCGGCACGACCAGCTCCGGATCCTCGATGCCGGCCAGCGGCACGTGCATCACACCCGCCGGGAACCGGTCGATCAAGGCACCTGCCACCTCCAGCGCCAGCCGCGTCTTGCCGGTGCCGCCCGCCCCGGTGAGCGTCAGGAGACGCGCGCTGCCCCGACCGAGCAGATCGATGATCTCGTCGAGCTCGTCGGTGCGGCCGACGAGCGCCGTCGGGGCCTGCGGCAGGTTGGTCGGCCGGCTGTCGATCGTGCGCAGCGGCGCGAAGCGCGGGTTGCTGCCGGCCACCACCGCATCGAGCAGCAGCTCCGGATAGCGGAGATCCTTCAGCCGGTGCGCACCCAGGTCCCGGAACTCGAACCGTCCCTTGAACCGTTCCGGGCCGCAGGCCTCCAGCGTCTCCTTCGACAGCACGATCTGGCCGCCATGTCCGGCGGCGGCGATCCGCGCCGCGCGATGCACGTCGAGGCCGAGATAGGTGCGGTCGACCACCCGCACGCTGCCGGTATGCAGGCCGAGTCGGGCACGCACGGTGACCCCCTTCGGCCAATCGCCCGCGGCGAGGGCGGCCTGGCATTCGAAAGCCGCCTCGAGCGCGTTGCCGGCATCCGGGAAGGAGGCGAAATATCCGTCGCCAGCCGTGTCGACCTCCACGCCGCCATGCCGATCGACGGCGTCGCGCAAGGTCGAGCGATAGAGCCCGAGCACGCCGGCATAGGCGTCGCCCAGCTCCTGCAGCAGCAGGGTCGACCCTTCGATGTCGGCGAAGAGCATCGTCACCACGCCATCGGGCAGGATGATCGGCAAGGCGATCATGCCCCGTCGCCCGGGTCCCGGTCGCGCGGCGCTGCACTGGCGGCCGGGCGGAACAGGTGCTCGCGCCAGGACTTGGCGAGCGCCAGCTCCGTTCGATGCTCGAGCAGCAGCTCGCCCGCGACCGGCGGTGCGGCCAGGAGCGCCGACCAGTCCGCAGCGCCATGCGCGCGGACGAGCTCGGCCTCCGCCAGCAGGAAGTGGCGAGCCTCGGGCTCCAGGTTCGAGGCGCGGGCCGCCTCTACGGCGTCGCTCAGTGCCGCAAATCGCATGACTGTCGCACCATGCCAGTCGATGGCGCTATCGCTCGCTGCCGGCCGCGCCGGTTCGGCGTTCTTGCCAAGGGTCTCATCGGGCTTTTCCGTTTTCTTTGGCGGCTCCGCCAGGGCACCCTTGCGCCCCGTCGCCAGAAGCCAGCGGCGGAATCGACGCGTGCGGCTGCCCCTGTCGAGCCACGTAGCCGGATCGTGCAACGCTTCGCGCCGCGCGTCCATACTTTGTAGCGGTATTGTATTGCGCCGCGGGCGTCGAAGAACGGTCGGATCACGTTGCACGAGGCCGCGCACCCGGCCCGTCAGCGCCAGCGCGTCGCGCGCCTTGAGGCTGTCGCCCGCGATCTCCGCCAGCAGTTCCGGCGCCACGCTCGAGCCCGCTATCGCCTGCCAGGTACGCTCCGCATAAGGCAGGGCCACGGCACGCGCGACCAGCATCTCGGCCGTTCGCCGCTCCAGCGAGCCACGCCGCACCGCCCGCCGGAGCGACCAGCGCACGTCGACCAGAGCCACGGTCATGGGCGGATGCGGCCGCTCGGGATCGAACACGACGGCCACCTCGTCATCGGCCACCAGGGCGCCCCGGCGGTAGAGCCGATAGACGCCGCCCACCCCCTGCATGCCGGCGGGCCAGAGCTCGGCGGCCCTGAGCGCCCCCATGCTGGAGGCGCCGAGCACGACGGCGCCATCCTCCAGGATGTCGATGACCTCGCGCAGCGACACGGCCTCGTCCTGGAAGAAGACGCCGTCGATCAGGACGAAGAGCGAATAGCGGAGCATCCGGTCGCGATGCAGGTCGCCACGCCGCACCGGCGGGCGGATGTCGGCACCCGGCAAGGCCGCCGCCACCACCTCGCGCGGCAGGGTCGGGCCCAGATAGACGACGGCGGGGGCGATGCGCTGCATGGAACGTTCAGAGCAGATGCCGTCGGCAGCGCCAGCCGATGCGATGCTGGTTGACGGCGAAGCAGGCGAGCTCCGGGACGCGTACCCGCACGACCGGCACGTCGAGCTCGGGGCGGGTGAGGTCGACCACGAGCACCTGGTCGAGCCCGACCCGGCCGAGACGCTGCAGCAGGAAGTCGAGATCGGCCTCGAGGTCGGGTGCGACGAAGCTCGGCACGGCATCGAACGGCAGGAGCTGCTGCGCCGTGAAGTCCGCGAGCCAGGCGAAGGGTCGGGCGGCATCGGCCGCGTCGGGTGCCCGGTTGAAGGCGTCGCGGGCACCCTGAATGACCGCGAGGCGCGACTGCACCGCCTCGGTCAGCGCGCGCATCACCGCGAGCACCGCGTCCGGCGCCGTGCCGTAGCCGACGAAGCAGCGCGTGGCCGGCCCGTCCGGCGTCGGATAGGCGTGGTCGATCATGAGGGCCCGAAAGGTCGCGACGGCGAGGTCGGTCACCAGCCAGTCGACCACCACGTCGATATCCGCCGCGGCGGCCGTCTCGACGATGGCGCCGGCCGGCGCCGGCAAGGTCCCGGGATCGATGCGCAGGCGCTGCGGCAGGCTGTCCGTCGCCTCGAGATAGAGCTCGGCGAAGAGATGCTGGCTCACCGCATCGCGCTCGATCACCTCCGCCAACGCATGCACCGTTGCCTCGAGCCGGCTGTTGCCGGCGGCGAGACCGTTGGTGTCGACATGCAGGAGGATGCCTTCGCTTGGCGGCGTGACGGCGAGATCGAGCGGCAATCGCACCTGTCGGCCGGTCATGAGGCAGTCGGCCTCGATCCAGGTGAACACCGCATCGGGGGCGTAGCGGGTGCGGGGCGGCAGGTCGCAGAGCCGCGGGTCGAGCGTCGGCACGCCCGAAGCGTCGAGCTCGCGCCAGCTCGCCTGCACGACCGGTCGCGAGACGCGCTCGGCGGAGACCCGCTCGACCGCCTCCATCAGGGCACTCACCCGTGCCGCGACCGCGCTGGCGCCCTTGCCCAGGTGGGTGGTCAGGTCGCGTGCCAAGGGGGTGGCCGCCGACCAGACCGGCAGCCCCAGCCGGTCGAGCGGCGTCAGGTCGGCGAGCCGGGTGATCGGCACCTCGCGCATCAAGGCACGCAGCCGCCCCTCGGTCCAGACCGGCGGTCTGATCCTCGGGGTCAGGCCATCATGTTTGACTGCCGCCGGCGCCAAGGTCCGGCTGGCGAATCAGAATCCTGCGCCGGAAGCATCCGGCTTGTACGGCCGATTCTTGGGGAACCGCTTGTGCGCGCTGATCAGATGCTTCACCTCGTCGGCGGTCATCTCGTTGTTGATGATCTTCTTGGCTTCATCGCCCAGGTTGCTCGGATCGAGCACACCAGCTGCTACCAGCTGATCGAGGTTCGACTTCGTGGCCATCAGGTCGCATTCCCTCTAGGTTATGATAGCATTTCACGGTCAATGACGGCCGTGAAGGTGAGTTGCACTTTTGGTGACAACTGCAAGATGAGAAATCACGGTCACCGCCAGCGCGTGTATTTATACACCGCCGCGTTGGCAAAGACCATGGTCGATTGTGGTGGAGGTTATGGAATGCGTGCCGAGGCAGGTTGCGCACGACCGCCCGCCGTGCTCTGATTCCGCGGCTTGGCAACGCCCAGTCAGGGGAGAAGGCGGCATGGACACGAATCGCCCGAGCAACAGCAGCGTGCTCCTCACCAAGATCGAGCTCACCTGCGGCAGCCTCGGCTGTGCCCTGGACGATCTCTGGTCGCATCCCGACTTGCCGGACCGCTTTCCCCGCTTCCTCATTCTCCTGCATCAGATCATGCGGGCCAGCGTGCCGCTGATGGAGGCAGCCCGTGATGCCGCCCTGGCGCGCCGCGGCAGCGATCCCTCGGCCGAGGGACTGGCCGCCTATTTCGCCCACCACATCGACGAGGAGCGCAACCACGACGTCTGGACCCTGGAGGACCTCGAAGCCACCGGCTTCGATGGCGAGGCGATCCTCGCCCAGATGCCGCCGCCCTCGCTCGCCGCCATGGTCGGCTCGCAATATTACTGGATTCTGCATCACCATCCGGCAGCCCTGCTCGGCTACATCGCCATCCTCGAGGGCAACCCGCCGAACCAGGCGCATATCGACCGGCTGCAGGAAAAGACCGGCTTGCCCGTGGCGGCCTTTCGCACCTACCGCATGCACGGCCGGCTCGACCCTCACCACCGCGACGAGCTCTACCGGATCATCGACGAGCTGCCGCTGACACCGGAGCTCGCCGGGCTGCTCAGCACCAGCGCCACCCATACCGCGCAGATGCTGGCCTGGAGCCTCGATGACCTCGATTGCATCGCCTATCCGAAGCGGCTCGGCGACCGCGAGGCGGCATGACCCCATCTGGTGCGGCCGGCGCCGATCCGGCCACGGTCGAGGCGCTCGAGAAGGCGTTCGGGCAGCTGCACAATGTCCGGCCGGTGGGCGAGCTCGCGTCGATGCTGCAGCCGCAATCGGGCGATGACCGTGTGGCCATCGTCGACCAGTCGCTGATCATCGTCGAACAGCTCTACACGCATCTGCACATGAAGCGGGTCCGCCATGCCATCGACCCGGCGCAGGCGCTCAGGGTGCTGCGCGACCAGGCGGCCAGGCTGGACGATCTCCGCTTTCACAGCGAGATGCTGCGCATCTTCAAGAGCCTGCGCGACATCCACACCGCCTACACGGCACCGCCGCCCTTCGCCAACCAGAGCGCGTTCCTGCCTTTCCTGCTGGAGCCTTGCACCGATGGGCAGGACGGAACCCGATATGTCGTGACCCGCGTGATCGACGGCTTCGACCATCCGACCTTCCGGCCGGGGGTGGAGATCCTGCACTGGCACGGCGCACCCGTCGCCCGGGCAATCGCACTCAATGCCTCGCGCGAGGAGGGCTCCAACCCGGATTCCCGAAAGGCGCTCGGCAGCCTCTTCATGACCGTGCGCTGGCTCGGTGCCTGCCTCCTGCCCGAGGAGGACTGGGTGATCCTCGGCTATCGGTACAAAACCGGACCGCAGGCGGTCGCCGAGGCGGAGATCCGCCTGCCCTGGTCGTTGCTCGAGCTCGACGACCCCGCGGTCATGTTCGCCATCCAGGCGGTCTGGGACTTCGCGGCGGACACGCGCCGCGGGAAGAAGCGGCCGCCGCTCACGCTCAACCACGCGACCAACGTCAGGACTCAGGTCGAGCAGATGACCCGGCGGCACCTCTTCGCTGACAAGCGCAAGACAAGGCCGGCGGCCCGCCGGACCGCCGGCGACCTCGTCTCGAACCTGCCGGACCTGATGACCGCCGCCCGACTGGCCGACCCCGGGGGCGGCGAGCCCTACGGCTACCTGCGGTTGCGCCACTTCCATCACGACAATACGGCCGAGTTCATCGGCGAGTTCCGCCGCCTGCTCGACCACCTGCCGCGGCGCGGGCTGGTCATCGATATCCGGGGCAATCCGGGTGGCTTCGTCGAGTGCGCCGAGGGCATCCTGCAGTTCCTGACCAGCCGGCGGATCACCCCTCTGCCCTTCCAGTTCCTCTGCTCCGAGCTGATCGACAAGGCCAGCCACCCGCCCGACGACCTGCCGATGGAGGCCCTTTTCCAGCGCCTGCAGATCAGGCATGTGTGGGGTGACAGCATCGGCGTCGCCCGCGCGACGGGTGCCCTCTACTCGGGCGGCGCTCCCCTGACCTCGGTCGATGACGCCAATCGGTTCGGCCAGACCTATTTCGGCCCGGTCGTGCTCGTCATCGATGCCATCACCTACAGCGCCGGCGACATTTTTGCCGCCGGCTTCCAGGACCACGGGATCGGCAAGGTACTCGGCACCGACGGGCAGACCGGCGGCGGTGGCGCCAATGTGTGGACGCACGACCAGATCGTGGACCTCCTGCCCGACATTCCCTTGATCAAGCCCTTGCCCGGCGGTACGAAGCTGCGCGTCGCCGTCCGCCGCTGCACGCGCACCGGCAGACTCGAGGGCCTACCCATCGAGGAGCTCGGCGTTCAGGCCGACACGCACCATGCGCTCACCGAGGTCGACCTGCTCCAGGACAACCGTGACCTCAAGGCCGCCGCCATCGCCCTGATCGCGAACCAGCCGGCCCGCTGGCTCGAAGCCGGGCTCGAGACGTCCGAGGGCAAGCGCGCCGTCATGGTGACCGCGACCGGGCTCGACCGGGTCGACATCTACGCGGACGACCGCCCCCTGGCGTCGCTCGATATCGTGGACGATACGCCCGTCAGCGCCGGCCTGCCCGACTCCTGGCCGGCCGAGCGGCTGGAGATCCGGGGTTTCGCCAAGAACGAGCTCAGTGCCCGCCGGCTGCTCGCCGCGGCCGAGGCCGCCACGGCATGACGAACTGCGACGGGGTGCGCCCTTGGCGCCGTGGATCCTTCGCCGCCTCCTGACGCTGCTGCTCACCCTCCTCGCGGCGACGGTCGTGGTCTTCGTCGTCCTCGAACTGCTGCCCGGCGACCCGGCCGCGGTGATCCTCGGCACTGGTGCGCGCGAGGACACGCTGGCCGCCCTGCGCGCCCAGCTCGGCCTCGATCGCCCGGCCCTCGAGCGCTACCTCGCCTGGCTCGGCGGGCTCGTCCAGGGCCGGCTCGGCCAGAGCTACACCTACGGTGTGCCGGTGGCCGAGCTGATCGCCGAGCGGGCCACCGTCAGCGTGCCGCTCGCGCTCATCTCCATCCTGCTCTCGACCGCGATCGCCATCCCGGTCGGCGTGCACGCCGCGAGCCGGCGCGGGCGGCTCGCCGACACGTTGCTCATGGGGGTCACCCAGCTCGGCGTCGCCATCCCCAATTTCTGGTTCGCCATCCTGCTCATCCTGCTCTTCGCCGTCGGCCTCGGCTGGCTGCCGGCCGGCGGCTTTCCCGGCTGGGAGGCAGGCTTCTGGCAGGCCCTGCCCTCGCTCTTCATGCCGGCGCTCGCCCTCGCTTTGCCGCAGGCGGCGATCCTCGCCCGCCTCACCCGCTCGGCCGTGCTCGAGGCGCTGGCCGAGGACTATGTCAGGACCGCCCGCGCCAAGGGCCTGAGCCGGGGCCGGGCGATCTGGCAGCATGCCGTGCCCAACGCGCTCATCCCGGTCGTCACCATCATGGGCCTGCAGTTCTCCTTCCTGCTCGCCGGCACCATCATCATCGAGAACGTCTTCTACCTCCCGGGCATCGGCCGCCTGACCTTCCAGGCAATCGCCCAGCGCGACCTCACCACCGTCCGCGACCTCGTCATCGTGCTCGCCGCCGTGGTCATCCTCGTCAACTTCGTGGTCGACGTTCTCTACGTCCTGATCGATCCGAGACTCCGGCATGGCTGAGAGCCCGTTCGAGAGGTTTTCATGACGTTTCATGAGCTTGGAAACGAGCAGATGCGAGGAGTTGGGCGGTCGTCGATGCAGGGCATCGTCGGCCGGCCGACGACGAAGCAGGTGCCGCTGCCAAGCTCACCTCCGGTCGACTTGCGATCGGCTCCGGCTTTGTCGCCGAGCTCGCCCGATGCCCCGGCATCGGGCCGCGCTCGGCTTCGCGCCGGTGGTCGATCGCAAGTCGATGAAACTTCATGAAAACCTCTCGAACGGGCTCTACGCACTACCAGCTCTGGATCGGCGGCGCCCTCTCGCTGATGCTGCTGATGGCAGCCCTCTTGTCGCTGGTCTGGACGCCCCATCCGGTCGACGTGATCAACGTCGCCAACCGCCTCGCCGGCGCCTCGCCGGACCACTGGCTCGGCACCGACCCCTATGGCCGGGACATCCTCTCGCTGCTCCTCGCCGGGGCGAGGAACTCGATCCTCGTCGCCGTGGTCGCGGTCACGATCGGCGTCGGCCTCGGCGTGCCGCTCGGTGCCCTCGCGAGCGCTGCCGGCGGCTGGCTGGACGAACTGGTCATGCGCCTCTCGGACTTCGCCTTCGCCTTCCCGGCTTTGCTCACCGCCGTGATGATCACGGCCCTCTGGGGCCCGGGTGCGGTCAATGCCATCATCGCCATCGGCATCTTCAACGTGCCGGTCTTCGCCAGGCTTACCCGGGGTGCTGCCCTCGGCCTCTGGCGCCGCGACTTCGTCGCCGCCGCCCGCCTCGCCGGCCGCGGCGAGCTCGCCATCGCCACCTCGCACATCATCCCGAACCTCCTGAGCCTCGTCATCGTCCAGGTGACGGTGCAGTTCGCCCTCGCCATCCTCGCCGAGGCCGGGCTCTCCTATCTCGGCTTCGGCGCCCAGCCACCCGATCCCTCCTGGGGCCGGATGCTGAACGAGGCCCAGACCTTCCTCTTCATCGCCCCGCAGCTCGCCATCCTGCCGGGCCTCTGCATCGCCCTCTCGGTGCTCGGGCTCAACCTCCTCGGCGACGGCCTGCGCGACCTCCTCGACCCCAGGCTCAGGCGGCTGCGCTAGTGCCACTACTGGAAATCGAAGGCCTGACCCTCGACCTGCCGACGCCAGCCGGCACGCTTCGCCTGCTCGACGGCATCGACCTCGCCCTGCAAGCCGGCGACTGGCACGGCATCGTCGGCGAGAGCGGCTGCGGCAAGTCGCTCACCGCCCTCTCGATCATGCGCCTCTTGCCCGACCGCGCCCGGCTCGGCGGCCGCCTCGTCTTCGAAGGCCGGGATCTCCTTGCCCTCGACGAGCCGGCGCTCGGCCGGCTGCGCGGTGCGGAGATCGGCATGATCTTCCAGGAGCCGATGACCGCCCTCAACCCGGTCCGCACGATCGGCTGGCAGATCGCCGAGGGCCTGCGTCTCGACGGCCGGCTCGGTCGGGCCGATCGCGAGGCGCGCACGCTCGACGCCATGCGGCGGGTCGGCCTCGACCCCGAGCAGTTCTCGCCACGGCTCTACCCGCACCAGCTCTCGGGCGGGCAGCGCCAGCGGGCGATGATCGCCATGGTGCTGGCCCGCCGCCCGAAGCTCCTGATCGCCGACGAGCCGACCACCGCCCTCGACGTCACCGTCCAGGCGGAAATCCTCAGGCTCATCGCCGAGATCGCCGACGAGACCGGCATGGCGCTCCTCTTCATCACCCACGATCTCGGCGTCGTGGCGGCCATCGCCGAGGCCGTGCACGTCATGTATGCCGGGCAGATCGTCGAGACCGGCCCGACCGACCACGTCTTCAGGGAGCTCGCCCACCCCTATCTCCGCGGGCTCTTCGACGCCCTGCCATCGGCGCCGGGCGAGCTCGGCCGGGGCCGGCTCGCCGCCATTCCGGGGCAGGTGCCGGAGCCCGGGAGCGCGGCACAGGCCTGCCGCTTCGCCCCGCGCTGCCGCCGCGCCGACGCCCTCTGCCGATCGGTCCGCCCCGCCCTCGTCCCCCTCGGGGCGCCGGCGCACCGGGCCGCCTGCTTCCACCCTCTGGGACCGGGGCGGGACCATGCCTGATCCCGCCTGCCTGCTCGAGCTCGACGACGTCCGCCGGCTCTATCGCCTGCCGCGCCGGCGGCTGCTCGGTCCGGCTCCACGTCGCGTCGCCGTCGACGGCGTCACGCTCAGCCTCGGGGCCGGCGAGACGCTCGGCATCGTTGGCGAGTCCGGCTCGGGCAAGTCGACCCTCGGCCGCCTCGCCGTGGGCCTGGAGCGGCCGGACAGCGGCACGGTCCGCTTCGCGGGCGCCGATCTTTGGACCACCGGCCGGCGAGGCAAGCGAAAGCTGCGGCAGGATGCCCAGATGGTCTTCCAGGATCCCTACGGCTCCCTCGACCCGCGCCAGAAGATCGCCCGGATCGTCGCCGAGCCGCTCGGCCTGCTCCGCTTGACGCACACCGAGGCGGCCGAACGCACCATCGAGGCGCTGGCCGAGGTCGGCCTCGGCACCGAAGCGCTCGACCGCTACCCGCACGAATTCTCCGGCGGCCAGCGCCAGCGCATCGCCATCGCCCGCGCCCTCATCACCCGCCCGGCCCTCCTCGTCGCCGACGAACCGGTCTCCGCTCTCGACGTCTCCGTCCAGGCCCAGGTGCTCAACCTATTGGCCGAGCTGCAGCGCCGCCACGGCCTGGCCCTCCTCTTCATCAGCCACGACCTAGCCGTCGTCGCCCACCTCGCCGACCGCATCGCCGTCATGCAGGCCGGCAAGCTCGTCGAGGAAGGCCCCCGCGAGCAGGTGCTCAGCGCCCCGAGCCACCCCTACACGCGAAACCTCCTGGCCGCCGTCCTCCCCCCCGACCCCGCAAGAGCCCGCGCCCGCCTCGGTCTGGTCCGGCGGCGGCCCGCCTGACGAGCCTTCGAAACATGGCCCAATGGGCTATACACATCCGTGACTCGGATGGTGGCGAGACTTGCCGCCGCGCTAAAAGCCGCATGGAAGAACAGGAAATGACCGCCGTTAGCGAAGACCCGATTGAGGCAACGGGGGAAGCACTCGCCGAGAAGACGGAGCGCACGCCGAGCTTTCATATCCGCGAGGCGGTGGAGGAGTACCTCGAGGATATCGAGGACCGCGACACCGCCGAGGCGGCGCTGCGCGCCCATCGCCACTCGAACGCGTCCACACTGACTCTCGACGAACTGGATGCGGAACTCGGCCTGGAAAACTGACGCCAGGCCAGACCGCCCGCCCTACCCCGCCACGATCTCCAGGCAATTCCCGCCGCGCGCCTTCGCCGCGTAAAGCGCCTTGTCCGCCGCTCCGAAGACGCTCTCGAAGTCCCGGCCATGCAGCGGATGGAAGGCGCCGCCCATGCTCAGCCGCACCGGCATGACCGCCTTGGGGCCCGAAGGCTCGCGATCGACCGCCCGGCGGATCTTCTCGGCGGCCGCCATCAGCTCCAGGGGCTCGGTGACGCCGCCCAGCGCCACGACGAACTCGTCCCCGCCCCAGCGGGCGAAGACGTCCTCGCTGCGCAGCACCTGGGAGACACACGCCGCCACCATTTGCAGCACCGTGTCGCCCGCCGCATGGCCATGGCGGTCGTTCAGGTGCTTGAACGCATCGACATCGATGACCAGCAGGGCGAAGCCGTCCGACCGGCGCCGCTGCGGTAGCAGGAGCGCCGCCAGGCGCTCGTGAAAGCCGCGACGGTTCAGAATGCCGGTGAGCGGGTCCCGGGTCACCTCGAGGGCGAGCGAGCGCTCCCGCGCCACCCGCTCGGTCTGGTCGCGCAGCACCAGGACGAAGAGCGGCTCGCCGGCGACGCGCGTGCCGCCGATCGAGACGTCGAGCACCAGCGGCTGGCCGTCCCGGACGAAGTTGACCTCGCGGCGACCGAACGCGCTGACGCCCTCGATCTCGCCACTGGCCTCGGCGATCAGCGGCCGGAGCTCGGGCACGAGCCCGTCGATCGAGCAGCCGACCAGTCGTCCGGGCGGCGCGCCGAGAAGCGTGGCCGCGGCGATGTTGCCGAGCCGGACACGGCCCTCGCCGTCGGTTACGAGGGCGGCGTCGTGCATGACGTCGAGCAGGGTGCCGACCGGGCTTTCGGGGATGTTGCCGACGACGAAGCGGACGACCTGCCCGTCCGCGTCGCAGAAGGGCAGGACCAGGCGGCGCCAGCTGCGCACCAGCACGGCGGCCGGCGGCTCGTGCTCGGTGAAGACGGGCTCGGGACGGCGCATGACGGCGCCATAGACCACGGAGAAGAACCTGCCGATATGGCCGGCGAAGGCATCCGGGCGGAGCCCGGTCATGTCCCGGCCATACTGCCGGGCGATGCCGGCGCCATAGTACCGATAGACGAAGTCCCCGGGACCGGTATCACCGTCCGCGCGCCGCTCGAGGTCGAGCTGCATCGTCCACTCCGCGAACTCGCGCTCGATGAAGGCCGCGGCCTTGTCGGGTGGTGGCGGCCGCAGGCCGACCACCAGCGCGGACCACTTGTCGAGCAGGCGTTCCAGGATGGGTGAGCGCAGGACCTCCAGTCGCGGTGCCCATATCACCACCGGCGGCCGCGCCTGGGCCGACATGAAGAGGCTGCCCACCAGCGAGAAATCCTCGCCGACGATCGCCTCAACCAGGCTCTGGTAGCCCTCTTCGTTCACCTTGGTCCTGCGACCCCAATGATGGCGACGGGCCAATTGTTTCGCCCGCGCGTCACCATTCGGCCAAGACCGGCATCCAGGCAACAGGCAATGCACCGGACGGGAACGGCCCGGGGCCGCCGCTGGCGTTGGTTGACCCATCACGAACGCTTATGGCCTGCCTGGCCATGCCGGTCCGGAGAATTCCTTTCGGGCTCTGGCGAGCGTCTGCCGGCTCGGGTTGTCGCATCATACGCGACAGTTGGGCTCGGGTTGTCGCGTATAATGCGACAGCGGACCAGCGACTGTCGCGTATGATGCGACATAAGCGATCGTGATGTCGCAGATAATGCGACAGTGACGCCCTACTGTCGCGTTATGCGCGACACTTGCCGACGAACAAACCCGGGGAATCGACGATCGAACCCACCGATTCGACGATCGAACCCGGGAATCCGACGAACGAACCCAACCTGCCGCGAACGAACCCGGGTTCAGGCAAGCCGTTGAGTTGCATGACTTTTCCCGGCCGGATGGCCGCCATCCACCAGTGCGGGCCTCCCCGAAACCCGAATATGCCGAACGAACCCCGGGGCCCGCCCGCAGGGTTGCGCCCCGAGGCAATTTAGGCTATAATTCCTTCATCGGTGGTCAGAACAGCCCGTCATGCACGAGCTTCAGGCCGGTGAGCAGGACGAAGACGTAGCAGAGCCGGTAGAAGAGCACCTGGTCCACCTTGCCGTGCAGCCAGATGCCGAGAAGCATGCCGATGGCAGCCACTGGGGCCAGGGCCAGCGAGGTGGTGAGGTTGGCCGCATCGAAGAGGCCGAGTGCCGCGTAGGGTGCGATCTTCGCCGCGTTGATGACGGAGAAGAGCACCACCATCGTGCCGACGAAGATCGATTTGTCGAGCTTGAGCGGCAGGAGGTAGATGTTGGCCGGCGGCCCGCCGGCATGCGCGATGGTGCTGGTGAAGCCGGCGACGCCGCCCCAGAACCCGCCGGCCAGCGGGCGCTGCGGTCTGGCCTCGATGCGGCTCTTGTCGCGAAGGAAGTAGTCGGCGGTGAAGCCCACCGCGATCAGGCCGAGGACGACCCGCACCACGTCGTCGTCGAGATAGCCGAAGGCGAGGCCGCCGACGAGGATGCCGAGCAGCGCCCCCGGCAGCATGACCCGGACGACCCGCCGGTCCCAGTGGCGGCGATAGGCCCAGAGCCCGATCAGGTCCATGAGCACGAGCAGCGGCAGGAGGATGCCGGCGGCCCGTGCTGGCGAGACCACGATAGCCATGAGCGGCACGGCGGCGATGCCGAGGCCGCCGCCGAAGCCGCCCTTGGAGATGCCGAAGATCAGGACCGCCGGGATGGCGACGAGATAGAAGACCGGGTCGTCGATCATCGCCCCTGGTCAGAGGCCAGCGACATCCTCGAGCCCCTTGCGGTCCCAGGCCTCGAGCGTCTCGACGAGGATGTCGCCCGAGGCGAGGCCGGAGCCCTCGACCTTCAGCATCGCCCGGCCACCGCCCGTCATGAACGTGACCTCGCCGCGCCCGGCGGCCTGGTCGAAGTCGAGGATCGCGTTCTCGCGGCCGAGCCGCACGCGCTTCATGTTGGGGTTGGCCGAGATGATCGCCGGGTTGCTGAAGAGGGCCGCCATGCCCTGGATCATCGGGTTGTCGATCATCAGCTGGGCATTCATGCTGCCCGACCCGTTGTCCTCGCGATAGGCCCGGCTGACCATCGTGCCGCCGCCAAAGAAGGCAGCCGAGGCCTCCTGGCTCGGCTCTTCGGCCGTCCAGCCCGCCGGCGCCGGCGGGAAGGTCTCCGCATAGGCGCTGCCGAGCCGCCCCTGGATCTCGCCGATGGCATATTGCAGCTCGGTGATGCTGCCGGCGAGGTCGCCCTCCTCGTAGAGCTCGATGGCGAGGTCGAGCTGCTCGCGAATCTCGTCGGCCTGAACCGGCGGCGTCGTGGCCACCAGCAGGGAAAGGACGGCGACGGACAAGGCCGGGATGCAGGGACGCATGGACAGGCTCCAGTTGGTGCGGCGCGATGGCAGGCGCGGACAGTTCCGTCCCGCGCCGGCACTGTCAAGCGCCATGCCATCACCACATCCTGTTGCATCGCCCGCCCCCTTTCCCTAAACATGCGCCCGCGCTGGAGGGGTGCCGGAGTGGTCGATCGGGGCGGTCTCGAAAACCGTTGTGCGCGCGAGCGTACCGTGGGTTCGAATCCCACCCCCTCCGCCAGCCAATACCAACAAATTCGCTACATCAGCAGCCGGACACCGGGCAGGTCTTCATCGCGTCCGCAAGTGACGGCCGTTAGACGCGCCGGTTCCTTGGCAATGCGTCGGCCAGCCGCTACAATTCTGCCGACCATACGGGCTGCCCTTCGATCGCCCGAGTTGATGGCTCGAGCGCCGAGCAAGGCACTGACATGAGTTGCCGGCCACGACCCGACAGAAGCCCCGCCGGCGGCTGACTGACGAACAGCCCGGACGATGACCAGGAGCGAACATGCTGCCTGGGCGAATCTGTTTCTGGTGGGGTTCCAGGAGCCACGGCTCGGGAGGGACAACGAATGTCGGTCATGAGCGAGAGCCGCACGGCGCTGCCTTGCGCAGTCGTGCTTGCGATGGCGGGCCTGACGGGCGTCGCCGGCGCCGATCCCATCACCTTCACGGACCAGCGCGGCAAGCTGATCGAGCTCGACGCACCGGCCGAGCGGGTGATCGTCCTGCCCAAGCCGATCCCCTCGATGCTGATTGCCGTGGATGGCGGCATCGATCGCCTGATCGGCCTCCACCCGGCAGCCCAGGCCGTGCTCATGGAGGGGCTGCCCGGCAAGCTCTACCCCGGCATCGCCGAGATCGACACGAGCATCGTCGGCGAAGGCTTCATTCCCAATGTCGAGGCGATGCTCGTCGCCGAGCCGGACGTCGTCATCCAGTGGGCGTCCAGGCCCGAGGATCGCATCGACCCGATGGAACGGGTCGGGATCACCGTCGTGGGCTTCGGCTACGGCAGCTACGAGATCGAGGCCGAACAGATCGAGATCATGGGCAAGATCCTCGGTCGCGAGGACCGTGCGGCCGAGCTGCTCGAGTGGCATCGGGCCGTTCGCGAGAACATCGACAAGGTCGTTTCCGGCATACCGGAAGAGGACCGGACGACGATGCTGTTCTTCGACCGGTTCGACAGCGACGAGCTCGCGGTGTTCGGCCGCAACGAGTTCTTCTTCCAGGTGCCGGCGATGCGCAACTTGGCGTTCGAGGCCGGGCTCGACCAGGGAACGGTGACGATCGACGCCGAGCAGCTCCTGAAATGGGATCCGGAGGTGATCCTTTTGAACTACTACGACCCCGAGGCGGACCCGCAGAAGGTCTATGACGATCCGCGGTTCACCGGCCTGCAGGCAGTCCAGAACCGGCGTGTCTACAAGACGCCCAAGCTCGACCCCGGCTCGCACGAGGCGCCCCTGGTCTGGAGCTGGCTGGCGACGCTCGCCTACCCGGACGCGTTCGACCTGGATCACCGGGCCGAGATCGCGAAGCAGCTCGAAGACATGTACGGTACGGCGCCCGACGACGGCGACCTCGATTCGATCCTCCAGCTCTCGGCCAATGGCGACAGCCATCGCTACGGTGAGCATTTCGGGCGCTGAGGGCCGGTGATCCGGTCGGGAGCAGGGCGGTCGGGCGAGCCGGACGCGTCTGCGGGCGATGCTGCGGCCCCTCGGGCGAAGAGGCCGGTCGTGACCCGGGCCCTGCGGGGCCAGCGTCTCTTCTGGATGGTCGTCGCGGTCGTCATGCCGCTTGCGGTGGTCGGCTCGCTTGCCGCGGGACGCTACCAGGTCCCCTTCCTCAACGTGCTCGGCATCCTCGGCGGCAAGATGGTCGGCATCGGCGGTGCGTTTCCACCGACCGAGGTCAGCGTCGTCGAGCTGGTCCGCCTGCCGCGCGTGCTGGCTGCCATGCTTGCAGGAGCCGGCCTCGCGATCGCCGGCGCGGCGCTGCAGGGGGTCTTCAGGAACCCCCTGGTCGGCCCGCAGATCATCGGGGTGTCATCCGGTGCCGGCTTCGGCGGTGCCCTCGCGATCCTGCTGTTCGGCAGTGCCTGGGCGACCGTCGGCTTCGCCTTCGTCTTCGGTCTCCTGGCAATCCTCATCGTCTACCTGCTCAGCCGCATGGAGAGCCAGGCGCCGATCCTGCTGCTGGTGCTCGCCGGCGTGGTCACCAGCGCGTTCTTCTCCGCCCTGATCTCGCTCATCAAGTACGTCGCCGACCCCGACAACAAGCTGCCCGCGATCGTCTACTGGCTGATGGGCAGCCTCGCCAGCATCGGCTGGGTCGACATCCTCGTCCTGGCGCTGCCGGTGACACTTGGCGGGCTCCTGATCTGGGGCCTGCGCTTTCGGATCAACGTGCTCTCCTTCGGAGACGAGGACGCGCGTGCCCTCGGTGTGCATGTCGAGCGGACCCGCTGGCTGATCCTCGTGGCGGTCGCCCTGATCTCTGCGGCCGTGGTCGCCGTCGGCGGAATCATCGGCTGGATCGGCCTGGTCATCCCGCATTTCGCCCGTGCCCTGGTGGGCCCGAGCCACGACGCCCTGCTGCCCGCTTCGGCGGTGCTCGGCGCCCTCTATCTCCTGCTCATCGACGACATTGCGCGGACCGCAACTGCTGCCGAGATCCCGCTCGGCATCCTGACCGCGCTGATCGGCGCCCCCGTCTTCGCGTTCCTCCTCAGGCGCACCTACCTGACCGGCTGGCGCCGTGATTGAGGTCGAGGATGGCGGCGTCTCGCTCGGTGGGCGGTTCGTGTTTCGCCACCTCGGCTTTCGGCTGGAGGCGGGCCAGACCCTGGCACTGCTCGGCCGCAACGGTCGTGGCAAGACGACTTTGCTGCGGGCACTCCTCGGCCTGCAGCGCTGGGCCGAGGGCCGGGCGCGCCTCGACGGGAGCACCGGCTACGTGCCCCAGCGAACCAGCACGCCCTTCGATTTCACCGTGCTGGAGGTCGTCCTGACCGGCCGCGCCCGGCATCTCGGCATGCTCGAAAGCCCGGGAGTTCGCGACTATGACGCGGCGCGCGAGGCACTGGCGACGCTCGGCATGCCGGACTTCGAGGATCGGCGGATCGAGGAACTGAGCGGTGGCGAACGCCAGCTCGTGTTCACGGCCCGCGCCCTCGCCTCGGCCTGCGACGTGCTGATCCTGGACGAACCGACCTCCGCCCTCGACTTCCACAACCAGGACATGATCCTCTCGACCCTGCGCCGGATCAGCAGGGAACGCGGCCTCACGGTCGTGTTCGCCTCGCATTATCCGCAGCACGCGCTGCAGATCGCCGATCAGGTGCTGCTGATGGAAGGCGTCGAGGATCACCTCTTCGGTCCAGTCGACGAGATCATGACCGAGCGGCACCTGAGCCGCCTCTACGAGATCCCGATCCGGAGGGTGGTTCTCCAGCCCGGGAGCGCGGGCTCGGTCGTGCCCGTCTTCTCGTCCTGACACCGTGTTGAACGCCCAGGTCATGGCACGCCCCCCGGCACCCGTCGCCCGCAGCCGGCAATGAGCGACGAACGAGCGTCGAGCGAACGCCGCAACTACGCGCTCCACCTGGTCGGCGGCGGCTTCCTCTTCGTCGCCCTCCAGTTCGGCAGCACACGTCTGGTCGTTCCCTGGATCGGCGTGCACCTCGGTGTCGCCTACGTGCTGGTCGCGGCCATCGTGCCCGCCGTGCAGCTCGGCCTGATTGCCGGACAGCTCGGCAGTGCCCCCTACTTCGTCCGCACGCGCCTGCGAAAGAGGGCGGTGGTCGGCGCCGGGCTCATGCTGGCAATGGCGCTCGCGATCGTGTTCGCCGCCACCAACAGCCTGCCGCCGCTGGCCGCCACGGTCGTGCTGCTGGTCTGCATGGTGGTTTTCGGGGTGAACCACGGCACCTTCAACGTCGGCTACGAGGATCTGCTGGCCAAGACCGTCCCGCACGCGCGGCGTGGCCCTCTGACGGCCCACCGTGCCGCGATCGGCGGTGGAGTGACCATCCTGATCGCGCTCGTGATCCTGCAGTTGCCGGAGGTCCAGGAGAGCCACGATGACGTGCTCTGGCTTGGCGTTGCCGGGTGGTTGGGGGTCGTTGCCGCCTACGCCCTCCTTAGGGAGCCGGCGAGCGATCCCAGGGCCCAGCCCTTTGCCTGGAGCGAGTTCCTGCGCGGGCTGACCCTGATACGAGCCTATCCCTGGTACCGGCGCCTGCTGATCGCCAACGTGCTCCTGCTGAGCGTCGAGCTGGCCATTCCGTTTTATGCCATCCACGCGGCAACCCTGCACGATCCCACCGCCCAGAACGTCACCCTCTTCGTGCTGACCAGCAGCGTCGGTGTCCTGCTCAGTGGAACATGGGCAAAGGTTGCGATCCGCAGCCGGATCGTGGCCGGCGCGCTCCTCGCAGCACTGGCGGGCGCCCTGACGTTCCTCGTCGAAGCGACCGGGCCCTGGCAGGTGCCTTACTTCTACGCTGCACTCTTCGCACTGCTGACGCTGGGCGAGCAGGGTTCGATCCAGGGGCGGATGATCTATCTGGTCAACCACGCCCCTGATCGGGACCGCCCTGCCATGGTGGCTACCAGCAGCACCACGGGCTGGATCGTCGGCATCGGTGTCGCGGCAATCCTGGCCATGGCAGGCCAGCTCCAGGACATCCGCCTGCCGCTCGTCATCCTGATTACAACGAACCTCGCAGCCGCGCTGTGCGTGTTCCTCATGCTGGACGCCGACGACTGAATGCGCCGGCGCACGCAGGTGCCGGATCGGGCCGGCTACGTGCGGCCAGCCATGCCCTGCGTTCGGTCAGCCCTTGACCAGGATCTTCACCTTGTCGCCCGCCTCCAGCCGGCGGCCACGATCGAAGCCGTTGAGCGTGACGAACTGCTCTCGCGGCAGTCTCTCGACCTCCATCTGCCGGGCGAGGCTTTCGATCGTGTCGCCCTGGCGCACCTCGACGATCTCCACCCGCAGCGGCTTCAGTGCCGCCGCCTCCGCCTTCGTCAGGCGATGCAGGCTGTCGGCTGCCGCGCGCAGCTCGCGCGCTTCGTTCTGGCCGAAGCGACCGGTTATCAGGGCGAACCGGTAGAATTCGCGACCGCCACCTGACAGCACGGCGAAGCCCGCCTGGGCGTTCTGGCCGCTGACCTGCACATCCGCATAGCCGATCGCACCCTCCATCCCGCCATCGCTGGTGAAGCGTTCGACATCGTGCAGCTCCAGTCCCTTCAGCCATTCGCCCTGCAGATAGCGTGACGGGTCCGTCGCCTGCTTGGCGGCCCCCATATCGAAAAGCAGCATCCGGTTGTCGGCCCGGCCCACCACGGCCTTGGGCTGATTGTTCAGCCGATAGGCCTCGGGATAGGCAAAGGCGATGCCCAGGCCCGGATGGGCGAAGCGGTTGCCCTCGACGAAGCCCTGGGCCGGACTCTGGCCGTAGATCATGCCGTCGATGGCAGCCAGATAGGCCGCGCGATCGCGCTCGTCACCCGAGCTGCCGAGCTCGTTGGCCTGCTCGCGGGCCTCCTTCACCCGATCGGGCGTATAGGGATGGCTGGCGAAGAAATGGTCGAAGGCGCTCGGCTCGCTGACGCTGGCCCCGGCCAGCTTGGCCTGCAGCTCGGCGCTCGTCTGCAGCGCCTGGAGGAAGTCGGCCGAAGCGTCAGTGTCGTAGCCGGCCCGGTCGAGGTAGCGGATGCCCAGGGAGTCTGCCTCGTACTCCTGGCTGCGCGAATAGGTCTGGGTGATCCCGTAGCCGGTCTGCTGGCCGAGCTGCGCACCGAGCCGAGCCCCCTCCTCGCCGCCCAGCACGGCGCCGCCAAGCACACCGAGGAGACCAAGACCGAAGGTGGCGAGCTGACCGGTCGTCTGCCGCGAGGCGCTGTGCCGCGCCGTGACGTGGCCGATCTCGTGCGCCAGGACGCCAGCCAGCTCCGCCTCGTCGTCGGCATAGGCGAGGAGCCCGCGACTGACATAGACGTAGCCTCCGGGCAGGGCGAAGGCGTTGACCACCTCGCTGTCGAGCACGGTGAAGGTGAAGTCGAGCTCGGAAAGCTCGGAGACATTCTTCAGCCGGTTGCCGACCCGGCTCACATAGGCCGCGAGCTCGGGGTTGTCGATGGCACCACCATACTCCCCGAGCACCTGGGGGTGGGCCTCCTTGCCGGAACGGATGTCGTCGTCGACCGAGCCCGTGGCGAGGATCGGGCCACCGCCCGCCGGTGCCGTGGTGCAGGCGGATGTTGCGACCAATGAAGCCGAGAGCAACGCGGCGAGAAGGGCGGGGCGCGTACGAATCACGGCAAGACCTCAATTCCCTGATGTGTCCAAAGCTCGAGCATCGGCCCGTTCTCGTCGAACAACGTGCCGCGCAGACGCACGTTCCGGCCCTCGAGCACCGCCGGGTCGAAGCCGTTCCGCTGCATCGTGCGCAATGTTTCCTTGTCGATGCGTGCCGTGGTGTCGGTGCGCCAGTCGGTCCCGAAGTTCAGATAGAAATAGCGTTGCTGCCGGCTCGCCTGCAAGACCACCCCCTCGACGAGCACGAACTGGCCGAGCCGCGAACCCGCATCCGCCTCGCCGATCAGCATTTCCGCCGGACGGCGCCATAGCCCGCGACGAGCCGCCGAGGCCTCGGACTCGTCCTGCAGCAGTGCCTCGAGCACCTCCGGGTCGCTGTCCGGCATCGGCCGCACGAGCGCCAGGCCTGCCGCCACCAGGGCCTCCTGCAAGGACCGCCCGTCGACGCTCAGCGGCCGTGCCAGCAGTCGACCGTAGCGATCGACGCCGGCCGGCTCGGCAAGGTGCAGCGTGGCGCGGGCGAGCAGCGGGGCCAGCAGTTCGCGCGCCTCTTCATCGACGCCTTCCGGCACGAAGACGTCGCGCAAGACCGTCGTCCCGCCGCCCTCGAGCCGCAATTCGACCGCCGGTCGCAGGCGGGAGACGGCCGCGGCCCCGCCTGCCTCGAGCAACATCTCCTCCGCCGCGAGCCGACCTGCAGATCCGCCCGCTGAAACCACGCCGGCGGCCAGGACCAGCACGATGCCTGACCGGCGGAGTTGTCTTGACCACCATGGCCTTGATATACCCGATCGCGGCAGCGCCCGTAGCTCAGCAGGATAGAGCATCAGATTCCTAATCTGAGGGTCACAGGTTCGAGTCCTGTCGGGCGCACCAGCCCCATCACGTGTGGCCTTGAGCAGTCCGGCTGTTGCTCATGGCGGGCTCTCGAGTGGTATCGGGACCGGCGGACCCTCGTTTTCGACCCATTCCCTGGGCGCGATCAGGGTCTGCAGGCCGGCGGCCGCCTCCCCGTCGATCGTGCGCACCACAGCCTCGGCGAGCCCCGAGCCGGCCTCGCGGACATTCTCGTGCACGACCTGGATCTCACGCCGGAAGCGGTGCAGCAGGTCGACATGCTCCTTGACCGCCACGTCGAAATCGCGGCCGATCACGAACCCCGCATCCTCGGCGGCGCTGATCGCCGAGATCGCCGCCATGGCGCTGCCGCAGACGATGCCATCCGGGCGGCGCCGGGCCGCCATGATGCGGCCGATCTCGGCCCGGATCGCCACATGACTGCTGTCGGTCGTCACGCCGCGGACCGGCACGTCGATCAGGTCATGCCGCTCGATGCCCTTCTGGAAGCCAGCCGTCATGTGCCGGGCGAAGGACAGGTGCCAGGGCGGGGGCAAGAGTGCCAGGCGCCGCCGGCCGCGCGCCACGAGACGGTCGACGGCGATCTCAGCGTAGCGCTCGTTGTCGAAATCGAAGAAGGGGTGTTCGATCCCCATCCCGGTACGGCCGTGCGTGGCGAACGGAAAGCCTCGCTCATGCAGGAACCGCACCCGGGCGTCCATCGGTTCGGTGCGTGACAGGATCAAGCCGTCGGCGGACCCCGTCTCGACAATGTACCGCACCGGCGCGAGCGGATCGCTGTCGAGCGTGTAAGGCGTCACGATCAGGTGGTACGGCGATCCTGAGAGGTACTCCGAGATGCCGAAGACGAGGTCGGAGGTGAAGCCCAGCACCTCCGACTCGAGCGACAGGACGAGACTGATCACGTTGGTCTTGCCGGTCCGCAGACGCACGCCGGCACGGTTCGGGCGATAGCCGATCCGGGCCGCCACCAGCCGCACCCGCTCCTTGGTCGCCTGGCCGATGTCCGGCGCATCGTGCAGCGCCCGCGACACGGTCGTCACCCCGAGCCCTGTCATGTAGGCGATCGTCTTGAGCGTCGGCCGACCGGCCGGCCGGGTCGCCTCCGTGTCCGCTCCCGGTGGCGCGGGCGGGTTCGTTGCCATGTCCTTCGAGCTCATGCCGGTGATCTACACGATCATCCGGTCGAAATGCACCTCAAACTGAAACCTCACAGGTCCGGTGCTTTCGCTTTCGACGTCTGCCCAGACCTCGCGCATCAGTAGAAGACAAGAGATCGCGCGAGCTGCGAAGCCCAGGCGACCGATTCCTTCGGGCATCCGCTATCGCTCATACTGAGCCTGCCCGATCGCGTTGTCGCTGCAATGGAATTTATCCGATTACGGGAAAACGCCCTGCCGTGCCTACAGCGCCGTTGCCATCCGCAGAATGATCACCTACCGTTTACTCAAACGATATAGATTTGGGAGACAACGACATGCGATATCTTACCATTCCTGCTGCGTTTCTGGCTACTGTATCGTTTCAGTTTGATGCGGCGCATGCCACTGAACTCGAGGTCACGCACTGGTGGACGTCGGGCGGCGAGGCGGCGGCGGTAGCCGAGTTCGCCAAGGCCTTCGATGCCACCGGCAACCAGTGGGTCGACGGTGCCATCGCGGGCTCGGGGGATACCGCCAGGCCGATCATGGTGAGCCGCATCACCGGCGGCGACCCCATGGGGGCCACGCAGTTCAACCACGGCAGGCAGGCCGAGGAGCTGGTCGAGGCCGGCCTGATGCGCGACCTCACCGAGCTCGCGGAGCAGGAGGGCTGGCGCGATGTCGTCAACCCGCCGTCCCTGCTCGAGGGCTGCACGCTGGATGGCAAGATCTATTGCGTGCCTGTGAACATCCACTCCTGGGAGTGGCTCTGGCTGTCGAACCAGGCCTTCGCCGACGCCGGCATCCCGGTGCCCGCCAACTGGGACGAGTTCGTTGCCGCAGCGCCAGCGCTCGAGGCGGCAGGCAAGACTCCGCTCGCCGTCGGCAAGCAGGGCTGGCAGGAGGCGGGGATCTTCAACGTGCTGATGCTGGCGATCGCCGGTCCCGACGTGTTCGTCGGCGTCTATGGTGACAAGAACGTCGACGTGGCGGCCGGGGACGACATCGCCAGGGTCATGAAGGCAACCGACGATGCCCGGCGGATGGCGGCCAGCTCGAACGTGCAGAACTGGAACGAGGCGACGAACCTCGTCATCACGGGTGCCGCGGGCGGCCAGATCATGGGCGACTGGGCGCAGGGCGAGTTCCAGGTAGCCGGCCAGGTCGCGGGCGAGGACTATACCTGCCTGCCCGGGGCCGGCCTCAACCAGTACATCTCGACCGGTGGCGATGCCTTCTACTTCCCGACGCTCGACGATCCGGCGGCCAGCGAGGCGCAGGAAGTCCTCGCCTCGGTGATGCTGTCGCCGGCGGCGCAGGTGGCCTTTAATCTCAAGAAGGGCTCGCTGCCGGTGCGTGGCGACGTGGATCTCGCGACGGCCAACGACTGCATGCAGAAGGGTCTGGCAATCCTCGGCGAGGGGAATGTCGTGCCGAGCACCAACGAACTCATCACTCCCGACACCAACAGCCAGCTCAACGACCTGATGACCGAGTTCTTCAGCGACATGGGCATCACTGTCGAGGACGCGCAGGAGCGCTTCGTGGAGATCATTGCGGCCGCCGAGTGAGCAGGGGGCGCCGTTTACGCATGCCGACCGGGATCGGGGCGGCGGATGGCTGAGCACCGGCGGCCGGGCGGGCTGTTTCGGAACCTGAACGCCAAGGTCGCCTCGATCCCCATGATCCTGACCGCTCTCGTGGTCTTCCTCGGCGGCACGCTCTGGACGGTGGTCTACTCCTTCACCGACTCCAAGCTGCTGCCGCGGCTGAACTTCGTCGGTCTCGAGCAGTACGAGCGCCTCTGGACGACGCGTCCCCGCCTTGGCGCGGCGCGGCGGGCTCTGCTACACGTCGTGTCCCCATTCGGAGGCGCGAACGCGATGCTGGGCGAGGCCCGCGACTACGACACCCTCATGGCCGGGTTCCGCTGGGCCGTGCCCGAGCGCTACAATATCGGCGTCGACGTCTGCGACCGCTGGGCGGCGGCGGACCCGGGCCGGCCGGCGATCCTCGAGGTCGACGCGTCGGGCGCCGTCGAGGCCTGGACCTACGGCCGGCTGCGGGAGGCCTCGAACCGCCTCGCCAATGCGCTCGCCGCCCGCGGCGTGCGCCGCGGCGACCGGGTCGCGATCCTGCTGCCGCAATCGGCGGCCGTTCCGGTGGCGCACGTCGCGGTCTACAAGCTCGGGGCCATCGCGGTGCCGCTCGCGGTGATGTTCGGCGTCGACGCGCTCGGCGACCGCCTCGGCGACGCCGGCGCGAAGGCGCTGATCACGACGGGCGGGGGCGTGGAGAAGACCGCCGCGCTCGACCTGCCCGACCTCGCCGCCGTGCTCTGCGTCGACGGCGCGCGCTCTGGGCCGGGGCGGCCGGCGGAGGATTTCCACGCCGCCCTCGCCTCCGCGAGCCCGGAGCACGCGCCGCGCGACACCCGCGCCGACGACCCGGCGATGATGATCTACACGTCCGGCACCACGGGCCAGCCCAAGGGCGCGCTGCACGCGCACCGCGTCCTGCTCGGGCACCTTCCCGGCGTGCAGATGCATCACGAGTTCCTGCCGCGGCCCGGCGACCGGCTGTGGACGCCGGCGGATTGGGCCTGGGCGGGCGGCCTCCTCAACGTGCTCCTGCCGGGCCTGCATTTCGGCGTGCCCGTCGTCGCCCGGAAGTTCGACAAGTTCGACCCCGACGAGGCCTGGCGGCTCATGGCGGAGCAGAAGGTGGCCAACGCCTTCATTCCGCCCACCGCGCTTCGCATGCTGCGCGCCGGCGGGGACCCGCGCGGACGCTGGGACCTCGCGCTGCGCACGATCGGGTCCGGCGGCGAGGCGCTCGGCGCCGAGACCTTCGCCTGGGGCCGCGAGGTGCTGGGGCTGACGATCAACGAGTTCTACGGCCAGACCGAGTGCAACCTCGTGCTCTCCTCCTGCGCCGCCATCGGCGTCGCCGAGGCCGGCGCCATCGGCA
>JAUIID010000016.1 GCA_030431615.1 Alphaproteobacteria bacterium
TGTCGCGCTTGTGGGGGGCGACATTGTTGATCTCGCGGCCGTCGAGATAGATCTCGCCATTGGTCGCGGTCTCGAAGCCGGCGAGCATCATCAGGCAGGTGGTCTTGCCGGAGCCGGAAGGCCCGAGCATGGTCAGGAACTCGCCCCGGGCGATATCGAGGTTCAGGTCTTTGACGACGAGGGTCTCGCCATCGTAGCTCTTCTGCACCTCGGCGAAGCGGACGAACGCCTCTTGCTCGTTGGTCATGGGCTCTTTCGGCTGTGGTGTCGGATCGGCACATCCTATCAGTGCAGCGTGCGCGCGGCGCGGCAACCGCTGCCCTCTCGCACCCCTGCGTCGTCACGTTGACGGCAATAGTGCTAGACAGGATACCGGCCACTGTAAAGCCGACCCATTGCTGTACCGATTGAACCGGGCCGGATCGATTGGACTGGAGACCTCGCGATGACCATACCTCTATTTCGCGACGACGCGTATTTGCGCGACTGCCACGCTGTCGTGGTGGCGATGGACGAGCAGGGAGTCGAGCTGGATCGGTCCGTCTTCTACCCCAGTGCCGGCGGCCAGCCCGGCGACACCGGCTGGCTGGTGCTCGGCGGCGAGCGGCTGGCGGTCACCGATACCCGGAAGGGGACAGGGCCGAACGCCATCATGCATCTCGTCGAGCCGCCGGCCGGGCTCGCCGCCGGCATGGCGGTGCAGGCGGTGCTGGACTGGGAGCGGCGCCATCGGCTGATGCGCATGCATACCTGCCTGCATCTGCTTTGCCGGGCCGTCGACGGGGTGGTGACCGGCGGGCAGATCGGCGACGGCAAGGGGCGGCTCGACTTCGACCTGCCGGAGGCGCCCGACAAGGAGGCCCTCGCTGAGCGGCTCAATGGCTGGATCGCCGAGGATCGGCCGGTGAGCGAGCGGTGGATCGACGCGGACGAGCTCGATGCGCGGCCGGAGCTGGTCCGCACGCTCTCGGTCAAGCCGCCGCGCGGCGATGGTCGCGTCCGGCTGGTGGAGATCGAGGGGGTCGACCTGCAGGCCTGCGGCGGCACGCATGTGCGGCGCACCGGCGAGATCGGGCCCGTGCGGATCGCCAAGATCGAGAAGAAGGGTCGACAGAACCGGCGCGTCCAGGTGGTGTTCGCCGCGGACGATGCCGGGGGTGGTTGATCCGGGACCTGCCGACCGCCACATGCCGCACTGCACAACCTCGAACGACCATCTTCAGGAGCGCCTCATGGCCGAGAACTACCATACCGACCTCTATATCGACGGGGCCTGGCACCCGGCCATGGCCGGCGGCCGGATCGACATTCTCGACCCGGCGACCGAGGAGGTCGTGGCCACCGCGGCGCAGGCCGAGCGGGCCGACGTCGAGGCGGCGA
Organism: Alphaproteobacteria bacterium; assembly: GCA_030431615.1. Lineage (GTDB taxonomy): Bacteria > Pseudomonadota > Alphaproteobacteria > Geminicoccales > Geminicoccaceae > SLRI01. The sequence continues at coordinate 1,381 of JAUIID010000016.1, forward strand.
TCGCGGCCGCACAGCAGGCCTTCCAGACCTGGCGCAAGGTGCCGGCCTGGGACCGCTCGAAGGTGCTGCGCAAGGCAGCGATGCTGCTCGAGGAGCGGGCCGACAGGATCGCCCGCCTGCTCACGCTCGAATGCGGCAAGCCGCTCGGCCAGGCCAGGGCGGAGGTGATCTCGGCGGTCGAGCTGATCGACTGGTATGCCGACGAGGCGCGCCGGATCTTCGGCCAGACCCTGCCCGGGCGTGGCGCCGACAACCGCTTCATGACCATCTACGAGCCGGTCGGCGTGGTCGGTGCCTTCACCGCCTGGAACTTCCCGGTCGTGCTGCAGGCCCGCAAGATCGCCCCGGCCCTGGCGACCGGCTGCACCATTGTCACGCGGCCGGCCGAGGAGGGCACCTCGTCGGTGGCCGAGCTGGTCAAATGCTTCATCGACGCCGGTGCGCCCAAGGGCACGGTCAACCTCGTGACCGGCACGCCCGAGGTGATCTCCGAGGCCATCATGGACAGCGACGTCGTCCGCAAGGTGACCTTCACGGGCTCGATCCCGGTCGGCCAGCATCTGATGCGGCGGGCCGCCGACACGGTGAAGCGCATGTCGATGGAGCTCGGCGGCCATGCGCCGGTGATCATCCACGAGGACGTCGACCCGGTGACGGCCGCCCTCGCCTCGGCCGCCGGCAAGTCGCGCAACAACGGCCAGGTCTGCGTCTCGCCGACCCGCTTCTACGTGCACAAGAAGCACGAGCAGGCGTTCACCGACGCCTTTGCCGGGGCGCTGGCAGGCATGAAGATCGGCCACGGCCTCGAGGCCGGCACCGAGATCGGCCCGCTGGTCAACAGGAAGCGCCTCGCCTTCGTCGAGGAGATGGTCGAGCAGACCAAGGCCGAGGGTGCCCGCGTGGTCACCGGCGGCAAGCGGCCGGCGGACATGAACCAGGGCTATTTCTTCGAGCCCACGGTCTTCTCCGACGTGCGCGACGACATGCGGGTGATGAACGACGAGCCCTTCGGGCCGATCGCCCCGGTCACCACCTTCGAGAGCTTCGACGAGGTGATCGGCCGCGCCAACAGCCTGAGCTACGGCCTTGCCGGCTACGTCTTCACCGGCAACCAGAAGCTGGCCCAGGCGACCGCCGAGGCGCTGCGGACCGGCATCGTCGGCGTCAACACATTCGCCGCGGCGACGGCCGAGATGCCGTTCGGCGGGGTCAACCACTCGGGCTTCGGCCGCGAGAACGGCAGCCAGGGGCTCTACGACTACCTGGACGCCAAGTTCGTCAACATCGCCTACGGCTGACGGACAGCCAGCCATGACGGAGCCGCGCCCGCGGTTCACCGACCTCGTCCAGGGTCTGCCGGCGACGATCCCGTTCGTCGGCCCGGAGGCCCTGGAGCGGCGGCGCGGGCGCGGCTTCGAGCTGCGCCTCGGTGCCAACGAGAGCGCCTTCGGCCTCTCGCCCCTGGCGGCGGAGGCCATCCGGCGGGAGCTGGCGCGGGCCGCCTGGTACGGCGATCCCGAGGCCTTCGAGCTGTGCCGGCGGCTGGCGGCACTGCATGGCGTGGCCGTGGACGAGATCGTCATCGGCGCCGGCATCGACGAGCTCCTGGGCGTGCTGGTCCGGGCGGTCACCAGCCCGGGCGACCCGGTCGTCACCTCGGACGGGGCCTATCCGACCTTCAACTACCACGTCACCGGCTTCGGCGGCCGGCTGGTCACCGTACCCTACCGGGACGACCACGAGGACCCGGAAGGGCTCGCTTCGGCGGTGCGGCGGGAGGGGGCGAGGCTCGTCTATCTCGCCAATCCCGACAACCCGATGGGCAGCTGGCATGCGGCCCCGGTCATCCAGCGCTTCCTTGCCGCCCTGCCGGCCGACGTGCTCGTGCTGCTCGACGAGGCCTATGTCGAGTTCGCCCCGGCGGATGCCGCCCCGCCGATCGACACGGCCGACCCCAGGGTCGTGCGCCTGCGCACCTTCTCCAAGGCGCACGGCATGGCCGGGCTCCGCATCGGCTACGCCATCGCCCATGCCGCGGTGATCCAGGCCATGGGCAAGATTCGCAACCACTTCGGCGTCAGCCGCATCGCCCAGGCGGCGGCCATGGCCTCGCTCGACGATCCGGGCTTCGTCGCCGGCGTGGTCGCCGAGGTGGCGCGCGGCCGGGACGAGTATGCCGAACTCGCCGCCCGGCTCGATTTTCGCGCCCTGCCCTCCGCCACCAATTTCGTCGCCATCGACGTCGACCCCGGGAACGGCGGATCCGCGCACAGCCAGAAGCTGCTCGAGGCCCTCGCCACAGCCGGGGTCTTCATCCGCCGCCCCGGCATCGCCCCGCTCGACCGCTGCATCCGCGTCTCCGTCGGCACTGCCCCCGAACGGGCGCGTTTCGCCGATATCCTCACCGGGATCGTCCGCGCGCAGTAGGATTATTAGCCTATTTAACGCCTGCTGTCAAGCTGGTCGGGTTCCTTCGGCAGAATAGGGTTTCTGGAAGCAGGGAAGCCTGCAGACACAGCAATTTCGCGAGATCTTGTTGGGTTCGTTCGTCGAATCCTTGGGTTCGCTCGTCGATTCGGTGGGTTCGTTGGTCGAATCGCCGGGTTCGATCGTCGTTCTGGCGGGTTCGATCGTCGCCAGCTGTCGCGTTATATGCGACATCTTGGGGTTGCTGTCGCATTATACGCGACACAATTGGCCCTACTGTCGCATATAACGCGACATCCCGAGCCCAAGTGTCGCGTTATATGCGACAACCCGAGCCGTACTGTCGCGTATAGCGCGACAAGCCAAGCCGTCCGGTCGGCTCCCGGACCCGATCGGCTACTCCCGCCCTTCCCCTTTCCTCGCCTCGTTGTCCTCTGCTGGCTCTTCGTCATCATCATCGAAAAGAATGCGCTCGGCGGCGCCGTCGAGGTCGTCGAACTGGCCGCTGCGGAGCGCCCAGAGGAAGCCGAGGAGGCCGAGGAAGCCGAGGAGGAGGGCGATGGGGATGAGGTAGAGGAGGCCGGACATGGTGCGGTCTCCTCTGGCTCAGTTCAGGTCGGAGGTCAGCGCGAAGGTCTCGAGCCTCGGGGTCGGGCCGTCGGTCGGGCGGTTGCGGCAGGCTTCGAGCCAGTCCCTTGACTGCATCTCCATGAGCCGGCTGGCGGTGCGCTGGAACTCGAAGGCGCCGTCGCCCTGAGGGTAGAGCCCGGCGGCCGGGGCGGCGGCCGAGAGGAAGAGCATGACCCGGCACTCGTAGAGGGCGTCGATCAGGGTCATGAAGCGCCGCGCCTCGTTGCGGCGGTCGGGGGTGAGCAGCGGCACGCCGTCGAGGACGACGCTGTGGTAGCGGCGGGCGATGGCGAGATAGTCGGCGGCACCCAGCGGCTGGGCGCAGAGGTCGGCGAAGCCGAAGCGGGCGGCGCCGCCGGCCGCCATGGGCACGGCGAGCCGGCGAAGCCCGACCTCGAGCTCGGCCGGGGCAGGCTCCACGCCGTCGGCGAGGGCCTTGAAGATGCCGTCGAGGGCGGCGGTGGCCTCGGGGCCGAGCGGGTAGTGATAGACCGGCAGGTCGCGCAGGCGCTCGAGGCGGTAGTCGACCGGCCCGTCGAGCGCGACGATCTCGAGGCGCTCCTTCAGGAGGTCGATGAAGGGCAGGAAACGCGCGCGGTTGAGGCCGTCCTCGTAGAGCCGGTCGGGCGGCCAGTTGGAGGTGGCGACGACCACCACCCCCTCGGCGAAGACGGCCTCGAAGAGGCGGCCGAGGATCATGGCGTCGGCGATGTTGACGACATGGAACTCGTCGAAGCAGAGCAGCCGGGCCGCGGCGGCGAGGTCGCGCGCGACCTGGGCCAGTGGCTCGCCCTTGCCGCTCGCCTGGCGGAGCGCATGCAGGCGCGCCTGCACGTCGAGCATGAAAGCGTGAAAATGCACGCGCCGCTTCGCCTCGATGTGCACCTCGGCGAAGAAGAGGTCCATGAGCATCGACTTGCCGCGGCCGACGCCGCCATGGATGTAGAGGCCTTTCGGCCCCGGGCTGGCGGGCGCGGCCGTTCGCCCGATCAGCCGGCCGAGGAGGCCCCGGGGCGCTTCCGTCGCGGGGGCCGGCTGGCGTTCCAGCGTGCGCGCCAGCGCGTCGAGCCGTTCGGCCACACAGCACTGGACGGGGTCCTGGACGATCGTGCCCGCGTCGAGCAGGGCCTGGTAGCGTTCGAGGGGCATGGCGGCGGCGCGGGTCGCTGGTGCAAGGGTTGCCGCGTCGTAGCAGCCGCAGGGGCAAAATCATACCGCACTCGGCGATCCCGGATCAGGTTGAGCGGGGAGGCAGCGCCTCCCCGCAGGCCCCACCAGATTTTTCGGACAGGCGTTGGTAGCAACAGCAGGCAGATGCATGAACGACAACTTGTTATAGGACTTATTTGGCGATTATATACAAAGCAAACAGTGCTGGCCTGAACCATATTAGGTGGTGCGGATGGCTTGGCACCCCCACACCTTGAGGCCGCTTGGATTCGACATCGACTTGAGGTAGAACATCGCCCGATGAGAACGAAACGGGGCCGGGTAAGCCCGGCAAGGCCCCCGACCCCTGATCGTTCTATCCGCCAACACCTGTGAGCGCGTGGCGGACAGTGGCAATCTCCATGCCGTTTCTACGGCGATCCCCGCCCCTGGTCAAGCGCGCTCCTTTCAGTCTGGAGTGCGACATATGTCGTTCGGTTTTGGTATGGGCTTTGGTTTTGGAAGCAGGGGCGCCCCTGTTAAGCCGAAACCGCCGGTCGATCCTGATGCGATCTGCGAGGCCATTGAGGGTCGCCACAACATCGACGCCACCTACGGCGGAAAGAAGATCAAGGCATCTCCGTATGCCCTGATCCGCGCCAGCAGCGGAGTGCTCGTGCTCCATGCCGTGTTCTTCGATTCGCCCAAAGGGGCGCTCAACCATTGGGAGCCTCGGGCGTACGATCTGACGCAGTTCAGCGGCGCGTCAGTCTCCACCGACTGCTTTACGCCCAACACGCTCTTCCGTTCCGAAGATGTCGTCGGGGATGGCGAGATCCTTTGCGCAGTCGATCGCGACCAAGGCTCGCTCGATGGCCTCAAGATGGGATCGAGCGAGGTCGTACCCGGTCAGCAGGTCGAGGTTCTGAAAGACGCTCAGACCGGCTGACGTGTGCATCCTGATGCGCTCGATTTCCTCGTAGAGGATTTCCGTTGCTTGCATGGGGGCTCCAAGGCTCCCATGCACTCTATAGGAATAAAGACTCGGCCGTCAAGTAGCTTTGGCGGCCGAGCGCTTCTTGTTTCGGGCTGGCGGCCTGTCCCCACTCGACTTCTCATGCGGCTTCGGCGGCTGCGCGGCCATCGTCTTCAGCACCTCGGCGACACGCGGGTCGTTCGGGTCGCAGCCGAGTTCGCGGGCGAGGTGTTCAAAACCGGCTGCTTCATCGTGCGTTTTTGATGCGCTCATTTCGATTCTCCTGCCACAAATTATTGAAATAACAGGCAAAACGGCGCGTCAAACGCAACGTTTGACAAACCGTCTCGCCTGAGGATAGAAAGGCGCGTCGTTACGATCAACCGTCCAACGGCCCCTTGGTGGAATGGTAGACACAGCGGTCTTTAAAAACCGACTGCCTTGGCGGGCGTGCGGGTTCGAGTCCCGCAGGGGCCACCAACCTATGGAGTTAGGTAGTGAGCAGGAGCCGGAACGTGAAGAGCGTGCAAGCCTATCTCGATGACTTGAAGAAGCAAAGAGACAACCTGGATCAGCAGATTCGGGGCGTGGAAGATTCTTTGCGTTTGTTCCAGGGCGAGCAGCCGAAGGCCGCAGTTCGCACCAGGAGACCCAACGTCAAGGAGCATGTTTTTCGGTTGCTCGACCGCGTCGGCACTGACGGATTGAACGCTGCGATAGCGGTTGCGATGGCCGAGAAGGAGAACGTCGCATTGGATCGCGGGACAGTGTCTAGCCTTCTCAGCAGACTCAAAAACGAGGGCGCAGTCGCCTACGACGGGGCGGTCTATAGGCTCGTGAAATTTTGTGCCGACACCCCGGCCGTCGCCAGTCAGCCGTCGCCAATTGTGAATTTCCCAGCTTCAAAGGGCGTAGGATGAGCCTGCCCTTGTGAAGGCCGCCCGTCACTCCTCAGGCCGTGGAAAGCAGGGAGTAACGGGCGGTGCAACGTGCATGAGGAAAGGACCTCGACATGCACGCCGACGACGAGCGGTATATCTACCGCGCCTCTATCCGCCTACGTAACGGGAAGCGCATCATAGCTTCCCAGTACGGACGGCGGGCCTTCAGGATCAAGATCCGGAGGGACGTGCCGCCAAAGCAGCTCGAACTCTCCGGTATCTGAGCCTACTGCGGGCGGAGCCTCACGGCTCCGCCCGTTCCCTCCGGAAGGTAGACACAACGCTTCCGTTGCCTTGGCGGGACTTGCTACCAACCAACAACATAATGCCATTGCGTACGCTGCGGTTAAGCGAAATTTGGCGCAGGGATAGCTATCGAGCCTCTTTTCGTTGCGTTTATACGCGATACGTCAACCGCCGACCCTTGATACCCTCCAGCGCCTTGCTGGCGCGCATGCCGTCATCGACACCGAGCGCCGCGCGCTGGTTGTAGCGGAAATCGAACTCGGCGAGGTAGCAATGCAGATGCTTCTCGCTGCAATGCTGATAGACGCCCTTCATGCCGCGCTTGAAGATCGAGAACACGCCCTCGATCGTGTTCGTATGGGCTACGCCGCGAACGTACTCGTTGGCGCTGCGCTTCACCGTCTCGTGGCTGGCGAACTCGGTGCCCAGGGTCGTGTACAGGCGGCTCTCGTCCGTCATCAGGTTGGCCTCGCGAACCACGTTGTCTCGCACGATGCCGCCGACCGTCGCTTTGTTCGCCTGATCAACGAGGAAGGTGCGGACGTGCCCACCACGCTCGACCAGACCGAGCACGGCACGCTTGTCGCCGGGACCGCGCTTCTTGTTCTTGTACGGGCGGCCCGCACGCTGCGCGGAAGGAGCCGGGTTCGCCTTCTGGCCGATGTAGGTTTCGTCAGCCTCGACCGTGCCGCCGTTGCCACCGAAGGGCGCCAGATCACCGGAGCGCATGGCCTCGCGAATGCGGTGGCTCATGGACCAAGCCGTCTTGTACGTGACGCCGAGCGCGCGATGGAGCTGGTGGCTGCTGATGCCCTTCTTGCTGGACACCATCAGCACCACGGCCTGCAGCCACTTGTAGAGCGGCACCTTGGACGACTCGAACACGGTGCCGACCTTCACTGTGAACTGCTTCTTGCAGTCGTGGCAGCGATGCAGGCCGTGACGCACGCGCTTCTCGACGTTGACCGGAATGCGGACGATCCGGTCAGTGCAGCCGCAATGCGGGCAGACCGGGCCAGTCGGCCAGAGCAGGCTTTCCAGGTGCTCGTAAGCGGCATCTTCGTTGTGCAGGTACGGGGCGCTCAGGTTCGACATGGCTGCTCTCTCGATCTAACGGGAGCATCCTATCGAAACTCGATCGTGTTTGCAATGTATATAATCGTGACTTATTTCCTAAACGTGCCTGACCCCTTTAGCTGATGTGCCCGGCAGCCGGGCGCCGGGTGCGCGGACGCTATCGGCCCCCGCCGCCTGCCTTCTGGCGCTGATGCTCGACATAGCCCTTGAGCACGGTATTCATCAAGGTCTGGTAGCCCTTCCCCTGACGCTGGAACCACCGCACGACGTCGGCATCGAGGCGGAGCGTCATCTGCTTCTTGGGCTCGGGCAGGCCCACGACGATGGTGTCCCGCCAACTGTCGTCGGGCTGCGGCGCCTCGACGTCCGCCGCACGTCGCCGCATGGCTTCGTCATGGCTCATGGTGCGGTCGGTCCGGTCCTCGCCGGCCTGGCGCTTCGCGGCCAGTTCTTCAGCCGAATAGCTTACGATATTCCCGGATTTCCCAGTCATCGGCCCGATAGGCGGAAATGATCCGCCTCCTCTCACCACGCCGGGTCCAGACCACGAGATGGAACCTGTCGTCGACAATGCCGACAGTTCCCCACCTGTCCTCACCGTCGCGCGGTGTGTGGTACGTGAAGACAGGCCGCCCATCGAAGATCGCCGTGGCACCGATGAAGTCGACACCGTGTTGGCGGATGTTCCGCAGGCGCTTGTTCTCGTCCCATTCGAAGTTCATTGTAACGCCAGAACGTAACTACAAGCAAGAGTTGCATTCTAGCGGCGGCCGCTGGCGGTAGGTAGATCAATCATCGCAACGAATTAATCAGTGATTGAAATTCGCCTTCGCCAGCACCCGTCCCGTAAGCAGCGACACGTAGCCAGCGCCGGCGATGGTGCCGTCCTCGTCGGTGAAGACGAAGAGGGCGACGGCGGGGTCGCAGGCGGTGCGGAGGGGGGCGAGGCCGAGGGTGGGGAGTTGGGGCTCGATGCCTTCGACGAGGACGCGGCGGGCGGCGCGCCAGTAGTCGGCGTAGAGCCAGAGGAGGCGGTGCATGATGCGCTCGAGCATGGGGCCGCCGGCCGTGATGGTGGCGGCGTCGAAGGGCTCGGAGGGGGCCAGGGTTATGATGCTGTCGGTGGCGGCACGGCGGAGTGCGGGCTCGAGGGCGAGGGCCTTGTCGTGGTCCCGGGCGAGGGCCCGGGCTTCGGGCGGGTCGGGCTCGAAGATGCCGGGGATGGGCTCGGGCGGGACGAAGAGGCAGAAGGCCTCGCCCGCATAGGCCGCAGCGATGTCGACCGCCTCGTCGGCCCTGGCAGTCGCGCCCCAGAAGCCGAGGCAGGAAAGGAGAAGAAAGAAGGTGGCGGGCTTCAGACCCAGCCCTGGATCTCCTCCTCGGCAAGTTGCTGCAGGAACGCGATATGAGTGTCGTCGTCGTTCAGACAGGGGATGTAGGTGAACGCTTCGCCGCCGGCGGCGAGGAAGTCGTGGCGGCCTTCCTGGTCGATCTCCTCCAGGGTCTCGACGCAGTCGGTGACGAAGGCGGGCGAGATCACGGCTACCCGCTTCACGCCCTCCTTCGGCAGATGCTCGAGGGTCTTGTCGAAATAGGGCTGCAGCCACTCCTCGGCGCCGAACCTGGACTGGAAGCAGGTCATGACGCGCTCTTCGTCCCAGCCCAGACGTTCGCGCACGAGGCGCGTCGTCTTGTGGCACATGCAGTGATAGGGGTCGCCGCTGGTGAGGAAGCGCTTCGGCACGCCGTGATAGGACATGAGGAGCCGCTCGGGCTGCCAGTCGATCGTGGCGAGGTGCCGCTCGACGCTCTGGGCCAGGAGGTCGATGTAGCGGGGATCGTCGTGATAGGGGCCAAGCGTGCGGATAGCCGGCTGGCGGCGCATGGTCATGAGCGCCTCGAAGGCCTTGTCATAGGCCGTGGCGGTCGTGGGTGCGGCATATTGCGGGTAGAGCGCCATGAGCGCGATGCGGTCGCAACCGGCAGCCGCCATCCGCTCGAGGACCGCGGGGATCGAGGGGTTGCCGTAGCGCATGGCCCAATCGACGGTGATCCCGGGATGACTTTGTTCGAAGCGGGCCGCCAGCTTCTCGGCCTGGCTGCGGGTGACGGTGCGGAGCGGGCTCTCGTCCTTTTCGGTGTTCCAGATCGACTGGTAGGCCTTGCCGGAGCTGAAGGGGCGTTTGGTCAGGATCACGAGCTGCAGCAGGGGCTGCCAGAGCCAAGCGGGGTAGTCGATCACCCGCTTGTCGGAGAGGAACTCGGAGAGATAGCGGCGCATCGACCAGTAGTCGTAGCCGTCGGGCGTGCCGAGATTGATCAGGAGGATGCCGATCCGGCGCTGTGGCACGGCGGGGTGCCCCGCCGGCAGGGGGCCGGTCGCTTGGGCTCGCACGTGCTCGCCCGGCGGCCTTTCGATCGTCTCGACCTCGCTCATCCGCCACCCTTTGTGCTGGCTCGTCGTCTACCCGTTCGGACATAGGCGCCCTGCGAGGACGGGCAAGCCGCCCGCATTGTCGCGCCTCCGATTGGCCGATAGGATAGCCCGATACGTTGTCCGTGGTGCCGCGTCTGCGCTTTGCCCGAGAGGCCGGCCGCCACACAGCCAGGATGCACCGCCATGCCGATCGCCCCGAACTCGCTGGCCGCCCGCGATATCGCCTACAACATCCATCCCTACACCAATCTGCGGATGCACGAGGAGAAGGGTCCCCTGGTCATCACCGGCGGCGAGGGCATCTACGTCAAGGACGACGACGGCAAGGAATATATCGAGGGGCTGGCGGGTCTCTGGTGCACCAGCCTCGGCTTCAGCAACAAGCGGCTGGTCGAGGCGGCGAGGCGGCAGATGGATGCGATGCCCTACTCGCACCAGTTCGCGCATCGCTCGACCGAGCCCGTGATCGACCTCGCCGAGAAGCTGATGGGCATCGCCCCGAAGCCTCTGCAGAAGGCGTTCTTCGTCAATTCGGGCTCGGAGGCGATCGACACCGCGATCAAGCTGATCTGGTACTACAACAACGCCCGGGGCAAGCCGGAGAAGAAGCGGATCATCGCCCGGCGCCGCGCCTATCACGGCATCACCGTGGCGGCCGGCCACCTGACGGGGCTGCCCTACGCACGGGCCGGCTTCGACCTGCCGATGAGCGATCGCTTCTTCCACGTCACCCCGCCGACCTTCTATCGCGAGGGCCTGCCCGGCGAGTCCGAGGATGCGTTCACCGACCGGCTGGCGCAGGAGGTCGAGACGCTGATCCAGGCGCTCGGGCCCGACACGGTGGCGGCCTTCGTCGCCGAGCCGGTGCAGGGTGCGGGCGGCGTGCTCGTCCCGCCCGCGGACTACTTCCGGAAGATCCAGCCGATCCTGAAGAAATACGACGTGCTGATGGTCGCCGACGAGGTGATCTGCGGCTTCGGCCGCACTGGCCAGATGTTCGGCTGCAACACGTTCGGCATCGAGCCCGACCTGATGACGGTGGCGAAGCAGCTCAGCTCGGCCTATCTGCCGATCGCCGGCCTCTTGATGCGCGAGGCGTTCTACGACGTCCTGGCCGACCAGACGCAGAAGCTCGGCGTGCTCGGCATGGGCTACACCTATGGCGGCCATCCGGCCGCGGCCGCGGTCGCCCTCGAGACGCTCAAGATCTACGAGGAGGACGACGTGCTGGGCCATGTCCAGTCCATCTCCCCCCGTTTCATGGAGCGGCTGCGGCAGCTCGGCGACCATCCGCTGGTCGGCGAGGCGCGCGGTGTCGGCCTCATCGGCGCCCTCGAGATCGTCGCCGACAAGGGCACCAGGGCGCAGTATCCGGTGGCCGCCAAGGCCGCGGCGATCGTTGCCGGCCACTGCCAGGCACGGGGTCTGATCCTGCGGCCGCTGCCGGGCGACGTGGTCGGCATCTGCCCGCCTTTGATCATCACCGAGCAGGAGATCGACAAGCTCTTCGACCGCCTCGGCCAGGCGCTGGACGACACGCTGCCGGCCATGCAGCAGGCGGCTTGAGCATCTCCTCGGCAAGACCGGCGGGAACCGGGCGATGAAGCCGCATCCCTGGTTCCAGCCGCTCTATCGGCGCGTGCTGGTTATGCTGTTCTGCGTCGCCTGGACGGCTTGGGAGGGCTATTACGACGCCGGCTCGATGTGGTTCCTCCTGATGCTCGGCGTCACCGCCTGGGCGGCCTGGGACTTCTTCCTGTCGAGCAATTATGCCGCAAAGCCGGCCGGCAGCGACTAGCTGGCGGCCGCCAGCCCGGCGAGCTTCTCGGCAAAGCCGGTCCGGCAGATGAAGCCGAGGCGCTCGGCGGCGCGACTGGCGTCGTAGACCCGGTCGATGGACTGGAACATGGTCCAGCCCAGGCGGTCGTAGATCATCGGATAGGCGGGGAAGTACCGGGCGACCACGGCGGGGGCGTCGGTGATGAGCGCCGCGCAGTCGGCGGGTGCGAAGGGTGTTTGGGCCGAGACGATGAAGGTGTCGAAGCCGAGCCCGGGTGCCCGGTCCAGGGCTGCGAGGTGGGCCGCCGCCGCGTCCTCGACAGTGAGGCGGCGAAAGAGCAGCTCGTTCGCCTTGGTGTTGGCATCGGACTGCGGGATGGCGTGCGCCATGTCGTCGGCTTCGGGGAAGAAGCGGGACGTGCGCAGGATGACCACCGGCAGGCCGTGCTGCTCGTGGGCCAGGCGGCAGAGATGCTCGGCGGCGAGCTTGGTCACACCGTAGATGTTGCGGGGCCTAAGCCCCGTCATGGCCTCGGTGATCCAGGCGGCGCGCGTGGCGCCGCCTGCCCTGCCGGCGCGGATCTCGGCCGAGATCATCAGGGACGTGGTCGAGGTGAAGACGAAGCGGTCGACCGCCGAGCCCGTGGCGGTCGCGGCCTCGAGCAGGTTGAGCGTGCCCTGGACGTTGACGGCGACAAAGTCGGACTGGCTGTGCGTGGCGACATGCGGCTTGTGCAGGGTCGCGGAGTGAATGACGGCCTCGATCCCGGCCCCGGCGATGGTGCTAAAGACCAGGGGCCGGTCGGTGATCGAGCCCGTGACGTGCGTGGTGGGTGCCGGCACGAGGTCGAGGCCAGTGACGACGTGGCCTGCAGCCTCCAGCAGCGGCACCAGGGTCTGGCCGAGCCAGCCCGAGGAGCCGGTGACGAGGACGCGCATGGGCGGGGCGGCCGACGAGGCTCCTAGCTGGCGCGCTGGCAGGAGACGGTCGGGGCGTCGGGCTCGTCGCCGCGCATGACGAGCTCACGGGCGTCGATCTTGAAGATCTCGCTGGTGCCGTCGGCGGCGAGCTCGGTGAAGGCGGCCATGGCCTGGTTGAGGATGTCGGAGACACCGCCGGTGCTGCCGTCGGCGGCGCGGGTCGAGGCCTTGGTGTTGGTGGTCACCATGCGGTCACCCTCGACCTGCCAGTCGGCATCGATGGTCATGATGAGGTCGCCGGCGCCCGGCATCTCGTGATCCATGGGCAGGAGCGCCTCGCTGGTCAGCGTGTGGTCGCTGCGGATCTCGAGCCTGGTCTCGATCGGCGGATAGTCCGGATAGGGGTCCAGCTCGCGGCAGGTCCAGCTTCCGACCAGCTCCGCGGCGGAGACCATGGTGACCTCCTTGGCCACGGTCACCGGCGGCCGGGAGTCGCTGGCGAGCGGGTTCAGCTCGCCCGGATCGCAGGCGGCGAGCAGGCCGGCGGCAAGGACCAGAACGAGGGCGGATGCGGGATGGTTCGACACGGGTGCTGCTCTCCGGATGACGTGACGAGGCGCGAAGGTGCCGAGCGCGCCGGGGCTTGGCAAGCCCCCGGGTCAGGGGCCGGAGCGCCGGCAGGCGAGCGTCGCCGCACCCGCTTCGGCATCGCGCATCACGAGCTCGTCGGCGCGGACGCGCAGGAGCTCCGTCGGGACGGCCTCGGCCGCTTGTGCCAGGGCGGCGAGGACGCCCTCCATCGAGGGTGCCGAACCGTCCGGCGTGCTGCCGTCGGCCGGGCGGCTGGTGCCGGCGACGGCACTGCGGACAAGTTGGGCGTCGTCGAGCCGCCAGTCACCTTCGAGGACGAGGACGCGCTCGAACGGGGCCGGCGGTTCTTCGAGGACGATGCGCTGCTGCCATTCGAAGCTGCCGCCCGGGTCGAGGCTGAGATCGGTCAGGACCGGGGCCTGATCGGGGTAGGGATCGAGTTCGTGGCAGGTCCAGCTGCCGGCCACCTGATCCGGGGTTGGGGCAACCGCGTCGCGGGTGATGTCCAGCGGTGGCCGCCGGGGCTCGTCCCACATGCCGTCGTCGAGGGCAGCGCAGCCGCCGAGCAGGGCGAGGACGATGCCGAGGGCTCGTTGCAGCGGTCCGGGCATGCCCAGGCGCCGGCCTTGCTCAGGCGGCGGCGAGGCGCTCGCGGCCGTGCGGCGCCTCGAAGTCGATGACGGGGCCCATGGGCACGATGCCCGTCGGGTTGATGGTGCCGTGGCTGCCGTAATAGTGCTGCTTGATGTGCGCCATGTTCACCGTCCCGGCCACGCCCGACCACTGGTAGAGCTCGCGAGCATACGCCCAAAGGTTCGGGTAGTCGACGAGGCGCCTGACGTTGCACTTGAAGTGGCCGACATAGACCGGATCGAAGCGCACGAGCGTGGTAAAGAGCCGCCAGTCGGCCTCGGTCACGCGGTCGCCCGCGAGGTAGCGCTGGCGGGCGAGGCGGTCGTCGAGCCAGTCGAGGCTGGCGAAAAGCGCGGTGACGGCCTCCTCGTAGGCGTCCTGGGTGGTGGCGAAGCCGGCCTTGTACACGCCGTTGTTGACCGTGTCGTAGACGCGCGCGTTGACCCGATCGATCTCCGGCCGGAGCCGGGCGGGACAGTAGTCGCAGGGGGTGGCGCCGACGTCGTCGAAGGCCGTGTTCATCATGCGGATGATCTCGGCGGATTCGTTGGAGACGATGGTCCGGCGTTCCTTGTCGAAGAGCACCGGCACCGTCACCCGGCCGGTATAGGTGGGATCGGCCCTGGTGTAGACCTCGTGCAGGTATTCGGCGCCGAAGAGCCGGTCGCCGGTGGCGGCTTCGTCGGTCTCGAACGTCCAGCCGTGGTCGGCCATGTGCCAGTGGACGACCGAGACGTCGATCAGCCGCTCGAGGCCCTTGAGCTGCCTGAAGATCAGCGTGCGATGCGCCCAGGGGCAGGCGAGCGAGACATAGAGGTGGTAGCGGCCGGGCTCGGCCTTGAAGCCGCCCTCGCCGGTGGGACCGGGGCTGCCGTCGGCCGTGACCCAGTTGCGAAAGCGGGAATCGGAGCGGACGAAGCGGCCGCCCGATTCCTTCGTGTCGTACCAGCGGTCCTGCCACTTGCCGTCGACGAGCAGCCCCATGTCATTTCGCTCCCTAGGCCGTCAGCTTCTTCGCTATCGCGGCGACGTGACGGCCCTGGTAGCGGGCCATCTCGAGCTCCTGCGCCGAGGGCTGGCGGCTACCGTCGCCGCCGGCAATGGTCGAGGCGCCATAGGGCGAGCCGCCCTTGATCTCGTCGACGCCAGTCTGCAGGTCGCAGGAATAAGGCAGGCCGACGATGACGAGGCCCTGGTGCAGGAGGGTGATGTGGGTCGACAGGATCGTGCTCTCCTGCCCGCCATGCTGGGTGCCGGAGCTGGTGAAGACGCTGCCGACCTTGCCGACGAGGGCGCCCCTGGCCCAGAGCCCGCCGGTCTGGTCCCAGAAATTGCGCATCTGGGCGGCCATGTTGCCGAAGCGGGTGGGCGTGCCGACGATGATGGCGTCGTAGTCGGCGAGCTCGGCCGGGGTGGCGATGGGGGCCGCCTGGTCGAGCTTGACGCCTGCCTTCCTCGCCACGTCCTCCGGCATCAGCTCGGGCACGCGCTTGACCGTGACCTCGACACCTTCGACGCTGGCGGCGCCCTCGGCGACCGCCCCGGCCATGGTCTCGATATGGCCGTACGAGCTGTAGTAGAGCACCAGAACCCTGGTCATCCGACCCTCCCATGCAAGGCGTGGAATTGACATAGGTCGCCGGAGTCGGGATGGGCAGGAGCGGCGGCGGAATGGCAATGTTTCGCCGCCGGCAACGATGGCAGGAAAGGACGGTCGATGAACGAGCCGAACGGGGCGGAGGCGCTGGTCCGGCTGCTCGAGCTGCAGGGGGTGCGCCATGTCTTCGGGCTCTGCGGCGACACCAGCCTGCCCTTCTATGATGCGTTCCAGCGGCTGGCGCCCGGCATCGAGCACATCCTGACCCGGGACGAGCGGCACGCCGCCTACATGGCCGACACCTATGCCAGGCTCACCGGGCGGCCGGGCATCTGCGAGGGGCCGTCGGGGGGTGGTGCCACCTATATCCTGCCGGGCGTGGTCGAGGCGCAAGAGACGGCGGTGCCGCTTCTGGCCATCACCAGCGACATCGCCACCACGAGCCGCGGCCGGTTCGCTTTGACCGAGCTGGACCAGGTTTCTCTTTTTCGCCCGCTGACCAAGTGGAACGCGACGCTCGACCAGGCGGCGCGGCTGCCGGCCATGCTCCGGCGAGCGTTTCGCGAAATGACGTCAGGGCGGCCGGGCGCGGTGCACCTGGCCCTGCCCTTCGACACCCAGAAAGCGCCGGTGCCGGCGGCGCAACTCTATGGCGATCCGGCCTTCACCGCCGTCCCGGCGAGCCGGCCCGCCGCCGATCCCGCCGCCGTCGAGGCGCTCGCCGAGGCGCTCGCCGCGGCCGAGCGGCCGATGGCGATCTGCGGTGGCGGCGTGCTGACCAGCGGTGCCGAGGCAGCACTTGCGTCCCTGGCGGAGCGGTTGAACCTCACCATCGCCACCACCATCACCGGCAAGGGCAGCATCGGCGACGACCATCCGCTCGCCCTCGGCGTGGTCGGCTCGAACGGCGGCACGGCGGAGACGCGGCGGCTCGTCGAGGCGGCCGATTTCGTGCTCTTCATCGGCGCCCGGGCCGGCTCCGTCACCACCGAGCGCTGGCGCCATCCAGCACCCGGCGCGGTGCCGGTCGGCCATGTCGATGTCGACCCAGCCGTGCTCGGGGCCAACTACCCCACGGCGCACAGCGTCGCCGGCGACGCCCAGACGGTGCTGGAAGCACTCCTCGAGGCACTCGGCGAGCGGCCGGCCCGCGCCCGGGACCCGCGCCCGGACATCGCCCGCGCCAGGGCCGAGAAATTCGCCCGCTTCGCAGAGCTGGCCGGGAGCGACGCCCGGCCGATCCGCCCCGAGGCGCTGGTCGCGGCCGTTCAGGCTGCTCTCCCCGAGGATGGTGTGATCGTCGCCGATCCCGGGACACCCTGCCCGTATTTCTCGGCCTACTGGCAGCAAAGGGGTGCCGGTCGGCGGTTCATCAGCAACCGCGCGCATGGAGCACTCGGCTACGCCCTGCCCGCCTCCATCGGTGCGGCCTTCGCCCGGCCAGGGGCGGCGGTGCTCTCGGTCATGGGCGACGGCAGCTTCGCCATGGCCCAGGGCGAGCTCGAGACCGCGCTCCGGCTGCAGGTGCCTGTCACTTTCGTCGTGGTCGCCAACAGCAGCTTCGGCTGGATCAAAGCGGGGCAGAAGAGCGGCTTCGGGGCGCGCTACTTCTCGGTCGACTTCAGCCCCTGCCCGGCCGCCGCCATCGCCCGCGCCATGGGCCTGGACGCGGTGCGCGTCGAGGAGCCGCGCGAGCTCGAGCCGGCGCTGCGGTCCGGGCTGCGCTCGGGCCGGCCGAACCTGATCGAAGTGGTGGCCCAGCCGCTCGAGGAGGCGGCGGCACCGGTCAGCGAGTGGGTGGCTTGAGGCGGGGGTGACACCTCACCTCCCCCGCAACTTCGACCATAAAGGTGTCTGGCCGAGGATGATGGCGAGGAGGAAGAGGGTAAGGCCGAGCGAGATGGGGGCGGTGACGAATTCGCTCGCGAAGGTGAGCGGGTCGTCGCGGGCAGAGATCATGGCGCGGCGGTAGGAGACGTCCATGAGGGGGCCGAGGATCACGCCCAGGATCACCGGCGCCACGGGGTAGTCGTAGACCTTCATGAAGTATCCCAAAATGCCAAAGCCGAGCATCCAGTAGATGTCGACCGGGTTGTTCTGGATGGCGTAGGTGCCGACCGCCGAGAGCACCAGGATGAGCGGGATCAGGATGCCCTTGGGGCATTCGACCAGCTTCGTGAAGATGCGGATGCCGGTGAGGCCGAAGACCAGCAGGCAAAGATTGGCCAGGGTCAGCGAGCCCACGGTGAACCAGAAGAGGTGCGGCGTCTCGACCATCAGGAGCGGTCCCGGCTTCAGGCCGTGGATGTAGAGGGCGCCGATGATGACGGCGGTGACCGCGTCGCCCGGAATGCCGAGCGTCAGCATCGGAATGTAGGCGCCGCCGACCGCGGCGTTGTTGGCGGATTCCGGCGCCACCAGGCCCTCGTAGGCGCCCTCGCCGAAGGGGCTCGTCGGCTCCTTCACCGTCCGCTTGGCATGGTCGTAGGCCATGAGTGCGGCGATGTCGCCGCCGGTGCCCGGCAAGGCACCGATGACCACGCCGATGGCGCCGGTGCGCAGCGAGAGCGGCAGGAGCTTCTTCACCACGCGCCAGTCGGGCAGCAGGCTGCCGACCCGCTGCTTCACCGGTTCGAGGTCGAGATGGCGAAGCTGGTAGAGCGCCTCGGCGACGCCGAAGAAGCCGATCATCGCCGCCACGTAGGGGATGCCGCCCATCAGGCTGAGCGAGCCGAAGGTGAAGCGGCCCTCGGCGGTCATCGGGTCGAGCCCAACCATGCCGATGGTGACGCCGAGGGCGCCGGCGAAGATGCCCCTGGCGAGCGACTTCCCGGCAAGGCTGCCGACGAGGAGGATGCCGATCATAGCCAGGAGCAGGTAGTCGCGGGGAGCCACGAGGAGGGCGAACCTGGCGATCACGGGGGCGGCGAGGGCGAGGGCCAGGACCCCCATGAGGCCGCCGACCACCGACATGACCGTGGCGACCCCGATGGCCCGCCCGGCCTCGCCCCGCTGCGCCAGGGGATAGCCGTCGAAGGCGGTGGCGACGGCGCTGGGTGCACCCGGGATGTTGAGCAGGATGGCGCTCCTGGCCCCGCCATAGACACCGCCCACAAAGATCCCTGCGATCAGCGCCAATGCGTCGTCGACCGGCCACTTGAAGGTGAAGGAGATGAGGATCGAGACCGCCATGGTCACCGAGAGGCCCGGGATGGCGCCGATATAGATGCCGGCGAAGGTGCCGGCGGCGACCATGAGGAGCAGCCCCGGGTCGAGCCAGGCCATGAGGAACCAGAGGGCGGTCTGCTCCATCAACGAGCCCGCATCAGAAGAGCCGGCCGGCCGGCAGCACGACCGCAAAGACGTGGCGGAAGACGAGCCAGATCAGGGCGAGACTGGCGGCGCTGACGACGAGGCTCAGGGCGAGCGAGCGGCGGTGCAGGAAGGCCATGCCGGCGAAGAGGAAGGCGAAGGAGCTGACCAGGAACCCCGCGGGCTCGAGGGCCAGCATGTAGAGGACGATCATGGCCGCGAAGAGGGCGAGCCTGGGCGGGGTGACCTCGGCGAGGAAGCGGCGGACGGCACCCTGCTCCGCTACCGGCCGGCGGCGGGCGGTCTGGCCCAGGATGACGAGGCCGGCGGCCGCCATGGTGCCGGTCGCCAGCATCGGCATGACGCCGGCCGAGGAGAGCGACGCGAAGCCGGCGATGCTCCAGGCCTGCCAGGCGAGAAAGAGGCTGGCGACGAGCAGGAGCAGGCTGAAGACGAGCTCGCCGGGCTGGCGGCGCGGCTGGTCGGGCATCGGATCCATTTGGGTGTCGAGCGTGGCACCGGCTCCGGCCGGGTCTGGCCGGAGCCGGTCGCTGTCGTTCAGGGCCGTGGGATGCCGAATTCCTCGGGCGAGCGCTTGGTGGCGCCGCCGTCATGCAGCACCCAGGTCGTGACCGACTGCCAGTTGTCGAGGAAGGCGTCGGCCTCGTCGCCCGAGATGTTCATCATGACGTTGCCGCGATTGGCCATCAGCGTCTGGAAGGCTTCGCTCTCGGCACCGGCCCTGAAGGCCTCCACCAGCTTCGCCTTGACGTCGTCGGGCGTCTCGTCCCTGACCCAGACGCCGTAGAACGGACCCCAAGGCAGGTATTTCGCCATCTCGGGGAACTCGTCGGTGATCGGCGGCACGTCGGGGAAGGTGTCGACGCTCTCCGCGTTGACCACGGTCAGTGCCCGGAGCTGGCCGCCCTTGATGAGCTCGGCTGCGGCCGAGATGCCTGCCGGCATGAAGTCGACATGGCCGCCCTGCAGCGCGGTGAGGCCCGGGCCCTCGCCGTCGAACGGCACGGCCGTGACCTCGTGCGGTGCGACGGAGTTCAGCAGGGCCGCCACGACATAGGGCAGCCCGCCGGGGCCGGTCGACGCCATCTTGATCTCGCCCGGCCGGGCCTGGGCGTCCTCGACCAGCTCCTTGAAGGACTGCCAGGGCGCGTCGGCCTGGACGACCACCACGGCGACGCCGCGGCCCAGGATGTTGACCGGGTAGAAGCTGCCGTAGTCGAGCTCGGAGAGGCCCATGACGCCGTGCAGCTGCGGGTTCTCCGCACCGTAGAGAAGGGTGTAGCCGTCGGCCGGGGCGGCGTTGACATAGGCGACCGAGATGGCGCCGGCGGCGCCCGCCTTGTTGAGCATGACGATGGGCTTGCCGAGCGCCTCCTCGACGGCGGGCGTGACGCCGCGGGCGACCACGTCGGTGGCGCCACCGGCACCCCACATGATGACGCCGAGCATCTCGCGCTCGGGGAAATCCTGGGCCGTGGCGACACCTGCCACGAGCGAGAGGGCGGCAGCCGCCCCGAGCAAGTTCCTGATCATGAATACCTCCCTGTTCCTGGCCCGCTTTCGGGCCTGTCGGCGGGATTGATGCCCGAAGAGCGTCGGCGCAGTCTAGAGGAAGTCGTGCGGCACGGGAGGGATCGGCATGCAGGCTCGGCAAGGGGGGACCGCCAGGGGCGGCAAGGCGCTATATGGTGCGCCGGTCGGCATCCTGATGCTCGAGGCGCGCTTTGCCCGCATCCCGGGCGATGTGGGCAATGCCCTCTCCTTTCCCTTTCCGGTGCTCTACGCGGTGGTGCCCGAGGCTTCGCCGGATCGCGTGGTGCGGCGGCGGGCGGAGGGCTTGTTCGACAGCTTCGTCGCCGAGGGGCGAAGGCTGGTGCGGCAGGGAGCCGAGGGGATCGTCACCAATTGCGGTTTTCTGGCACTTTACCAGCGCGAACTGGCAGAGGCGCTCGGCGTGCCGGTGGCGAGCTCGAGCCTGCTGCAGGTGCCGTTCGTCGAAAGGCTGCTGCCACCCGGCCGGCGGGTCGGCATTCTCACCATCGCGGCCGGGCATCTCAGTGGCGAGCATCTGGCGGCGGCCGGCGTCGCCGCCGACACGCCCGTGGCCGGGACCCCGCCGGACGGGCACTTCGTCCGGGCCATCCTCGACGACGGGCCGGAGCTCGACCCGGGACGCTGCGAGGCCGAGATCGTCGAGGCGGCAGAGGGGCTCGTGCGGCACTCGCCGGAGATCGGTGCGCTCGTGCTGGAGTGCACCAACATGTGCCCCTACAGCAGGGCGGTGCGCCGGCGGCTGGGTCTCCCGGTCTTCGACATGCTGAGCCTGATTGTCTGGTTCCAGCAGGGGCTCCGGCCGCCGCTCCACCCGCCCTTCGACTGAGCCTTGTCTTGAACCGGCAAGTCGCTGTCGCCTCGGCGGCGGCGGCGCGATCCGGTGCCAGCTATCTGACGGCGGAGACCGGCCGTTGCGCGCCGGCAGGGGGAACGACCATGTCCAGAGAGGCACGTCGAGGTGGGCGCGGGGCAAGGCGCGCCGAGCGGCTCAGCACGGGGCTCCGCACGCTGCCCGGCGTGCAGTATCGCATCCCCGTCTACGAGGTGCTGAACGCGGAAGGCCTCGAGCTGATCCACGACGCGTCCTGCAGGATCCTCGAGGAGATCGGCATCGAGTTCCGCGACGCGGAGGCATGCGCCATCTGGCGGGATCAGGGGGCGGACGTGCAGGGCGAGCGGGTGCACATCCCGCGCGCGCTGCTCATGGACCTCGTCGGCCGGGCGCCGGCGCGGTTTACGCTCAATGCGCGCAACCCCGAACGGTCGGTCGAGATCGGCGGCAAGGACGCGGCCTTCGCGCCGAACTACGGCTCGCCCTTCGTGCGCATGGAGGACGGCGAGCGGCGCTACGGCACGCTCGACGACCTGCACGCCCTGCACAAGCTCGCCCACCTCGCCCCGGCCATGCACAATGTCGGCTCGGTAATCTGCGAGCCGACAGATTCGCCGGTGAGCCACCGGCATCTGCACATCACCGCCTCGGCCATCCGCCACTCGGACAAGAGCTTCATGGGCCCGGTCACCGCACCCGAGCGGGCGGCCGACGCGGTCGAGATGGCGAAGCTGGTGTTCGGTGCCGACTTCGTCGCCGGGAACGCGGTCATGGTCTCGCTCGCCAATGCCAATACGCCCCTGGTCTGGGACGAGACCATGCTGGGTGCCGTCAAGGTCTATGCCCGCGCCGGCCAGGCGATGGTGCTGGCGCCCTTCACCCTGGCCGGTGCCAACACCCCGGCCTCGGCGGTGGCGACCGTGGCCCAGCTCAATGCCGAGGCCCTGGCAGGCATCGCCTTCGCCCAGGCGGTCCGGCCGGGAGCGCCCGTGATCTACGGCAATTTCCTCGCCACGGTCTCGATGAAGTCGGGCGCACCCATGGCAGGGACCTCCGAGATTGCCCTCATGAACTTCATGATCGGCCAGCTCGCCCGGCGCTATGGCGTGCCCTGGCGCTCGTCCGGCATGCTCACCGGCGCCAAGGTCTGCGACGCCCAGGCAGCTTATGAATCGGCCTTCAACATGCTGCCGATCCTGCTCGCCGGGGCGAATTTCGTCATGCACTGCGCCGGCTGGTCGGAGGCCGGGCTGGTCTGCAACCTCGCCAAGTTCATGCTCGACTCCGAGCAGATGGAGATGCTCCACCGCCTCGCTCAGGGGCCGCGCTTCGACGACTTCGAGGAGGCGCTGGGGGCCATAAGGGAGGTCGGGCCGGGCGGGCATTTCCTCGGCACGGACCATACCCAGGCGCATTTCCAGGACGCCTTCTTCATGAGCCGGCTCGGCGACAACAACAGCTTCGAGCAGTGGCAGCTCGACGGGGCGAAGGACGCCACCGCCCGGGGCCTCGAGGCGGCGGCGGCGGCGCTCCAGAGCTACGAGCAGCCACCGCTCGACCCGGCGATCGACGAGGCGCTGGCTGCGTTCATCGCCGAGCGCCAGGCGACGATCCCGCCGAGCTTCGACTGAGCGAGGCACGCTAACGCTATCTTCATCGCTCCGGTCCATGCTGGGAACAGATCGAGAACGGTATTGGATCGTGCTGCATGGCACAGGAACGGAGCGCTGCCGCGGACATCGCCAAGGGGCTGGCGATCGTGCTGGTCGTCTACGGCCACGCGGTCGACGGCGTGCAGGCCGCGGTGCCGATGCCGGAATGGCTCTACGATTCGCTGATGAAGCCGTTCGGCCAGGTGGCGGTGCCGCTCTTCTTCCTCATCACCGGGCTTTTCGCCGCCTCGGCGCAGCGCCGCGACTGGCCGGGCTTCCTCGACCGGACGATCGCCAACCTGCTCTGGATCTTCGTCGTCTGGAACGTCCTGCAATATGCCGGACGGGTCGCGTTCGCGGCCTATGCCAACGACCCGATCGATCCCTCGGCGATCCTCTGGTTCTGGCTCAACCCGATCAATGTCACGTGGTTCCTCTGGGCCCTGATGCTCTACTACCTGATCCTGCGCCTCGCGCGTGACGTGCCGCTGGCGCTCCTGATCGCGGCGGCCGGGGTGATGGCGGCCGACCCCTGGATCGGCGACAATTTCGCGCTGCAGCAGGGCTCGCGCTTCTTCGTCTTCTTCCTGCTCGGCCATGCCCTGGCACCGGTGCTGCGCGAGGGCGGCTGGCGGCCCGGCGGCGGGGTGCTCGGGCTCATCCTCGCGCTCTACCTCGCGGCCAACCTGACCCTCGTGCACATGGGCTGGCTCTTCGAGCCCTTGCCCAACTTCCTCGTGCGCTGCCTCGGCATCGCCGGCGTGCTCGGGCTGTGCAGCTGGCTGGCGGCGCGCGGCCGGGCGGGGTGGCTGCAATGGCTCGGCACCTACACGCTCTCGATCTTCGTCATGCACACCATCGTCACGGCCGGGGTGCGCGAGGTGCTGCTGCGCAGCGGGCTGACCGACACGCCGCTGGTGCTGATCGTGGTCGCGACCATGGCCGGCATCGCCGTGCCGCTCGCCGTCCAGCTCGGCCTCGAGCGGCTGGGCCTGCCCTGGCTCTTCCGGCGACCGACATGGTTCCGCCTGCCGGCGCCGCGGCCAGGCCCGGTCCCGGCCGGAGGCTGAGCCGAGCAGGTCGGATGGGGTCTGTGTGTCGGATGGAGCAGGTGCCGAGGATCGGCCAGCCGCGCTGGCCGGGCGGGCCCGCAGACGCGGGCGACGCTGGCGGCTTGCGCCGGCCGGATGACTCTTGCGGGGCGGTTAACGCAGGCGAGCCGGGTGGCGGAGCGTGACGGTGCGGGCGGGCCGGATGGCGTGGCACGGGTGGAGGGTGCCGGCCATGACATCGGTCAATGACCGATCTCGCCGCCGGATTGGTCGGCGGAATGGTGGGCGGGCGGGGGCTGGATGACGTGCTCTCCGTTCGGGTAAGCCTTGGCGCGCTGCCGGCCGCCGGCGGGTTCGTCGCCTGCATGGGCAGGGCCGGGGGAGCGGTGCGGAGTGCGGCCAGGCGTTAGCAGGCAGGAGGGGTCTGGCGCCGCCGGGGGGCTCACCGGCCGGCGCGGCGGCGGCGCGGTCGGGCGTTGCGGTGGCGCGTCGGGCGGCATTCGCTGCTGTGGCTCACCATGACGGCGAGGTCGGGCGGAGCGGCGTGTGGGCCGGGGGGCTGCGCGAGGTGCTTGCTGCCGGGTCCGCCTCTGCCGACGCGGTGGCGGGTGGCGCGGGGTCGGGTGGCGCGGGGTCGGGTGGCGCGGGGTCGGGTGGCTTTGCCTCCGCACTTGGTTCGGCAGGGTGCAGACGGGCGCGGTTCGGGGTGCCTCGTGTGGTTTCAAGAGGGAGCGTTACCTGAATGGGAATTATAGCCTTGATGGGGTGTGGGGTCAAGGGGCGTGGGGTCGTTTGGTGATTTCGGGTTTTCGGGGTCGCGGGGCGCTTCGGGGGCGGTCGGGCGGGTGGGAAACGGGGGTGATTTCAAGGGGTTGGAAGGTCGTGGGTTCGTTGGTCGGGGGGCGGGTTCGTTCGTCGGAAAGGTGGGTTCGTTCGTTGAAATCCCGGGTTCGCTCGTCGATTCGGTGGGTTCGTTCGTCGGCGGGTGTCGCGGAATCCGCGACAGTTGGGGGCAAGTGTCGCGCTATACGCGACATAAGGGATCGTGATGTCGCGTTATACGCGACAGTTCGGCGGGTGCTGTCGCGTTATATGCGACATGCCGGGCCCGACTGTCGCATATAACGCGACAACCTGGGCGGTTCAGGTGGCCGAAAGCCGCCGGACGACGTGCGCGGCCGGGTTTTCGACGACCAGGCATAAGCGTTCGTGATGCAGTCGAGGCGGTCGAGGTCATGCCCATGGCGACCCGCGCCGGGACGCACCGGAATGGTCTCATGTCCTTAGCCGGCCGGCTTCCCGTCGAGGGCGGGGATGGCGATTTGCGGCCCGCAAGCCTTGCCCATGCCATCAGGAGAGTGGCACGTCTTCCACCAGTGGTCCGAGATCACGAGCCGAATGCACCACGCGAATGAAGACGACCTCTCCGGCAGGTTCGTCGATGACGTACAGCATGAGGTGGCGTCCCTCGACGGTCATGCGCACGCCTCCGGCACCTGCACGATGGCCGTATACTTCGTCGGGCTGCGGACGATCGGTGCTCACGTAGGCTGACTACGCTGCGCGCCGATCGCCTTCCCCTCCTCGTCCACGGTCACCGTGCAGGCGCCGGAGCCGGAGATCGTGTCAACTGGCGCCGATGAGCGGTGTCTCGGTCACTCTGCGCGCCCGTTCGAGGAAGTGGTCGACAACTCGACCGGCAGCGGAAGGATTGTCAACGGCGATGTGAGCAAAGATGGCGTCGAGATCGCGTTGCGCGAGCCTGGTGAAGCGAAGGCGATACATACGGCCTATGAGCCGTATTTCCGCTTGAACGTCGCGAACATCTCCTCGCCATCGACCGTCTCGCCGTTGCGGGCCTGCTCGATCCCCGCGTCAAGATCGCGCCGCAGAGCAGCCAGCTTCGCCGCCTCGATCTCGCCAAGCCGTTGGCCGAGCGCCCGCAATGCCTCTTCCCGCTCTTCCTCGGGAAACGCCTCGAGCCGATCAGCCAGTGACTTGAGCATCTGGTCCATGCGCCCTCCATACCACGCTCGCCGGCTCGATCGCGAAGGATATTGTGATGATGTGGACCGGCAGCGAGTGTACCAAGCACGACCAATAGCGGCGAAGGATGCGCAGTACGCTCAACTCAGCGGATGGTCCGTAGTTACAACACTCGCTGACCAGACGGCATGCGACGCAGAAGCTAAATTGAGTCTTGTGGAACCAAAATTCGCGAAGCGGACTTTAGCAACTCACAACGTCGAATGAGACCCGTCGGCGCGAGATTTGCTATGCTACCCAATTTCCAGTCGGGAATGCACACATGGCTACCTGTGCCGGAACGCACCAAGATTGTCTGACGCCCTAACCCGCCCGGCTCGTAGCGGAAGCGTTGCGGCGACCAATGAGGCCCAACCCGCATTATCTCAAACAGCCAATGAGGCGAACTCGGAATCTATTGCCAAACCGCCAGTCGTGAAACTAGAGTCCCGTCCAAGCAAACTGAAATGCGGACCGAAGGGCAGGGAAAGAGGTATAGAAAATGGCTGGACCACCTGACGCCTCGTGTCTCGCATTCGATTCCGCATGGCATAGCCCCGATCTGTCGTCGAAACAGCAAGTGCAAAATGTCTCGGAGTGTTGAATGTCATCAATTGAAGTTAAATCGGTCAGCATACCCAAGATTCTTGACAATCTCTTTATAGGCGAATGGTTGACACCCGAATTTCAGCGCGATTTCGTCTGGACGACCTCTCAAATAATATCCCTAATCAACTCGATCATTGATGCTAAGCCGATAGGAATGGCAACCCTATGGCAGCAGGAGGAGAAAAGCGATCTACCTCTGGAGCACATATCAGTCAATGACTTCATTTATGATAAATCCAAATCGGGACCAAGATATTTCGGTGACAATGACCATCGCCCTGGGCGTTATTATGCAATTTTAGACGGCAAGCAACGATCAACTGCAATTGCAATGGCCTTCGGGGGACTCAAGGCCGAACACGGAAACTACAGGTATTCCGGGGGCTATTTTATCAATGCAGATTATGATGATGTGCAGGATCGAATCCAATACCTAAACAAGGCGGAAATTGACCGGAGAGGATTAAACACACTAACCGCATACGTTCAGAATGCGTTATTTCCAATTGCCCTCAAGAAATTTGACCGCCTTGTTCAGCATTTCTTTGAGTTCATTTCCGCAATTGATAACGACCAGAATTATCCTGAAGGGCGAGCCGCCTCCAAAGCCGAAAAGGATCGAAGAAAAGAGATAGTACAAGCTGCTTATGAGGGCATTAATAACACCCTACTTGCTGTATACATAGTGCCAAAAGAAGAAACTTTAGGCGAGATTTGCGACATCTTCGAGGTCTTGAACACTACGGGAACCAAAGTTACTACGGTTGACCTCATTCATTCATCAATATACGCCGAAACAATGAATGAGAGTTCCCAGATTCACATTCGCGATGAAATCGATCTCCTTTCTGAACTTGATGGGCTGCAGGGTTGGTCCACATCAAGCTTTAGACCTGAGCTGATTGCACAAAATGTGGCGGCAATTCAGATTGCCCTCGATAGAAAACATACGCCTCGACAGGTTGCCGGTCGGAGAGAGGCCAGGATCAACTCTATAAAATCTAGCGATCTATTAGCTATTTCAAGCTTGAGTTGGAGAGACTTCTTTTTGAACCGCGAGTTTGTTGCAAGCTGCTTCTCGGACTTCCAAACTGTGACATCAGGAGGGCGCTTCTCTCTTTCGCAATGCCCCTATCCAGCAACGCTAAACGTCTACCTTGCTCTTCGATGGCACCTCGAGTTCGATCGACCCCCTGATGCCCATTGGACGCAAACCCATCTTAATCGCATATTCCGGGCCTTTTTCTGGCGAAACACCTTTTCGCGTAGATATGACCAGGGCTTTCTAACCCGAGTCAGCGTTGACATTGGAGAGTTCAAAAAGTTCCTTCTCAAGACACGCGCTAAGAGTGATGACCAAATTTGGGTTTCAGAGGCGGAGGATTTCCTCGGCACCCTTCCGCTGATGTCTCCCTTGACGGTCATTCAGGAAGAAGTTCGGAACGCGATAACTGACGGAAATATCCGAGGCGCGCTCAGATCAGGGAGTCTTTTGCTATTACACTCACGCGCTCAGAAAGATATAGTTGATCCCACCCAAGATATATCAAACATTACGAGCGCTCACGAATTGCATCATATTTATCCTCGGAGATGGTGCAGGGACAATGCCCTAGGAGTTAATGTAACTTCATTATCTGAATCAAATTATTTGACAAACTGGGTCGAGTCATCTTCGAACCTGATCCCGATGTCAACAAAATCAAATAAACTGTGGGACACGATGGAGCCGTCTACTGCGATAAGTTTGCTGAAAATTTCGACAAGCGACCAAATAGATCAATTGAAAAGATATTTCGTGGATGAAGGTTGTTTAAGTTTGCTGAAGGGCGGCGCGATGAACGCCGGAGACTTCTTGCGAGCTAGAGCTAAGTTGATAGAGGCCGAAATTTTACGATTGATGCGAGTATAAGCATTTTGCTCGCTAGCCATACTATTTTTGAAGCAGGCAAACGCCCGTTGGCGTGCTCAATTAATGATCTTCTGGAGGAATACGGGAAAAACAGAAATTCCCTAGAAGGCCTTTCATTTTTGTTAAAAGTTCTTGAATACTATAAGATTGACTTAGATCCCCCTGCTAGCGATTTTGACCTCGACTATCCTCGAACGTTGAAACTTCGGAAACAAGATGGCGAGATAGAAGAAGAAATCAGGGAAGTGATTGCGGCGGGAGGTGAAAACTATTTTGTCGAACTAAAGTCATCTATCCACATTGATACAAAGAGGAAGCAGCACGACCCTGGTCGAAAGATACATGAGTATGCGTCAGAGCGGCTTGCAACCAAACTAGCACAGGAGATTTGCGCCTTTCTAAATAGAGATGGCGGAAAAATTCTCTTGGGCATAGCCAATGACTTTTCCATATTGGGATGTCAAGATGACCTCGATGCCTTTCCGGGAGACGGGTCGCCACAAGATAAAGCCGATCTTTTAATCCGCTCAATTATTGAGAAGAATTTCATAAAATTTGCTTCCGTACTATCCAGAGTGCAAGTTCAGTGCGTTACTTATGAGCAAAAACTGATAGTCATTCTTAGAATTGCGAGAATGAATGGATTAGCCTTGCTAAAAGAAGACTGTCCCAGCTCGTGTCAGCTTTATCTACGCATAGGAACGAGCGCCCAACCTATAAAACTTCATGAAGTAGAAGATTATTACTTAGTGTCTCTTAAATAAAATAAAAAATAGTCTCGCATTCGTTGCATAAATCGGATTTAGTGATCAATGGCGATTTCAATTTTTCGATAACGGCGAAGTGATTCTTAAGGAAAAGATTGAACTGCTTGCGCTTCGCAAACAACAGACTCCTCAGTCACGCAACAATGTAGGTTACCAACTTTTCTCAACTGGATCGAAAATAAACTCGATGTGAGGAAAATTTCCATTTGCGGGCCGACAGATGTATCGAGAGTCGAGCCAATTCCCTCATTTTAATAGCTGCGTCAGAGTGCCCAATAGATTTGCGACTTTGGTATGATCGACACTACTCGAGGGGAAGTACGATCGTGACCGCAATAGCGAATTGCTTGCCTCAATGATCTTGCCAGGAAATAAGACTGGATGGGTACGGGAAGGCCGGCCTTCCAGCCTTTCTTCCTTCCCTACCGCCTTGCCACCTCGCCAATGCTGATGGTTCGCCTGATCTCGTCGTTACCGGGGGCCATGGGACGGCGGGGGAGGAGAGGGGCATAAGCTTTCAGGTAGTCCAGAAGTCGACTCGCTTTCGCGTCCTGTTACTGCAATTCGACCGACAAGGTGCGTCCGACGATCCTGGCGGCGCGGGCCAGGGTGGCGAGGCTCACGCTGTCGTTGGTGGGGTCGAGGAGGCGGTCGAGCTGGGAGCGGCTGGTGGCGAGGCGCCGGGCCATCTCGACCTTGGTGATCTTCTGCTCTGCCATTGCCGCGGCGAGCTGGAAGGCCAGGACGCGCTTGACGGCACGTTCGGTGGTCTCCTCGTAAGTTCCCTGCTCGCGCAGGAAGTCGTCGAAGAATTGTCCGGCCCTGCCCTTCTCGACATCGTTCGTCATGTCAGACCTCGCATTCGTCGTTCGGCAATGGTCAGTTCGTTGTCGGGTGTCTTCTGGGTTTTCTTGATGAAGCCATGCAGAAGAACCATGGCGCCATCATTGATACAGAAGAGCACGCGGGCGATTCGTCCACCTTCGAGGTTGGCTCGTATCTCCCAGAGTCCCTTTCGCCCGCTGATCGAGCGGCAAAGCGGCATGCCAATCGGCCAGCCAAACTCGGCGGTCCTGATATCGTCGCCGATGGCCTTGCGATCGGCGTCGGACAAGGACAGGAGCCAGTCCCGCACCGGCATGCGGCCGGTTTCGGACTCGAAGAACCTCGCTGGCAGTCGCTTGGCTTCATTCACGCCGGAATGTACCAAATATGGGGCACACTGTCCACCATCTTCCGCCCCAACAACCAGATGGGCGCGGGAAGGCCGGCCTTCCCGCCTCTTCCCACTTCCTAATCTCTACAGCCTGAGCGGCTCGCCGATGCTGATGGTTCGTCTGATTTCGTCGGTCTTGAGGCCGAGGGCCATGGGGCGGCGGGTGTTTGGGAGGATGGCGGTGTCGTAGAGTTCCTCGACGACGCCTTCGAGGCGGAGCCAGTGGGGGATTTCGCCGGTGGTGAGGTCGACGACGAGGAGGCCGCAGCGGGGGGTGGTGCCTTTGGCGGCGAGGGCTTCGTCGAGGGGGAGGCCTTCGAAGGTCTTGTTGTCGCGGGGGCGGGAGAGGCCGATGACGGCGAAGCTGCCGTGGAGGGCGAGGCCGCGGGCGTAGCCGGGGCAGAAGGCGATTTCGGTGAAGCGGCCGGAGGCCTGGTCGATGGTGCCGAAGCGGCCGGTGCCGGAATCGAGGAGGTAGAGCTTTTCGCCGTCTCCCGCATCGTGGAGACGAGGGGAGTGGGGCATGGCGAGGTTGGTGGCGACGGTTTCGCCGGTGGCGACGTCGATGACGATGCCGCCCTTGGCGCGGTGGTCGCGCCAGCCGTCGGCGGTGTCGGATCTGGCGACGGCGGTGACGAAGGCGGGGCGGCCGCTTGCCATGGCGAGGCCGTTGAGGTGGCAGCGGTCCTCGGCGGCGAGGCGGGAGATGAAGGGGGGCTGCCAGAGGGGGCGGAAGCTCGAGGCGGTGTCGGGGGTGGCGAGGCAGGAGAAGAGGGTGTTGACGAAGACGGGGGTGGGCTCGCCGGGGGTGGGCCCTGGGCCGTCGGGCGCCAGCATGGCCACGTCATGGATATCGAGGTCGCCGGTGGTCCAGGCGAGGCGGGGGACGTAGAGGCGGTCGTGGCCCTGGTGGGTCTGGCCGGGGTTGAGGATGTCGTCGAAGCGCCAGAGCTGGAAGAGGGTGGAGAGGTAGAGCTGGCGCCCCCCTCGCGCAGATTCGTGGACGGCGAGGCCCATGGCGCGGTTGAAGGTGCGCTCGAAGACGGCGAGGCGGCCGTCGGGCTGGAGGCCCAGGAGGAAGAGCTTGCCGGACTGGTAGGTCGTGAAGGCGAGGCCGATGCCCGCTTCGGCGAGCCAGGCGGTGAAGTGACGGGACGCCTGGATCTGGAGGGCGGGGGTCGGGTGCTTGGTCATGGCTGCCGTTTAGGCATGGGGGGCGGGCGGCGTCCAGCCCGGGGCGAGAGCCGGATGGCTTGACTTGGCGGGGCGTGGCGGCAAACTGGCGTGAACATCGTTCGGGTCAGTGAACAAATGTGCAGGGAGCGCTTCAAACGGGTCGGCCCTGGCTTCGGCGTGACGGGGCCCTGGTGAGCACGGCCGTCCGGGGTCGCACGCCGCTTTTGCCGCGCTGGCTGACGGCGGACCATCCCCTGCCCTGGCTGGCGCCGATGTTCGCCATGATCCTGGCGTTCGGCATCTATCCGCTGGCCTATTCGATCTGGCTCAGCCTGCACCAGAGGAACCGCTTCACGCGCGTGGACGAGTTCAGCGGGCTCGCCAACTGGGTGCAGGCGTTCGGCGACCAGCGCTTCATCGATTCGCTGCTGGTGACTGTGCAGTACACGCTGACCTGCCTCGTCTTCCAGGTGGTGCTGGGGATCGCCATCGCGCTGCTGCTGGATTGCGAGCGGCGGGGCTACGGGCTGCTCAGGGCCTTGATGACCCTGCCTTTGGTGGTGCCGCCGGCCGTCACCGGGCTCATGTTCCTTTTGATGCAGGACGGGCAGTTCGGGGTGCTCTCGTATTACCTGAAGCTGGTCGGGCTGGTGAGCCCCGAGGCTCCCATTCTGGCCAACCCACGGACGGCGCTCTGGGGGGTGATGGCGGCGGATATCTGGCAGTGGACGCCCTTCATGGTCTTGATCCTGCTGGCCGGCTTGCGCGCCTTGCCGAAGGAGCCGTACGAGGCGGCGGCGATCGACGGGGCGGGGTTCTTGCAGTGCCTCTGGCACCTGACCCTGCCGATGCTGAGCCGGGTGATCGCGGTGGCGGTCCTGATCCGGACGATCGATCTCTTTCGCATTTACGATTATGTCTATGCGATGACGGCGGGGGGGCCGGGGACGGCGACGGAGACCTTGAGCTTCTATGCGGGGCGGGTCTTCGGGGTCGCCAACTTCAATTATGCCGCGACCTTGAGCCTGATCATGCTGGTCGTGCTGAACGTGGTCTGCTTCACCTTCCTCAAGCTGGCGCGGGTGCGGTTCTGATGCAGGGAAGCAGGGGAGCCAGGATCGCCCGCGACGTCGTCGCCTGGCTCGTGGTGCTGGCCTTCCTCTTTCCGCTCTTCTGGTGGGTGCTCGCCTCGATCAAGCCCTATACGGCGATCTTCGCCCAGCCGCCGGTCTATGTCGGCTTCGATGCGACGGCCGAGAACTATGCGGTGACCATTGGCGGGCAGTCCAGGATCACGCTCGAGGGCGGGGTCGGCGGGCAGACGGGCGGGGCGTCGTCCTATTATTCGCTGCCGTCGATCCGGGACAGCCTGATCGTGGCGCTGGGCTCGACGGCGCTGGCGCTGGTGCTGGCGACGCTGGCCTCGTTCGGGCTCTCGCGCTTCGCCATGCGAGCCAAGGACCATGTCGTTTTCTTTGTGCTGGCGCAGCGGATGCTGCCGCCGATTGCGGTCGCTATTCCGCTCTTCTTCATCTTCCGCGATCTCGGGCTCCGCGACAGTCATCTGGGGCTGATCCTGGCGCATACGCTGATCAACCTGCCGCTGGCGGTGCTGCTCTTGAAGAGCTTCTTCGACGACGTGCCGGTGGAGCTCGACGAATCGGCGATGCTGGACGGGGCGACGCGGTTTCAGGTGTTTCGGATGGTGGTGCTGCCCCTGGTCAAGGGCGGGCTCGCGGCGACGGCGGTGCTCTGCTTCATCTTCTCCTGGACGGAGTTTTTGATCTCGCTGCTGCTCACCACCGGCATCCGGACGATCCCGGTGAAGATCACGACCTTCGTCACCTCGACGGGCACAGAATGGGGACTGATCACGGCACTCGGCAGTGCAGCACTGGTGCCGAGCTTCATCTTCATTCTCTTGGTGCAGAAGCATCTCGTGCGCGGCCTCACCCTCGGCTCCCTGAAGAGCTGAGCGGGCCGGGCGCGGGAGTAAAGCGAAACGCGGCTCAACCTTAGGGAGGTTTTCCATGAGCTTTCGCGAATACGACAGGAAAACGTTCATCGCCGATACGGCGCGGGCGTTCGCAGCACGGCGGATCGGCCGGCGGGCCTTCTTCCGGCGGATGGCCATGGCCGGCGTCGGCTTCTCGGGCTTCGCCTCGACGTTCCTGGGCGGTGCCCGGCCGTTCGGCGGGCTCACCAATCTCGGCACGCCCATGGCGATGGCGCAGACGCCGGACGACGTGACGGCCTGGCTCAAGGATGTGGGCCAGCAATTCGCCGGGTCGACCGTGCGCTACACCTCGGAGGCGACGCCGCCGACGGTGGTGGCATCCGAGCTCAAGAGCGAGTTCGAGGAGGCGACGGGGATCACGGTCGAGATCGAGATCGTGCCGCTCGAGCAGGTGCTGGCCAAGGCGACGCTGGACGCGCAGGGGCAGCTCGGCACGTACGACCTCTATTATCTCGACCAGGCCTGGTCGGCGCTCTTCCAGCCGGATGTCTACAACCCGCGCGAGTACTACGAGGAGAAGCCCGAGCTGGCGATGCCGGGCTATGACTGGGACGATTTCTCGCCGGAGCTGGTCAAGGCGATCACCACGGCGAACGGGTCGGTGATGGGCGTGCCGTTCGACATTCCGATCTTCATCCTGATGTACCGGAAGGACCTCTACGACAAGCACGGCCTGGCGGTGCCGGAGACGCTCGAGCAGTTCATGGAGGTGACCAAGGCGCTGCACGAGGCGGAGAGCGGCAACGGCATCTTCGGCACCACGGGCCAGCTGCGCTCCGGCCATTACAGCCTGAACTGCGACTGGACGGCCTGGCTCTGGGCCAATGGCGGCTCGATCTTCGACGCGAACCGGATGTTCGCCGGGAACGACGCGGCCGGGATGAAGGGGCTCGAGTTCATGCTCGAGCTGGTCGACTACATGCCGCCCGACGCCAAGACCTGGACCTGGGACGGCGAGTGGCAGTCGGTGGCGCAGGGTCTGGCCGGGCACGTCATCTCCTGGGGCGAGTTCTTCCCCGGGCTCGACGGCGGCGACAGCAAGGTGGCGGGGCTCATGGAGGCGGCGATCCCGCCGAAGGAGACGGCACTCCGCGCACCGGGCGATTGCGGCTTCAACGAGATCCCGCATATCGGCCACCAGGGCGGCTCCTCGATCGCCCTCTCGCGCTACTCGAAGAACCCGGACGCGGCTTGGCTCTTCATGCAGTGGGTGACCTCGAAGGACGTGGTGGCGCGCTCGTCGACGGTCGGCGGCGGCGCCTCGCCGGTCCGGCTCTCGTCCTTCAAGGACCCGCGCGTGCTGGAGGCGGCGAAGCCCGGTGCGGGCACGACGCGGCACTTCCCGGCGATCGAGTGGACGATCAACAACCGCATGGGCTCCGAGCCCTCGGACCTGCCGTCCTGGGCCGAGATCGCCAACAACGTCATCCCGGTGGAGCTCGGCAAGCTCTTGGTCGGCCAGACCGGCTCGCCCGAGGAGGCGATGGCGGCGATCCAGAGCCAGACCGACGAGCTGGCGGCGCCGTTCCGGGGCTGATCGGTCGGATATCTCTGGTTGACGGGGGGTCGGCGCGCGCCGGCCCCCTTTCTGCATGGTGCCAGCGTCAGATCGGGTCCGCGGTTTCGGCACCCCTTTCGGCCGCGATCACCTTGCGCATCAGGGTCAGGAACTGCGCGCGCTCGGCCTCGGACAGGAGGGCCAGCGCCGCCTCGTTCTCGGCCATGGCCGCCCGCAGCGCCGGGGCACGCAGGCCGCGCGCCTTCGCGGTCAGCCAGATCCGCTGGATGCGGCCGTCCGCCGGATCCTTCTTCCGCACGACCAGGCCGTCGCGCTCCATGCGTGCCAGGGTGTTGGCCATGGTGGCCTGCTCGATGTCGAGCCGCTCGACCAGCTCCCTCTGCGTCAGCCCCTCCTGCTCCCAAAGCTCGAGCAGGGCGGGAAAGGTGCCGGTCGTCAGGCCGAGCGGCCTGATCCGCGCCTGCAGCCCCCGGGCGAAGAGCCGGGCCATGTGGTTGGCCAGATAGCCGGCCGACTGCTCCTTCACGAACGCCATGCCTCGTTCCTGCACTTGAATAGCAAGCTATGCAATGATACATAGCTTGCTATGTTATGACGTGTACAGCATGCGGAAGGAGGAACGTCCGATGATGAAGCACATCCACCCGCTCGCCGGCGGCACGGCGCTGCTGATCATCCTCGTGTTCTGGCTCACGACCGCCCTCGTCGAGCTCTTCGGCGACGCGGCGACCATCACCCTGGTCAAGACGGCGATTCCCTGGGGCTTTCTCGTCCTGATCCCGGCGCTGGCACTGACCGGCCTCTCGGGGATGCGCCGGGCGCAGGGACGGGACGTCCCGGCCCTACGTGCCAAGCGGCGGCGCATGCCGCTCGTCGCCGCCAACGGCATCCTGATCCTCGTCCCGGCGGCACTCTACCTCGCCATGAAGGCCGGCGCCGGCGAGTTCGATACGGGCTTCGGCGTCGTCCAGACGGTCGAGCTGGTGGCCGGCGCCGTCAATATCGTGCTCCTCGGCCTGAACATGCGCGACGGGCTGCGCCTGACGGGCAGGCTGCAACGGCGTCCCGGGACCGCGCGCCGCGAGGCTTTGCCATGACACGCATGTCCCACGGCTGAGGTGCCTTCAGCGTTGTGCCATGCCGGCCTGGGCGGTGGGCTGGCCGGCCTGCTGCCAGGCCTCGATGCCGCCGCGATACCAGAGCACGTTGCGGTAGCCGAGATTGATGGCGCGAAGGGCGGCGTTGTAGGACATCCAGCATTCCGGGTTGAGGCAGTAGAAGACGAGCGGGGCCTCCAGGTTGCCTTGTGTGACCTGCCGCAGGTAGTCGCCGAAATCCCGCTGCACCTGGTCGTCGAAGCTGCCCGGCTGGTGCGCCGGGACGGCGGGGATGGCGCCGGGGAGCGACTGCGGGCCGCCCAGGATGTCGAAGACCAGCGTCGGCATGTCCTGGCGCCGCAGCAGCTCGACGAGGCCGGCGGTGGTGATCACCTGGCCGCCGGGGATGCTGGCCGGGGTCGGGCCGTGCATGGCGCCCTGGTGGAGCTGGCTGGTCGGCGGCACGCCGAAATCGCGGCGCTCCGGGTCGATGGCGGCCTGCTGCTGGCCGAAGCCTTGCTGCTGGCCGGCCCCTTGCTGTTGTCCGAATCCCTGTTGTTGACCGAACCCTTGCTGCTGGCCGGTGCCCGGCTGCTGGCCCCAGCCTTGCTGTTGAGCCGGGCCTTGCTGCTGCGGCTGGGCGGCGGGGCCGGGCAGCGTGGTCTGGAGCTGGGGGAAGGCGTCCTGGGCGCCGGCCGCCAACGGCGCTGCGAGAACGAGGGCCAGCGGCAGGGTCCGAAGGCTCGGGCGTCTCATGGCAGGCGCTCCATCTCGGTGCCGTTGACGCCGAGGTCGCGCCAAGGCTCGAAGTTCAGATCGTTGGAGAGGAGGTAGTCGCCGCCGTCGAGGCGCCAGGCGCGGTCGTAGTGGCTCGGCAGCTCGACCTGGCCCTCGAGCGGGTCGTTGTAGACCTCGACCTCGCGGATGACGCGGGAGAAGCGGTCGTGGCCCTCGTCGATGATCCGCTGTCGGCTCTCGTAGCCCTGGTGGATGATGTCGAGCATCTCCTCGCCGTGCTGCCTCGTCGCGGCGGCACGGTCCGCAGCACCCTTGGCCTGGATGCGCCCCATCGTCTGGTAGTGGGCGGCCATGCGGCGGTCGTACTCGGGATCGCTGCGGATCGAGCTGCGCAGCGATTCCGCCATGGTGAAGTCGAGCCGGCCGTCGGGGGCGCGGAAGGCGAAGGCGGGCATGGCGAAGACCGCGAGTGTCTCCATGGTGCCGCCCGTGGCGACGTTCTGCATGATCGAGTGGGTGAAGACGACGGTGGCCTGGATGACCTCGCGGCGGGGCGTGCCGTCATAGGTGTAGCCGAGCAGCACCTCGCCGGCCTCCGCCCACTGGCGGAGCTCGCCCATCGCCATGGGCGTACGCTGCTCGGCAACGCCGGCGGCCTGGGCGAGGTCCGGCCGGTCGCGGTAGTCGAGGAGGCGGGCACCCGGGCGGCGCTCCTGCGCGAGCTGTTCCAGGTACTGGCGGGCGGAGGTGGCGTTGCGCTTCGGGCAGGGGTCCTGCGTCTGGAACTCGGGCGGCAGGTTGTTCATCTGCCAGGTGGCGTTGGGCATCAGCTCGACGCCGTAGAGCCCGTCCGGCGACCAGGCGGCCCACTCGAAGATGCCGCTCTGGCCGCATGGGCTCGCCGGGTTCCACATGACGCCGCCCTGGGCCTGCCAGTCGTGCGGGACGAGCATGTGGGCCGCGGGCACCGGCCGCTCGAAGCCGTTATGGTCGATGATCTCGACTTCGCGCACCCGGAGCGCATCACCGCCCTGCGCCAGGGCGGTGGCGGCATGCCCGAGCAGAGCCGCGGCAAGTCCCGCAATAACCAATGGTTGCATGGTGCAGCTCCGGATTTCCGGCCCGAAGTCGATCAACAGGTGATCTTAACCGCATCACCCAGGTGCGACAATTGCACCTCGCCCCGAAGGCATACGCGGGGAGCAGCAATCGATCGGACGGACTACTCGCGAGGCAGGAAGTGGTCCCCCACCTGGATGCCCTCCTCGGTCTCCTCGACCTCGATCGTCTCGGGCGGCGTGGCGGGGTCCGGCGGGGGGACGTTGAGCGGTCCCGGGAGGAGCATGTGCGCCCCGCCCTTGTCGAAGCCGGCATAGCTGGCGAACAGGCCGCCCGGACGGAAGAGGACGAGGGCTTCGGCGAGGCGTTCGCGGAGGGTGTCGAAGGGGGTGATCAGGGTTTCCGGGATCAGGCGGCGGGCACGGTGCAGGCGCTCTGCCTGGCTCGCGGCGTAGCTCAGCGCCTCGGCGGTGAAGGGCAGGCCGCGCTCGTTGAGGCGGACGAGCGTTTTCGTGGCCCTGGCGATGGCTTTCTCGCGGTCCTTTTCCTGGCGCAGGATCTGCTCGGCGCTGAGGACGGCGCCGTCGGGGAGCATGGGGAACCAGTTGTAGAGGTTCCTGAGCCAGTGCCGGATCAGGTCGAGGCGCCCGGCGCGCAGGAGCACGAGCCCGGCGACAGTCGCTGCAAGCGGTGACTTGGTCTTTTTCCGGACCAGTTCCCGCAACTGCCCGGCCTCGAACTCGTCGACCGCCGTTTCGGCGTCGGCGGTGGCGTAGGTGCGCCAGAGGCGGGCCGCCTCGCCGACCTGTCCCTCGGTCGAAGGAGCGATCCAGGCATCGAGGCGCCTGAGGCGGCGGCTGTAGAGGTTCGGGCCGTCGAGCCGCTCGATCTCGGCCTCGAACCTGTAGGTCAGCGGCCCGGAGGGGTCGGTCGGCAGGACGACGCCGTGCCGTTCCTCGCCTGCCATGCTGCCGCCAGCCTCGACCCAGTAGCCGAGCGGATCGGGCACATCGATCCGGACGTCCAGCCGGTAGACCCGGGCGGTGTCGTCATAGGCGACGCTCAGGAGCTCGATGTCGTCGGCGCCGACCGGGCGCAGGCCGCTCAGCGCGGTGACGCGGGTGTCGTTCTGCCAGAGGTCGGTGACCCGCTCGCTGCCGAAGAGCTCGTGGCCGAGGTCGAAGTCGCGCGCCCAGAGGCCGCGCATCTGGCCGGGGTCGAGCTCCGTGCGGTGGACGAGCACATCGGCGCGCATGCGGCGCGCCTCGAAGCCGCGAGTGGCGGCGGTACGGGCCGGCGGGGCCATGCCGGCGGGACCGAAGCCGCCCGGGCCACCGCCCATCGGACGGCCTCCTCCACCTTCGCCCGGACCCGGCAGGCGGACGATCGGCGGGGGCGACACCGGCCCGGGGCGGAGGGCCGCCACGGCTTCTGGGTCGAGCTCGGTGATCGTGGTCTCCTCGGCGCGCGGGCCGTCCAGCATCACCGACTGCAGCGCCAGTGACTGGTGCTGCTTCATCAGCTCGAGGACCCGCCCGCGGGTGAAGCCGTGCAGCTTGGTCAGGACCACGGCGAGCCGGTCGTCCATGGGCAGGAGCTCGATGTCGGGCCGGCCGGCGAGGCCCTCGAGCACGGCCTGGCCGAAGAGCGAGACGCCCTGGTTGGGGTCGGTCGGCTGCCAGGCCTGGAGGGAATTGTTGGTGGCGAAGAAGAGGGCACCGGTGCGCAGTCCGGCGAAGGCCAGGGCGGCCTCGTCCTCGGAGAGGATGCGCTGGCCCTCGGGGCGCTTGGCCCGAAGCTTCGGCAGGTCGTTGCGGCAGGCGTCGAGGAAGTAGAAGCGGTCGGGGATCTCGAGCGATTCCAGGCCGTAGAGCAGGTTGCTCGTGCCGATCGCCTCGTCCCAGCTCGGCTCGTCGCCGCCGAGATAGCTCGATGGCAGGAGGAGGTGCTTACCGTGGTGGACCTGCAGCCCGTGGCCGCTGAAGAAGAAGAAGGCGCGACTGTCGTGCTGGGCTGGCTTGGGCAGGGCGCGGATGGCGCTCCGCCAGGCCTTGAGCGCCGTGGCGCAATTGGCGAGCGTCGGCTCCAGGGCATGGTCGTCGACGGCCGGCTCGTGCGCCCGCTCGGCGTCGGTCGGCGAGAGCAGGAGCCAGCACCTGGCGATAGGCGCCTTCACATAGCGGTAGTCGGTGGCGAGCCAGTCGAAGAAGCGCTTGGCGGTCAGGGCCGAGACGAAGAGCTGGCGGAGCGTGCGGGTTTCGGCGATCCACTCCTGGCCGTGGTCCGGGGCCGGCTCGGTGCCGCCGTCGAGATGGGGATAGGCGCTGACGCCGATGATCACGGCGAAGCTGCCCGGCATGCCCTCCTGCCAGGCGGGATTGACCCAGAGCCCGGGTGTCGCCGGGTCCGGCTGGAGGTTCAATTGCGCTTCCAGCCCCCGGCCTTGGCGGCCTCCAGCTTCGAGGCGAACTGGCGGAAGAAGCTCGGCCGCTCGAGATAGCCGCCATGCGCGGAGACCAGCCCCATGCCGCTTGAGTAGGCCTCGTCGTCGACGCCATCGACGATGCCCCTGGCGGTGAAGCTGATGAAGTCGTTGTGGTCCCAGACGTTCCACCAGTGGCCGAGATGGGCCTTGGGGAACGGCACGGGATTGCCGGTCTTGAAGGCGGGGTCACGCTCGATGAAGAGCTTGGCGTCCTCGAAGAAGCCGACCTGGCTCGCCGTGGCGCACCAGAAGTCGATGCGCAGGTCCGCGAGTGCCGGGTTGCGCGGCAGGAAGTGCGAGACGGCGTCCCACATGAGCTGGCCGCCCATGCTGTGGGTGAGGACGACGAGCGGCTCGTCGCCCCGGCTGGCGGCATTGGCCCGGGCGGCGCCCAGCTTCTCCAGGAGGAGGCGCGGGATCGGTCCCGGCTCCGGCACGGAGCCCCTTCCCTGCAGGTAGACCATGACGTCGCCGAGGAAGATGCTCACCATGTCGTTGAGCGGCTTTCGGAGCTCGGCCGCGACCACCGAAGCGGCATAGGCCGGCACACCCAGGGCGCGGCGGGTGGCTTCCGAGACCCGGTCGCCGAGATTGGCCCAGAAGCCGCCGCCGCCCATGCCCGCCAGGGCATCGGCCGGCGCCTTGGCGCGAACCAGGTCGAGAGCGATCCGGACCTCGTCGGCAGGCGTGGCGGCCCGCGCCAAAGCAGCGCCGGTCGCGGGGTCCATGGCGACCTCGTCGGCGGCGAGGATGCGCTCGGTGCGCGCCGGCGAGGGCTCGGGGTCGGCGGCGACGATGGCGGCCGTGAGGAAGTCGGAGAGCTCCTCGCGCGAGAGCTGGCTGAGGCGGAGCTCGGCCTGGGCCGGTTGCGGCGCGCCACCCGGGCCGCCGGCGGCGAGGCCACCCGGGGCGGCCGGTGCCGGCTGCGCGGGCGCCGGCACGCGGTCCAGGGCCTCGGCGAAGGCGGTGGCGGCGAGCGCACCCTCGACCGGCTGCAAACCGCGGGCGCCGGCGCCCATGCCGATGAGCTGCGAGCGCGGTCGCGAGCTGCCGCCCCAGGCGAAGGTGACGCCCTTGTCGCCCCAGAAGACGTCGTCGATCAGCACGTTCTCGGGGTCGTCGGCGATGACCGGGGCGATGTAGCGGCGGAGATAGTCGGTGAGCGCGAGGAATCCGTCGCGTGAGCGCACATTGACGCCGTGGACATAGATGATCGGCATGAACCGCCCTCCCCTGATCCGGTCACAGAGTGCGGGAAGTATCTGCCGAGTTCAGGCGGCGATCAAGATGTGGCAAACCTCGGGTAGAGCGGCTTCAGGCGCTCATAGGTCTCACGGTAGAGGTCATAGAGGTGATCATAGGCTTCGGCCCTGGCCGGATCGGGCGCGAAGGTGGCGGCCGGGCGGGTGAAGCGGGCGATGGCGGACCAGTCGTCGGCGGCACCGGTGCCCATGGCGGCGACCCAGGCGGCACCGAGGCAGGAGCCGGGGTGGCCTTCGAGCGTGGTCACCGGCAGCTGCATGGCGTCGGCGGCGATCTGCATCCAGAGTGCACTCTTCGAGCCGCCGTCGCTGGCGACCAGCCGCTCGACCGGGTGG
>JAUIID010000017.1 GCA_030431615.1 Alphaproteobacteria bacterium
GCGGAAGTAGCCGTTCATCGACTCCTCGCTGAGCGGCTCGACCGGCGCCACCGGGAAGATGGAGCCGGACTCGACGGTCATGCACTCGGCCGCCCACTGCCCCAGGTCCTCGCCTTTGATCTCGGGAACCGGCACCAGGATGGTGTTGACCAGTGGCTCCTGGCCCTCGAGCAGGCGGACGGCGGCGCGGAAGGTGTTGTGCGAGGCGACCGTCGGCAGAATGGCGCCGCCGTAGTACTTGAAGGTGTCCTCGTTCTCCTTCCAGTAGCCGAGCGCATCGCCGGACATGGAGCCGGTGATCAGCGGCTGGTCGCGGCCGGCCTCGGTGAAGGCCTCGGCGATCACCCGCGTCTCGCTGCCGGTCGTCCAGACGGCGTCGATCGGCGACGGGTTGGTGGCGAGGAACTGCAGCACGACGTTCTTCGTGACGTTCGCGGTCCACATGCCGCTGACCTTGCCGAGGATCGTGATCTCGGGATGCTCCTCGAAGGCGCGATAGCCGCCGGAGTTCTCGTGCTCGACGATCGGGCTGCCGGGGATGCCCTCGACCATCAGCACGTTGCCCGGGCCGCCGAGATAGTCGGCGACGCCGATCCCCATGTCGTAGCCCCAGACATTGTGGTTGTGCTGGATGTTGAAGGCATAGGGGCTGGTCACCGCACTGGCGGTGGTGACCACCGGGATGCCGGCGTTGAAGGCATCCTCGATCACGTCGTTGAGCGCCGTCGACGAGCCGGCGATGGTGGTGATGACGCTGCAGCCCTTGTCGATGAAGGCGCGGATCTGGGCGATCTGCTGGGTGACGTCGCCATTGCTGTCGGAAAGCTCGAAGCTCTCGACGGCACCGGCCTCGATCGCACCGTTGACCAGGCGCTCGAGCTCGTTGGTCATCGAGACGCGCCAGGGATTGCCCATGTAGGACTCGGAATGGCACCACTTCCAGGGCTGCGCCGGCATCTCGAACCCGTCATAGGCCGAGGCGGCGACCGGAATATTGTCCGTATAGAGCGCCTTGAGCTCGTCCGGGAGGACATCGATCGACTGTGCCGCGGCGGGCAGCGTCGCCAGCGCCGGCAGGGTCAGTCCACACAAGATTGTCCTGAGGGCAGTCTTCATTTTCTTGCAGCTCCTCCCCGAGCGAATGCACGAATTCGGCACCGCCGTGTCTTGCATGAATGCCTTGAAGCGTCTAGCGATTTCGCCCGGAAAGCCGACCGATCGGGCAGGCTCCGCATTCGACAATCAGGAAAAGTCGGCTGACCATTCTGGCGCTCAACGGGGTCTCGAAACGCTACGGGGAGACCGTGGCGCTGGACGATGTCTCGGTCGCCTTCAACGCCGGCCAGGTCCACACCATCCTCGGCGAGAACGGCAGCGGCAAGAGCACATTGGTCAAGCTCCTGACCGGGGTCGTGGAGCCCAATGCGGGGGCGGTCGAGGTCGACGGCCAGCCGGTGCGGCTGCGCAACCCGGCGCAGGCGCGCGACCACGGGATCGCC
The DNA here is from genome assembly GCA_030431615.1 of Alphaproteobacteria bacterium. GTDB lineage: Bacteria > Pseudomonadota > Alphaproteobacteria > Geminicoccales > Geminicoccaceae > SLRI01. Next base: position 1,500 of record JAUIID010000017.1, read on the forward strand.
ACGGTCTTCCAGGAGGTGCTCCTCGCACCCGAACGCAGCGTGCTCGACAACATCTTCCTCGGCTATGACGGGCTCTGGCGGCGAGCCGTGCCGCTGGCGCAGCGCGCCGGGATTGCCCGGGCGGCGCTGGCGCGGATCACCCGTACGAGCCTCGACCTCGACCGGCGCGGCGCCGATCTGCCGCTCGCCCAGCAGCAGCTCGTGGTGCTCGCCCGGGCGCTCGTGCGCGACCCGCGCATCCTGATCCTCGACGAGGCGACCGCCGCACTCGACTTCGCCGACCGCGACGTGCTCTTCGCCGCCATCCGCGAGCTCGTAGCAGGCGGGCGGCTCGTCCTCTTCATCTCGCATCGCATGGACGAGGTGCAGGCGCTCTCGGATAGGGTCACCGTGCTGCGCAGCGGCCGGGCCATCGAGACCCTCGAAGGGTCGGAGATCACGCCCGCCCGGCTGCTCGCCCTGATGATCCCGCAGGCCGAGCTCAGGGTGCACGCGCATGGCTGAGGACATCATGCTCGAGGCGCGCGGCGTGCAGCTGGAAGAGGCCGCCCGGCCCATCGACCTCGCCGTGGCGAGGGGCGAGATCGTCGGGCTTGCCGGCCTCGAGGGGCACGGCCAGGAGGCGTTCATCGAGACGCTCTGCGGCCTGCACCGGCCGGTCGCCGGTACGGTGACGATCCGGACCGATGACGGCGACGACGCACCGGTCATCAGTCTCGATGGCGCAGTCCGGCTGGGTGTCGCCTACCTGCCCCGTGACCGGCGCGGCACCGGGATCCTGCCGGGGCAGTCGGTGTTCGACAATTTCGCCATCGCCGCCCTGCCGCGCCATGCCACGCTGGGCGTGGTCCGCCGGCGCGGTTTGCATCAGCGGCTGCGGGAGTTCCGCGAGCGGCTCTCCATGGTCTACGACCGGCCCGATGCGCCGATCGGCACGCTCTCGGGCGGGAACCAGCAGAAGGTGCTGCTGGCCCGCTGGCTCGCCTGCGAGCCCCGGGTCATGCTGCTGAACGACCCGACGCGCGGGGTCGATCTCGGCACCCGGATGAAGCTCTACGACACGTTTCGCGAGCTCGCCCGGCTCGAGGGCATGCCGCTCGTGGTGCTCTCGACCGAGATCGAGGAGATCCTGCAGCTCTGCGACCGGGTGCTGGTGTTTCGCGAGCGCGCGGTCTCGCGCGAGCTCGGCCGGGACGAGCTGGCGATGGACCGGGTGATCGCCGCCATGTTCGGCCAGGGGGCGGCCGCATGAAGCGCCTCCTCGCCCGCCGCCCGGAGCTCCGCCTCGCCGGCGGCCTCTTCATCGTGCTCCTGCTCCTGAACCTGATCCTCAACCCGGTGCGTTTCGCGCCGGCCAATCTCGGCGTGACGCTCGGCCTGGCTGCGCCCCTGATCATCGCCGCCATCGCGTCGATGCCGCCGATCCTCGGCGGGCGCGGCGGCATCGACATCTCGGTGGCACCGCTCATGGGCCTCGTGAACGTCGTGATCGTCCGCGTGCTGGTCGAGCGGGCAGGCATGACCTCACCCTTCGAGATCGTGCCCATCGTCCTGCTGATCGGGCTGGCGTCGGGCGTGCTTAACGGCTTCCTAGCGACCATCCTGCGCATCCAGCCGATCGTGGCGACGCTCGGCACCTACCTCCTCTATGCCGGGCTGACGCTGACGATCTCGCCCTCGCCGACCGGCACCGCACCGGCTTGGCTGAAGTCGCTCGCCGGCACGGGCTCGATCCTGCCGATCCTCGCCGTCATGGCGATCTGGCTGCTGATCAAGCGCCTGCCGATCCACGAGCACCTGATGTCGGTCGGCAGCGACGATCGCGCCGCCTTCACTGCCGGCATCCCGGTCACGCGGGTGCGCTTCCTCTCCTATGTCGCGGCCGGTCTCTTCGGCGCCGTCGGCGGGCTCTCGCTCACCGGGCTGATCGGCTCGGCCGACCCGAACGTGGCCAACAGCATGACGCTTCTCGCCATCTCGGCCGTGGCGCTCGGCGGCGTCAGCCTCGCCGGCGGCAAGGGCGGCCTCGTCGCCGCAGCCCTCGGCGCCATCGACATCTTTCTCCTGCAGTCCGTGCTCACCTACTTCAACGTCTCGACCTTCCTCCTGCAGATGGCCTATGGCGCAGCGCTCACCGTTGCTGTGGCCCTGAACTCGGAGCGGCTCGCCCAGCTCCTGTCGCGGGGGAGGCGGGCATGACGGGGCGCTGGCGGCTCAGCGGGCCGGTGGTCACACTGCTCCTGGCACTTCTCATCCACGTCGTCGGCATGCTCCTGATCAAGGGCTTCGGCACCACCTTCGGCGTGCGTGCCATGCTGGTGCTGGCCGCCCTCCTCGCCATTGCGTCGATCGGCCAGACACTGGTCATCCTGCTCGGCGGCATCGACCTCTCGATTCCGTTCGTCATCGGCTTCGCCAACGTCGCCGCCGCGCAGCTCTACGGGCAGGGGGTGCCCTTCGCCATCGTCCTGCCCGGCGTCATCCTGGCCGCCATGCTGGTCGGGGCGTTCAACGGCGCCCTGTCGTCGATCCTCGCCATTCACCCACTGATCGTGACGCTCGGCACCGGCACGACGCTGCAGGGTGCCGTGCAGCTCTGGACCAAGGGCTTTCCGACCGGCGGGGCGCCCGCGTGGGTGCAGAAGTTCGTCTCCATCGGCGGGACCATCGGGCCGATCCCGGTGCCCTGGCTGATCCCGTTCACGGCCCTCTTGGCGCTGGGCGTCGTGCTCCTGCTCTCGCGCACCGTCTATGGCCGGCGGCTCTATGCGCTCGGCAGCAACCCGCGCGCGGCGCGCCTCGCCCTGGTCGACCCGGTGCGGATGTGGACGGTCACCTTCGCGCTCTCCGCCGGCTTCGCGGCCCTTGCCGGCATCCTGCTGCTCGGCTTCTCGGGATCGGCCTATGCGGCGGTGGGTGCGCCCTATCTCTTCCAGACCATCGCCGCCGTGGTGATCGGCGGCACGGCGCTGGTCGGCGGGCGCGGCGGCTTCCTCGGCACGCTGGCCGGCGCGCTCTGCCTGATCGAGCTCACCACCGTGCTGGTCGGCCTCGGCCTGCAGCCGCCTCTGGTCCAGGCGACGCTGGGCGTGCTGATCGTCGCCCTCGTCGCCGTCTACGGCCGCGAGAGCCATGTGCGCGAGCTGATCTAAGGGCTCAGTCCAGCGTGGTGCGGTAGCGGGCCATGGCGAGGGCCGTCACGACGACGACGAACACACCGAGTGCCGCGAGGCTCGGCCAGGTCTGGGCGAGATCGGCGCCCTTGAGCAGCGAGCCCCGGACGACCCGCAGGAAATGGGTGACCGGGATGACGGTGCCCAGCACCTGCGCCCAGTCGGGCATGCCGCGAAAGGGGAACATGAAGCCGGAGAGCAGGATCGACGGCAGGATGTAGAAGATCGACATCTGCATGGCCTGGAGCTGGCTCCTGGCGAGGGTCGAGAAGAGGAAGCCGAGCGCCAGGCTGCCGGTGATGAAGAGAGCGACGCCGATCGCCAGCGCCAGCCAGCCGCCCTCGAAGGGCACGCCGAAGAGCAGGCGGGCGAGGCCGAGGATGAGCACGGTCTGGACCACGCCGATGCCGACGTAGGGGGCGAGCTTGCCGATCATCACCTCGATCGGCCGGACCGGCGTGGCGAGCAGCGATTCCATCGTGCCGCGCTCGTGCTCGCGGGTCACGGCGAGCGCCGTCATCATGACGAGCGTCATGGAAAGGACGATGCCGAGCAGGCCCGGCACGATGTTGAAGGCGGTGATGTTCTCCGGGTTGTAGCGGCGGTGCACGACGATCTCGAAGGGGGCACCGTCGCCGTTCCTTGCCAGCGGGCCGAGGAGGTCGTGCCGGAGGGCCGTTTCGGCGACGCCGCCGAGCGAGCCCAGGGCACTGCCGACCGCGGTCGGGTCGGAAGCGTCGGCCTCGACCAGGATCTGCGGCTCGTCGCCCTTCACCACCCGGCGGCTGAAATCGTGCGGGATGACGACGGCGAACTGCACGGCACCATTCGCGATCGCGGCGTCCACGGCGGCTTGCGAGGCGGCTTCGGCGGTGAAGTCGAAATAGCCCGTGTTGGCCAGGGCGGCGAGCACAGAGCGGGAGAGCGTGCTCTGGTCCTCGTCGAGCACCACGGTCGGCAGGTGGCGGGGGTCGGTGTTGATCGCGTAGCCGAAGAGCATGAGCTGCATGACCGGCATGACGAGGATCATCGCGTAGGTCAGCCGGTCGCGCGAGAGCTGCAGGAGCTCCTTCACCATGATCGCGAGGATGCGGGTGCCGGAGATCAATGGAAATTGTCCTCAGCACCGCGCATCAGGTGGATGAAGACATCCTCGATGGTCGGGCGGCCTTCCGTCCAGCGCAGCCCGTCGCCGCGATGCCGGGTGATGGCCCGCTCGAGCAGGCCGCGGTCGGGGCCGCTGACGTGGAGGGCGGCGCCGAAGGGGGCCGCCATCTCGACGCCGGGCTCGAGCATGAGCGCCGGTGCCAGCCGGTCGGCGCCCGGGCCCTCGCCCTTGAAGGTGACGAGGGCGGAGCGGTCGATCAGCTCGGCCACCGTGCCGCGCGCGATCAAGGCGCCATAGGCGATATAGGCGATGTCGTGGCAGCGCTCGGCCTCGTCCATGTAGTGGGTCGAGACCATGACGGTCATGCCCCTGGCCGTGAGCTCGTGGATCTGGTCCCAGAACTCGCGGCGGGCCTTGGGATCGACGCCGGCGGTCGGCTCGTCCAGCAGGAGGAGGCGGGGCTGGTGCAGCACGGCGGCGGCGAGGGCGAGGCGCTGCTTCCAGCCGCCCGAGAGGGCACCGGCCGGCTGCCTGCGGCGGGCCTCGAGGCCGAGCCCGGCGAGGGCTTCGGCGACCCGCCGGCGACGGTCGTCCATGCCGTAGACCCGGGCGATGAAGAGCAGGTTCTCCTCGATCGTCAGGTCGTCGTAGAGCGAGAACTTCTGCGTCATGTAGCCGGTGCGGCGCTTGATCTCGTTCGTTTCCCTCAGGATGTCGAGGCCGAGGCAGGTGCCTTCGCCGCTGTCGGGCGTCAGCAAGCCGCAGAGCATGCGCATGGTCGTCGTCTTGCCGGACCCGTTGGGGCCGAGGAAGCCCGTGACCTTGCCCGCCTCGACGCTGATCGACACGTCGCGGACGACATGCTTGTCGCCAAAGCTCTTGTTGAGGCGCCTGACGTCGATGGCGACCGGCATCGGTCAGGACCCGAGGGGCATGATGTCGACCGGCTGGCCGGGTGCCAGGCCGGTGCGGTCGACGGGCATCGCCTCGACCAGGAAGACGAGCTTCTCGCGGCTCTCCTGGCTGTAGATCACCGGCGGCGTGTACTCGACGCGCGGGCTGACGAAGGTGATGCGGGCCGGGCGTGGTGCGCCGCAGCCGTCGCAGGCGAAGGTGACCTCTTCCCCCGGGCGGTAGGTCGCAACCGCCGCCTGGGGGACGAAGAACCGGATCCTGACCCGCTCATCCGGCAGGAGGGCGAGCACGGGCTGGCTCGCCGGCACCCATTCGCCGGGCCGGAAGAAGACATCCTCGATCAGCCCGGCGGAAGGTGCGGCGACGGCGAGTTGTGCCAGCCGCACTTCCGCCTCGCTGACCGCCGCCGCTGCCTGCCCGGCCTCCGCCTCGGCCGCGGCGACCAGGTCGGCGCGGGCGCCGAGCCCGGCCGCATCGAGCTGGCGCAAGACCTGCGCCAGCTGCGCATCGGCGGTGCGGTAGGTGGCCAGGGCCTCGTCGAGGCGGGCGCGGGAGGTGGCGCCCCGCTCGACCAGCGGCTGGACGCGGTCGAGCTCCAGCTTCGCCTCCTCGAGCTGCGCCTGGGCGGCGTCGCGCTCGGCCTCGATCACGGCCATCTCCTCCGTGCGCATGCCCTTGCGCGCATCCTCGACCCGGGCGAGGGCGGCGGCCGCCGCTGCCCTAGCACCGTCGAGCGCAGCCTCGGCGGCCCGCTGGTCGATCACGAAGAGGCTCTGACCCGCAGCGACGCGCTCGCCGCGTTCGACGTCGAGTCTGGCGAGCTCGGCCGCCACAGGCCCGGCCAGATAGAGCGCCTCGCCCTCGACATAGCCGGTCAGGGGCGGCGGCTCCGTCGTGCGGTTCGCGAGCCACCAGCGACCGCCGGCCACCGCGAGGGCGATGACGAGGAGGAGCAGCAGGATACGGAGGATGCGGCGTTTCATGGCACGTCTGCCGGCGACGCGGCGAGGCCGTGGAGCAGGGTGCGGACGTGCTGCTCCGCCAGCTTGTCGAGGTCGAAGGGCTCGGCACCACCCGGCACGAACGTCTCGCGCCAGAGCATGCCCATGAGCAGGGGGCTCGCCACCTGCATGGCATAGAGGCGGGGATCGCCCGGGCGGACCTCGCCTCTGGCCTGGGCACGGGCGATGGCGCCGGCCATGAGCGACAGCATCGGCATCACGACGGCGTCGTGCCAGTGCCGGGCCAGCTCCGGGAAGTTCCGGCTCTCGCTGATCACCGCCTTGGCCATCGGGCCGATGCTGCCGGTCGCCGCGGTCTTCGCGAACAGGCGAACGACGGTCTGCAGCAGCTCGGCGAAGCTGCCCTGATGCGTTCGGGCAAAGGCGCCGACCCGCTCCAGGTCGGGGGCGACGGCCTGCGTCACCACCGCCCGGAAGATCTCCTCCTTCGTGGCGAAGTAGAGGTAGAGCGCACCCTTGCTCACGCCGGCGCGCGCCGCGATCTCGTCGAGCCGCGTCGCCGCGAAACCCTTCTCGCTGAAGAGGGCGAGGGCTGCCTCGACGATCTCGCCCGGGCGCGCCTCCTTGCGCCGCCTGAACTTCGCCGTGCTCACGTCGTTTGTCCTTAATAACCGACTGGTCAGTAATATAGTGACGGCAATGACCCGTGTCGAGGTGCTCGCCTCCGACACCCGCTGCCTGCTAGGGTTCGGGACGACCTCGAGCGGGATATCGAACATGGCAATGGATGACAGGGACGCCGCGCCGGCGATCGCTGCGGTGAACGGCCGGATCGTGGCGGCCTTCAGGGATCGCGACGCCGCTGCGGCGGCGGCCTGCTACACGGTGCACGGCAGACTCATGGCGCCCGGCGCCGAGCCGCATGTCGGGCCGGCGGCGATCCGATCCTGCATCCAGGCGGGCTTCGAGGCCGGCGTCGGCGGCCTGCGGCTCGAGACGGAGACGCTCGAGGTGCTCGGCGAGACGGCCTGGGAGGAGGGCATCTACGAGACCTTCGACGCGGCCGGCCGGTCGCTCGACCTCGGCAAGTACATCGTCATCTGGAAACGGGTCGACGGCGCCTGGCTGATCGCCCGCGACATCATGTCGACCAACCGCGCGGCCGCCTGAGCGGTCTTCCTGCCCTTTGCGAGCCAGCCGGCGCTCGCTATCGTGCCGGCCAAGGAGGAAACGACGGCATGACGGCTCTGCTCGAAGGACGCAAGGCGCTGATCACCGGTGCGGGTACCGGCATCGGTCGGGCGATCGCGCTCGCCCTGGTCCGCGAGGGGGCAAGCGTGGTGGTGACCGACCTCGACGCCGACCAGGCCGGGCGTGTCGCCGCGGAGGCGGGGGCCCAGGCCTTCGCCCTCGATGTCACCGATGCCGCCGCCACTTCGCGTGTCCTCGACGAGGCGGCCGCGGCCATGGGCGGCTTCGACCTCCTTTGCGCCAATGCCGGCATCTCCACCATGCGGGCGGTAGTCGATCTCTCGGAAGACGAGTGGGATGCCAACATGGCGGTCAATGCCAAGGGCGTCTTCCTCAGCAACCAGGCGGCCTGCCGCCGCTGGCTGGCCGACGGGACCAGAGGCGTGATCGTCAACACCGCCTCGCTCGCGGCCAAGCAGGGGGCACCGCTGCTCGCCCACTATTCGGCGAGCAAGTTCGCGGTCATGGGCTTCACCCAGGCGCTCGCCCGCGAGGTGGCCCCGCAGATCCGCGTGAACTGCGTGTGTCCTGGCTTCGTCCGTACCGGCATGCAGCATCGCGAGGTCGAGTGGGAGGCCGAGCTTCGGGGCATGAGCGAGGCGGCGGTGCGCGACGAGTATGTATCGCTGACCCCGCTCGGCCGGCTGGAGGAGCCCGAGGACGTGGCCGACGCGATCGTCTTCCTCGCTTCCGACCTTGCCCGCTTCATTACCGGCGAGAGCCTGAACGTCACCGGCGGCGTGAGGACCGACTGATCGATGCTGGTGCGCCGGGCCGCCGCGACCATCCTGCCGCACGCCGTCCTCGTCGTCTTCTCCGCCGCCATCCTCCTGCCGCTGCTCTGGGTGCTGAGGGTCAGCCTCACCGACAAGCTCACCGCCTACCGCATACCGCCGGAATGGACCGAGCCCAGGCTCGACAACTACATCGAGATCTTCACGGCATATCGCTTCGCCGACTGGTTCACCAACAGCCTCCTCGTGGCTCTCGCCTCGACACTCCTGGCGCTGCCGCTGGCGGTCGCCATGGCCTATGCCTTCGCCCGCCACGACACCGGCGGGGCACCCTTGCGGCTCGGGGTCCTGGCGAGCCAGATGCTGCCACCGATCGTGCTGGTCGTGCCGCTCTTCGCGCTCTTCCTGGGGGCGGGCCTGCTCAACACCTATGCGGCGCTGGTCATCGCCCATCTCACCTTCAACATCCCCTTCCTCGCCTGGATGCTCGTCGCCTTCTTCGAGGGCGAGGTGAAGCAGCTCGAGGAAGCGGCACGGATCGAGGGCGCCACCCGGTTCCAGGCCTTCATCCGGGTCTCGGTGCCGCTCGCCGCACCCGGCATCATGGCGGCGGGGCTTCTGGGCTTCATCCTCTCCTGGAACGAGTTCCTCTTGGCCCTCATCCTTTCCGGCCGGGCGACGCAGACCCTGCCCGTCGGCCTCTCCTCCCTGGAGACGCATCGCGGCGTCGAGATAGCACTCCTCGCCGCGGCAGCGCTCATGGCCATCCTGCCGGTCTTCGTGCTGCTGCCGTTCCTGCGGAAATACCTGATCAAGGGCCTCTCGCTCGGAGCCCTGAAATGACCTGCCGACCCACGCCGACCGCATCCCGCGGTCCAATCAGGAGGAGCCACCTCATGCGCAAGCTGCTGCTCGGCACGACCATCCTCGGCCTCGGCTTCGGGGCCGCCGAGGCCCAGACCCTCAACATCCTCATGGAGAGCGTGCCGGACACGCGCTTCGTCGAGGAACTCCTGCCGGAGTTCGAGGAGGCGACCGGCATCGACGTCGAGCTCGAGGTCGTCAACTACGCCGAGATGCACACCAAGCTGGTGCCGCAGCTCGTCTCGCCGACCGGCTCCTACGACGTGATCGTGGTCGATTTCTACTGGGTCGGCGAGTTCGCCAAGGCCGGCTGGCTGCAGCCGCTCGACGAGCGCATCGCCGCGGACGGCTTCGACACCTCGGTCTATTTCGACTCGCTGCAGGATCTGGTGGGCCAGGTCGACGGCGAGCAGCTCATGCTGCCTTTCTACAACTACGCCATGGGCCTGACCTATCGCCGCGACCTCCTGGAGGACCCGGCCGAGCAGGCGGCGTTCAAGGAGAAGTACGGCATCGAGCTGCGCGTGCCGGAGACCTGGGACGAGTACCTGCAGCAGGTGGAGTTCTTCACCCGCGACACCGACGGCGACGGCAACAACGACTTCTTCGGCGTGGTCAACCAGGGCCTCCGGCCCGACCCGATCGCCATGGAATGGTCGAACTATCTCTTCGCCAATGGCGGCCGCTTCCATGACGAGAACTGGCAGCCGATGCTCGACAGTGCCGAGGCGGTCGCGGCGGTCGAGGACTACAAGCGGAATCTCGAGGAGTTCGGGCCGCTCGGTGCCGCGAGCTTCGGCTTCGACGAGGCGTTCAACGTCGCGGCCCAGGGCAAGGCCTACAGCTACCTGACCTACAACATGTTCCGCACCGCCTATGACGACCCCTCGCAGTCCGCGGTGGTCGACATGGTCGAGATCGTCGCCGTGCCGAATGGCGGGCTCAATGGCGCCTGGGGCTGGGCCATCCCCAATTCCTCGCCCGATCCGGATGCCGCCTGGACCTTCCTCCAGTGGGTGGAGAGCCCGGAGATCGCGAAGAAGCGCGCCCTGCTCGGCGGCTCGCCGACCCGCAGCGACGTCTTCGCGGACGAGGAAGTGCTGGCGACGTATCCCTACTACCCGGCGCTCGAGAACCTGCTCGCCACCTCGCACAACTTCCCGGTCTTCACCTACACGCCGCAGTTCGTCGAGGTGCTGGGGCGCGAGCTCTCGCTCGCGGTGACCGGCGAGAAGACCGCCGAGGAGGCGATGCAGACGGCCAATGCCGAGCTCGAGGCGCTGCTGAAGCAGGACGGCAAGCTCTAGGCAGCGGGCGGGGAGGGCGGCGTGGCGGCAACGCTCGCAGCGCGCGACCGACGCTTCGGCCAGCTCATGGCAGCGCCGGGGCTCGCCGCCCTCCTGCTCGTCATCGTCTTTCCCATTCTCTTCACGCTCTACACGAGCGCCTTCGACTTCACGCTGATCAACCCGCGGCACGACACGTTCGTCGGCCTCGACCACTATGCCCGCGCGTTCGGCCTCGCCGAATTCGGCAACGCGCTCCGGGTCACCTTGTGGTTCGTGGTCGCCGTCGTCGTGCTCGAGTTCGCCGTGGGCTTCCTCGTGGCGCTCATGCTGAACGCCGTGGAGCGCGGCAAGGCCGTCTACTACGCCATCCTGCTCTGTCCCCTGCTGATCAACCCCGTCGTCGTCGGGCTGATCTGGCGGATGTTCCTGCATCCCGAGCTCGGCATCGCCAATTATGTGCTCGGCCTTGTCGGCCTCGGCCCGGTCAACTGGCTGGGCGATCCGACAAATGCCTTCTGGACGCTGGTTGCCGTGGACATCTGGCACCAGGTCTCGTTCATGATCGTGCTCCTGCTCGCCGGGCTCGCCTCCCTGCCGAAGGAGCCCTACGAGGCGGCCCGGATGGAGGGGGCGGGGACGCTCGCCTGCTTCTGGCACGTCACCCTGCCGCTGATGCGCCCGGTGATCCTGGTGACGCTGCTGATCCGCCTGATCTTCGCCGTCCGCACCTATGACCTGGTCTACATCATGACCCGCGGCGGGCCCGGCCAGGCGACGGATCTGGTCAGCTACTTCATCTACCGGCAGGCCTTTGTCGGCCTCAATATCGGGCAGGCCTCCGCACTAGCCGTGCTGCTCCTGCTCATCGTCCTCGTTCTCACAGCCTGGCTCTACCGCCACATGCGATCGCTTGTCTGATGCCCGATATCCGCCTGAGCAACGTCTCCAAGGTCTATGGCGGCAACGTCGTCGCCGTGGACGGCATCGACCTCGAGATCGAGGATGGCGAGTTCCTGATCCTGCTCGGCCCTTCGGGTTGCGGCAAGTCGACGACGCTCAGGATGATCGCCGGACTCGAGACCATCACCTCCGGCGACCTCCATGTCGGCGACCGGCGGGTCAACGAGGTCGATCCCAAGGACCGCGACCTCGCCTTCGTCTTCCAGAACTACGCGCTCTTTCCGCACATGACGGTCGAGGGCAACCTTGCCTTCGGCATGCGCCTGCGGGGCGTACCGAAGGCCACCATCCGGAGCCGGATCGCCGAGGCGACGGCATTGCTCGGCCTCGACGGCCTGCTGGACCGCAAGCCACGCGAGCTCTCCGGCGGCCAGCGCCAGCGCGTGGCGCTCGGGCGGGCGCTCCTGCGCGATCCCGTGGCCTTCCTCCTCGACGAGCCGCTCTCCAATCTCGACGCCAAGCTGCGCGCCCAGATGCGCACCGAGCTGGTCAAGCTGCATCGCCGCGTCGGCCGCACGATCATCCACGTCACCCACGACCAGGTCGAGGCGATGACCATGGGCGACCGGCTCTGCATCATGAACGGCGGGCGCATCGTCCAGGTCGGCCGGCCCATGGACGTCTACCGCAATCCCGCCGACACCTTCGTCGCCGGCTTCCTCGCGAGCCCGCCCATGAACCTCATCGAGGGCCGCATCGAGAACGAGCGGATCCTGGTCCCGGGCCTCGACCTGCCGCTCGCCGGCTTCGCGCCGCAGGCTTCGGCTGTCGTGCTCGGCATCCGCCCCGAGGATCTGGCGGCTGCTCCCGTCGGACCATCTGCCCTGCCGGTGGACCTCGACGTGGTGGCGATCGAGGCGCTCGGGCCGGAGCTCGTCGTCATCGGCGGGCTCGGCGAAGGTGGCCCCGAGATCGCGGCCCGGCTGCCGCCCGATTTTGTGACGAACGTCGAAGCACCCTGCCGGCTTTGGCTCGACCCGGCGCGCATCGCGCTCTTCGACGCCGCCACGACGCGCGCGGTCGCACGCAACTGAGGGCTGCGACCAAACGCCCTCGACAGTGACCGGCGAGGTGGTACGGTCTGGAAGTGCCGCGATAACCGGCGCCAACTCGCGTTTCAAGCGGAGGGAACAGGAACGATGTCGACGAAACGTCTCAGTGGCTCGGCCAGCATGCTGGCACTCGCGGTGTCAGCCGTGGGCATGCTCGCGGCGGGGGGCGCTGCCGCCCAGGACCTGAAGCCGACCAGCGGCGAGACCGTCTTCTTCCGCGGCTGGCAGTACAAGACCGACATCGTCCAGAGCAATGTCGACCGCTACAACAGCGAGCTCGACGGCAAGGTCGACTACGCCACGGTGACCGGCGACTACCCCGCGATCATGGAGACCAACCTGATCGCCGGCGCCGAGCTCGACATCCTCTACGCCAACCCGTCGCAGGCGGCGCGCTACTATGACGGCGGCTGGGTGCTGCCGGCCGAGAGTCTGCCGAACATCGACGAGATCAAGGCGGACATGTACCCCAACATCCTGGACGCCTGGACCTACAAGGGCGAGCTGACGGGCCTTTCGTATTTCGTCAGCACGCGCGGGGTGATGCACGTCAACCTGAAGCAGTATGGCGAGCTCGGCTACACCGACGCCGACTTCCCCGCCACCTGGGACGAGCTCTACGACCAGCTCTACGAGATCCGGGACAAGGGCGTGGAGCAGCCCTATCTGCCGCACTGGCTCTCCGAGTGGTACGGCATCTCCTGGGGCTTCGTCTTCGAGGTCATGAACCGCGGTGGCGACCTCGCCGACCCCGAGACGCACCAGCCGACGCTCGACACCTCTGAGGGCGGCCCGGCCTGGGCGACGCTCGAGGACTGGAAGCGCATCTTCAACGACGGGCTCGTGCCCGAGGAGGTGCTGACCTACAACGAGAGCGCCTATATCGACGCCTATGCCTCCGGCCGCTACGTCTTCAGCCCGCAGCAGCTCTACGATCTCGAGACGTTCAATCGGCCCGACCGCTCGCAGATCGCGGGCGAGGCGAGCCTCTTGCCGTATCAGGGCCAGAGCTGGGGCCTGCTCGACAGCGCCGTCTACCTGATGACGTCGCGCGAGCGTGACGAGGCGCATACCGACGACGTCAAGAAGTTCGCCTCCTGGTACGGCTTCAAGGACCAGAACGGCGAGATCTATGTCGGCCAGCGCTGGATGGAGGAATCGATGCTCTTCTCCGGCTACAAGTCGGTGATGGAGAGCGAGGCGACTGCCGAGCGCATGAAGGGCGCCCTGGCCCGGCCGGGCGACGTCGAGGCGGTGCTCGGGGTCTACGCCGAGACGCCCTATCCCAAAGGCATCTGGAATGTCGTGTGGTCGGAGGAGTTCAATTCCTGGCTGCGCGAGGAGTTGCAGGCCTTCATCCTCGACGACGGCGACATCGGCGACATGCTCGAATCGATCAATGCCAAGATCGCCGAGCTGAACAGCAAGTACGGGATCTGATCCCGAAGACCTGATCCGGAGGCGGCGGCTACCAGCTCGTGTAGCCGCCGTCGACCAGGAGGATGCTGCCGGTCGTGTAGCTCGAGGCCGGCGACGCGAGGAAGAGCACGGCGCTCGCGACCTCCTCGGGCTCGGCGAACCGGCCCATGGGCGTCATCTCGGCCCAGATCCTGGCCCATTCGGAATTGGCGAGCCCAAGCTTCGTCATCTCGGTCAGCGTGTAGCTCGGCGCCACGGCGTTGACCCGCACACCCTTGCCCGCCAGCTCCACCGCCAGCGACTTGGTCAGCATGTGCACCGCACCCTTGGAGGCGTTGTAATGCGCCTGGGGTTGGGGCTTGTCGGCGATCACGCCCGAGTTCGAGCCGATATTGACGATGGCGCCGCCACCGGCCTCGGCCATGCGTCGGCCGAAGGCGCGGCACGCCCAGAACATGGCGTTCAGATTGACGTCGATCACCTCGCGCCACTCGTCGTCGGGGATCTCCGTCACGGGCGTGTTGCGGCAGATGCCGACGCAGTTGACGAGCACGTCGATGCCGCCGGCCTCGGCCCAGACCGCTTCGGCCATGACCTCGACCGCACCGGCGTCGCGCAGGTCGACCACCCTGTGTTGAGCATCGAGCCGGCCGGCAGCCGTGGCGAGGAGGTCGGCCTCGCGGTCGACCAGCCAGAGTGCGGCGCCGGCGTCGCGGAGCGCCTCGGCCGAGGCGAAGCCGATGCCACGCGCCGCACCGGTCACCACCGCCCGCCGACCATCCAGCCGGAACCGCTCGAGATAGCCCATGCCGTCCTCCCTTTCGCCGCAATTCGCCCGGCGCATGCTTGACGCCGGCCGACCCGGTCCCGAACATGCCGGCAGTCGAGGGGTTGCGGCAACCTTGCCCGAGAGTCCCCGAGGACCAAGGCCGGCCAGCCGGCTCAACGAGGGGGAACATGTGGCAGGTCAGGTGACCGGCGCCGGCCGGACGAGCGAGCTATCGAACCTGCAGTTCGCGCTCCTGATGGCGCTGCCGGTTCTCCTCTTCCTCGTCCTCGTCGTCGCCTATCCGCTCGGCTACGCGCTCTGGATGAGCTTCCAGCAGATTGTCTTCTTCGGCGGCTACCGGACGAACTTCGTCGGCCTCGCCAACTACGCGACGATGCTCGGCGACGACAAGTTCTGGTGGTCGATCTGGGTCACCATCCGTTTCACCGTCGAATCCGTCGTGCTCGCCATGGCGATCGGGCTCGCCCTGGCGCTGCTGCTGAACCGGCCGATGCGCTGGCCCGGCCTGGTCCGCACCATCGTCATGCTGCCCTGGTGCGTCTCGCTCTACGGCACCGGCATCATGTTCTCCTACCTCGCCACCGGGCAAACCGGCTTTGCCACCGCCATCGCCTTCTTCTTCGGCGCCGACCGGCCGGTCAGCTTCGTCAACCGGCAGTGGGTGATCGAGGTCCTGGCCATCGGAAATGCCTGGAACATGGCGCCGCTCGTCGCCTTCTTCCTGCTCGCCAACCTGAAGACCATCCCGACCCGGCTCTACGACCTCGCCGCCATCGACCGGATGTCGCCGCTCGAGACCTTCTGGAACGTCACCCTGCCGCCGCTCCGCTTCACGCTCTTCGTCTTCACCTGCATCACCACCGTGCTCTCGATGAAGCTCTTCGACTTCATCTTCGTGCTCTCCGGCGGTGGCCCCGGCACGGCCTCGGCGGTGATGACCTACCAGATCTACAAGATCAGCTTCCGCGATCTCAATCTCGGCTACGGCGCCGCCCAGTCCTTCGTCCTGCTCTTCCTGATCGTCGGCTCCACCATGACGCTGTATGCGCTCTGGGGCCGGCGGGAGGCGGAACGCTGATGCAGCGACGGATGACTCTCTGGGCGTGGCTCGGCATCGCGGTAGCCCTGGTCTGGACGCTGCTGCCGATCTACTGGTTCCTCAAGATGTCGCTCTTGACGCCGGACGAGATCGCGCGGTTCCCGCCGCCGCTCATCCCGCTCGATCCGACGCCCGCGGCCTATTTCAACATCTTCGGCTTCGACTACCAGGTGACGCCGGAGCTCGTGCGGCGCGCCTCGGGGCAGGCGGGGCAGATCATCAACGGCCTGATCAACAGCCTGATCGTCTCGATCGTCGTGACCGCGATCACCATGCTGGTGGTGGTGCCGCTGTCCTACGTCTTCGCCCGGCTCGACTTCCGCTTCAAGCAGGCGCTGCTGATCACCATCCTGCTCTCGGTGGCGCTGCCGCCGGTCTCGACGCTCATTCCGTTCTATGCCCTCTACGTGCAGCTCGGGCTGGCCGGCACGCTCTTCGGGCTGATCATCGTCACGCTGACCATTACCATCCCCTTCGTCACCTGGATGCTGATCGGCTACCTGCGCAACCTGCCGCCGGTCGAGCGGCTCGCGCGAGTCGATGGCTACACCCGCTTCGAGACGCTGGTCTTCATCGTCATCCCGCTGGCCAGGAGCGGTATCGCGGTTGCCGCCGTCATCGCCTTCCTCTTTGCCTGGAACGAGTACACCTATGCACTAGTGCTGGTGAACGGCACGCCGGCCAATACTCTCGCGACCGCACTTTCGGGCTTCCTCTTCCAGCATCCCGAGCCCTCGCACCTGGCGGCCGCCCTCGTGCTCTCCATCCTGCCGCCGGTGCTCGTCGCCTATTTCCTGCAACGCCACGTCGCCGAGATGAATCTCGTCGACCCGATCCGCTGAAGAACGCCAAGGACCTGTACTTGTAATGGCCGGCATCCGCCTCGAACAACTGAAGAAGAGCTTTGGCACGTTCACCGCGGTCCAGGGCCTCGATCTCGACATCACCGATGGCGAGTTCCTCGTGCTGCTGGGGCCGTCGGGCTGCGGCAAGACGACCACGCTCAACTGCATCGCCGGGCTCGAGACACCGTCTGCCGGCCGCATCCTCTTCGATGACCGTGACGTGACCGGCGATCCGCCGCACAGCCGCAATATCGCCATGGTCTTTCAGTCGGCGCTGCTCTACCCGCACATGACGGCGCGGGCGAACATCGAGGCCAGCCTGCGCCGCTCCGACCTCACACCCGAGGAGCGCCGCCGGCGCATCGACGATGCCGTGGCGATGCTCGAGATCGGCGACCTGCTCGACAAGCTGCCGAGTGCCATGTCCGGCGGCCAGCGGCAGCGCGTGGCGACCGCCAAGGCGATCGTTCGCCAGCCCACGGCCTTCCTGCTCGACGAGCCGCTCTCGGCGCTCGATGCCGCACTCCGCATGACGCTGCGCGCCGAGATCGTGAACCTGCAAAAGCGGCTCGGCTCGACCACGGTCTTCGTCACCCACGACCAGGTCGAGGCCATGACCATGGGCGACCGGATCGCGGTCATGAATGGCGGCCGGCTCGAGCAGATCGGCACGCCGAGCGAGATCTACGAGCGGCCGCAGAGCCTCTTCGTCGCCGGCTTCGTCGGCTCGCCGCCGATGAACCTGATCCAGGGCGAGGTGGCCGACGGCATGTTCGTGGCGGGCGAGCTGAAGGTGCCGCTCGCGGCGGCCCCGGGTCCCGTCACCCTCGGCGTGCGGCCGCAGCATCTGCACGTGCGCGCCGAGGGCGCCTTGCCGTGCACCATCTTCGCGCTCGAGCGCCTCGGCCGGGAGACCGTGCTGATCGTCGAGGACGCGGCGCGCAACCGGCTTCGGCTGCTGGTCGACCCCGAGTTCCAGGGCCGGGTCGGCGACCCCTTGCAGATTGCCCCGGATCCCGCCCGCTGCCTCCTCTTCGATGGCGCCAAGGGGCTGATCCATGCACCCCGGAACTGAAGGAACGAACATGGCCAAACTGCGCATGGGTGTCGTCGGCCTCGGCTTCATGGGCTCGCTGCACGCGCGGCTCTGGCACGAGCTGCCCAATACCGAGCTGGTCGCCGTGGCGGACCTCGACCCGGCCACGGGCGAGCCACTGGCCAGGAAGTACGGTTGCGCCTTCCACGCCGATCCGGCGGAGCTTCTCGCCCGCGCCGATATCGACGCCGTCAGCATCGTGACGCCGGATCGCCACCATGTTGCACCGGCCACGGCGGCGGCCGCCGCCGGCAAGCACATTCTGCTCGAGAAGCCGATGGCGCATGACGGTGCCGCCGCGGCGGAGATCGCGGCCGCGGTCGAGCGGCATGGCGTCAGGCTGATGGTCGCCCACGTGCTCCGCTTCGACCCGCGCTACGTCCAGCTCCGGGCCGCCGCCGATCCCGAGGCGCTCGGCGAGGTCATCCACCTGCGGGCCAAGCGCAACAGCATTCGCGGCCTCGCCCAGCGACTCGGCGCCAATTCCTCGATCCTCTATTATCTCGGCGTCCACGACGTCGACATGCTGCAATGGGTGGCCCGCTCGCCGATCACCCGGGTCTATGCCCAGAAGGTGCAGAAGCTCTCGAACGGCAATGAGGACGCACTTTATGCCGTGCTCAACTTCGCCAATGGCGCCATCGGCACGCTGGACTACAGCTGGGCCTGGCCGGACGGCCTGCCCAATGGCTACTGGGTGCATTTCGAGGCCGTCGGCACGAAGAGCGCCGCCTTCCTCGAGGTCCGCGACCAGGGCCTGCACCTGGTCAGCCCGACCGGCACGGTCGGGGCCGACACCCATCTTTGGCCGGAGATCAACGGCAAGATCATCGGCGACCTGCGCGACGAGCTCCTGCACTTCGCCGAGGCGGTGCAGTCCGGCGAGCCCTTCGTCCAGGACTGGCGGGATGCCGAGGATGCGATCCGCGTGCTCGACGCGCTCTTCGCCTCGATCGACCAGGGGGCACCCGTAGAGGTCAGGCGCTAGCCCTTGACCGCACCGGCGAGCAGCCCCTCGACCACGTAGCGCCAGACCAGCACGACCAGGACCAGGGTCGGCAGGACCGCGATGAAGATGGCGCTGTTGAGCAGGCTCCAGGAGACGTCGGTATTGCGGGCGAGGGCGGCCATGACGACCGAGAGCGGCCGCGCCCGGGCGTCGCCCGAGAGGACCATCGAGAAGAGGAACTCCGTGTAGGAGAGCATGAAGGCGAAGAGGCCCGTGGCGCATACCGCGGGCAGGGCCAGCGGCATGGCGACCTTGAGGAAGCTCTGCAGGCGGGTGCAGCCATCGATCACCGCCGCCTCGAAGAGCTCCTCCGGCAGCTTCCGGAAGAAGACCGAGAGGATGAGGATGGTGAACGGCAGCGAGCGGGCGGTGTGGACCAGCACCACGGCGAGCTTGGTGCCGAGCAGGCCCATGCCGTCCACGAGCAGGTAGATCGGCGTGACGAGGGCGACGGCCGGCACCAGCGGGCTGAGGATCAGGAAAAGGAAGGCCGGCTTCTTCCGCGGGAAGGCGAAGCGGGCGAAGGCGAAGGCGGCGGGGGCGCCGAGGAGGAGGTTGAGGGCGAGGACGCTGGTCGAGATCTGCGCCGAGTTCCAAAGGCTCTGCGGCACCTGGCGGGCCGCGTCCGAGATCATGGCCCGGTTGGCGCCTTCGGCCATGTAGGCGGCCGGCAGCTCCCCGGTGAAGATGTAGCGGTAGTTGTCGAGCGTCATGCCGCCCTCGAACACCGAGCGGTCGGGATCGAAGAGGATCCGGTCAGGCACGACGCTGCCGAAGGCGGCAAGCAGGATGGGGCCGGCGGCGAAGGCGAGGACGAGAAGGGCCGCCAGGTTCACGATCAGCCGGTCGGCGAGCCGCCCGGTCACGACGCCTCGTCCTCGGTTGCCGCGAAGAGATCGGAGGGCAAAGCACGGGTGATGGCGACTATCATCAGGCCGGCCATGGCGACGACGAGGAAGGCGACGGCCGAGCCGGCGCCGAAATCGTACATCGAGAAGCTCTCGCGCCAGATCTGGAAGGAGAGGAGAGAGGTGGCGGTGCCGGGGCCGCCGCCGGTCATGGCGTAGACCACGTCATAGGTCGTGAAGGCGGTGAGCGCGTTGTAGACAAGGAGCACGACCACCATCGCCTTGATTGCCGGCCAGACGACGTGGCGAAAGCGCTGCCAGGCGTTGGCCCCGTCAATCCGGGCGGCCTCGAAGAGGGCGGGGTCGATGGTCGAGAGGGCCGCCATGATCAGGACGACCGAGAACGGCACCTGCGACCAGATATGGGCCACCGCGACCGAGGCGAAGGCGAGGTTCGGGTCGCTCAGCCAGGGGATCGAGCTCGAGATCAGGCCGAGAACGCGCAGCCAGGTGTTGAGCATGCCCCAGCTCGGGTTGAAGACCCAGATCCAGAGCACGGCCGTGATCGTCCCCGGAAGGACCCAGGGCAGGAGCACGACCGAGCGCAGCACCGCGCGGCCGAGGAAGTGCCGCTGCAGCAGGAGGGCGGTTGCGATGCCAAGCCCGACGACGACGGGGGCGGTGATCGCTGTGAAGAGCAGCGAGTTCTTCAGGGTCTGTACGAAGAAGGGGCCGGCGATCACCTTGCGGTAATTGTCGAGCCCCGACCAGTTCAGCTCGTCCGGAAAGAGGAAATGCGCCGAGTGCAGGCTGGTCCAGAGCGTGTGGCCGATGGGGACCACGGTGAAGAGCGCCACGAGGAGGAGCGGCGCGCCCACCCAGAGGAAGGGAAAGCGCGCCGATCGCCACATGCTTCGCTGGGCGCCAGTCACCGGCAGGCGGCCGGACGCCGGGCGGTCAGCGCGCCGCCATCTGCGCCTTGAGCTCGTTCCAGCGCGTGGCACCCTGGCTCATCACGTCCTCGACCGACGCCTCGCCGATCATCGCCTGGGCCATCAGGGGGCGGAAGCTCGCGGCCCAGATCGCGGTCCATTCCTTCCAGGTGCCGCCATGCGCGGTCTCGACCTGGGCCTGCAGGGTCGGCATCAGCACCCAGGAGCTCCACGCCTCGATCACCTCCTCGTCCTCCAGCAGCGGCAGCTGGCCGAAGCCCAGGCCCTTCTCGACGGCCCAGCGCTTGGCGACGGCATAGGGCGGTCCGGCCATGAAATCGACGAACTTCCAGGCCGCCTCGCGCCGCGCGTCGTCGCCCGCCGCCTGGGCCGTGATCGCGTAGAACTTGGTGAAGCCGAGTGTCGACTGCGCCTCGCCAGGCATCCGGGCCAGCGCGAACTCGCCGGCGAGCGGCTGGTCGGCCGTGTTGTTCATCGCCGCCAGCACATAGTTGTAGACGATGGTGAAGGCGTGGTTGCCGCTGTTCATCGCCGGGATGATGGTCGATTCGTGGTTCTCGAAGGCGACCAGCTCATCGGCGATGACGTCGCGCAGCCAGCTCAGCTGCTGGAAGGCGGCGTTGTCGGGCTGGTCGAAGATCGCCTCGCCATTCTCGTCGAAGAGGTCGCCGCCGCGGCCGTAGACCTGCGCCACGAAGGCATCGAAGAAGTTCGGCAGCTCCTGGTTGAACTCGTAGACGATCGGCCGCTCCATGCCGTTCGCCTTGAGCTTGCGCGCCGCGTCGGCGACCTCCTCCCAGGTGGTGGGCACCTCGATGCCGGCGTCGTTCAGGATCCGCTGGTTGTAGATGAAGGAGATGGTGTCGGCGTAGTAAGGCAGCCCGTAGAGGTTGCCGTCATAGGTCATGTCGTTCAGCGTGAAGCCGGCGAGGTCGGCGCGGTAGGCCTCGATGGCCTCGGGCGCGATCTCGTTGAGCGGGGCGAGGAAGCCCGCCGCCGCCCAGGCCGGCAGCCAGTCCTGGCCGCCATAGATCACGTCGGTCTGGGTGTTGCCGCGGAAGCGGAGCACGAGGCTGTCGTGATAGTCGGGCCAGGTGTAGTCCGTGACGTTGACCTTGATGCCCGGGTTCGCCTCCTCGAACAGGCGGACATTGTCGGCGATCGTGTCCAGCGAATAGTTCCAGACGACGAACTCGAGCGTGACGTCCGGATCCTGGGCCTGGGCCGGTACCGGGCTCCAGGCAAACGTCGCCAGCAGCGACAGCGTCGCGCCGGCCGTTGCGAGCGACCGAGACATTCCGAGCATGGCTTTCCTCTCCCGTGCAACCTGCCTTCCGTTACTAGGTGAGGTCGCCCGAGCGAACAAGCGGCCGGCCCGCAACGCCCGCGGCCCGCCCTGCAGCGGGATTGCTGTTGCATCCGGCCCCGAACTGCGGTTCCCTGCCACCCATGCTTCGTCTGGGCGGGGCCACAAGGATCGCCGCCGGACGCGACAACGACAACAGGGGCGCATCCAAATGCGGAAAACGCTGACTTCCACGCTGGCCTTGACGGCTCTCTTCACCGGCTTCGCGATGACCGCGGAAGCCAAGACGCTGGTCTACTGCTCGGAGGGTTCGCCCGAGGGCTTCGACCCGGCGCTCTATACGGCCGGCACCACCTTCGACGCCTCCTCCAAGCCGGTCTACAACCGGCTCGTCGAGTTCAAGCGAGGCACGACCGAGGTCATTCCCGGGCTCGCCGAGAGCTGGGAGGTCTCCGATGACGGCACCGAGTACACGTTCACGCTGCGCGAGGGCGTGGTGCTGCACAGCAGCGATACGTTCACCCCGACGCGCACGCTCAACGCCGACGACGTGATCTTCTCCTTCGAGCGCCAGCTCGACCCGGAGAACCCGTTCCACGCCTATGTCGAGGGTGCGAGCTGGGAATACTTCAACGGCATGTCCATGCCGGACCTCATCAAGTCGATCGACAAGGTCGACGACATGACCGTGACGTTCGTGCTGAACCGCGCCGAGGCGCCGTTCCTCGCGAATCTCGCCATGGACTTCGCCTCGATCCTGTCGAAGGAGTACGCGGACGGCCTGGCGGCGGGCGGCAGCGCCTCCGACCTCAACCAGAAGCCCATCGGCACCGGGCCCTTCCGCTTCGTCGCCTACCAGCCGGACGCGGTCATCCGCTACCAGGCGCATGCCGACTACTGGGATGGCAAGCAGCCGATCGACGACCTCGTCTTCGCCATCACCACCGACGCCTCGGTTCGCCAGCAGAAGCTGACCGCCGGCGAATGCCATGTCATGCCCTATCCGAACCCGGCCGACGTCGCGAGCCTCAAGGGCAACGCCGACCTGCAGGTGATGGAGCAGCAGGGGCTGAACGTCGGCTACCTCGCCTACAACACCCAGCAGGCGCCGTGCGACGACAGCCGTGTGCGCAAGGCGCTCAACATGGCGATCAACAAGGAAGCGATCCTGGATGCCGTGTTCCAGGGCGCCGGACAGGTCGCGATCAACCCGATTCCGCCGACCATGTGGTCCTACAACGACGCCATCGAGGACGATCCCTATGACCCGGAGGCGGCGAAGAAGCTGCTTGCGGATGCGGGGGTCAGCGACCTTTCGATGAAGGTCTGGGCGATGCCGGTGCAGCGCCCCTACAATCCCAATGCCAGGCGTATGGCCGAGCTGATTCAGGCGGATTTCGACGCGATCGGCGTCAAGGCTGAGGTCGTCTCCTATGAGTGGGGCGAGTATCTCGAGCGCTCCAAGGCGACCGATCGCGACGGCGCCGTGCTGCTGGGCTGGACCGGCGACAATGGCGATCCGGACAACTTCCTCGCCGTGCTGCTCGGCTGTGATGCCGTCGGCGGCGCCAATCGTGCCCAGTGGTGCAACGAGGAGTTCGAAGACCTGATCCAGAAGGCCAAGGTGGGGACCCAGGACGAGCGCGCGGCGCTCTACGAGGAAGCCCAGGTGGTCTTCAAGCGCGAGGCGCCATGGGCCACGATCGCGCACTCGATCGTGCACATGCCGATGCGTGCCAATGTCGAGGGCTACGTCATGGATCCCTTGGGCGGGCACTGGTTCGACGGCGTCGACCTGGTCGAGTGAAAGCCCGCTCGTGAACACGAAACGATCCGGGGCGGCGACGCTCCGGATCGCCGCGACCAGGCGGGGAGGGAGCTGAGCCGTGCTGCGCTTCCTCCTTTCCCGGTTCGCCCTGCTCGTGCCGACCTTCATCGGCGTCTCGATCGTCGCCTTCGCCTTCGTCCGGCTCCTGCCGGGCGACCCGATCCTGCTGCTCGCCGGCGAGCGCGGCATGAGCGCCGAGCGCTACGCGCAGCTCCAGGAGCTCTACGGCTTCGACAAGCCGATCGTCGTGCAGTACCTGATCTATCTGAAGGACGTGCTCACCGGCGATCTCGGCACCTCGATCGTCACCAAGCGGCCGGTGTTCGACGAGTTCCTCGTCCTCTTCCCCGCCACCATCGAGCTCGCGGTCTGCGCCATCCTGCTGGCTACCGTCGTCGGGGTGACCGTGGGCGTCATTGCCGCGGTCCGGCGGGGCTCCTGGTTCGACCAGGGGTTCATGGGGGTCGCCCTCGTCGGCTATTCGATGCCGATCTTCTGGTGGGGGCTGCTGCTCATCATCTTCTTCTCCGGCATGCTGCAATGGACGCCGGTCTCGGGCCGCATCTCGCTGCTCTACTACTTCCCGCCGGTGACCGGCTTCATGCTGATCGACAGCCTGCTGTCCGGGCAGGAGGGCGCCTTCCGCTCGGCGCTCAGCCACCTCATCCTGCCGACCATCGTGCTCGGCACCATCCCGCTCGCGGTCATCGCCCGGCAGACCCGCTCGGCGATGCTCGAGGTGCTGGGCGAGGACTATGTGCGCACCGCCCGGGCCAAGGGCCTGGGCCCCATGCGGGTCGTGGGCCTGCACGCGCTCAGGAACGCGCTGATCCCGGTGGTCACCACCATCGGCCTGCAGGTCGGCGTGCTGCTCGCCGGCGCCATCCTGACCGAGACCATCTTCTCCTGGCCCGGTATCGGCAAGTGGATGGTCGATTCGGTCTCCAAGCGTGACTATGCGGTGGTGCAGGGCGGCCTGTTGCTGATCGCCGGCGTGATCATGCTCGTCAACCTGCTGGTCGACCTGCTCTACGGGCTGGTCAACCCGCGAATCCGCCACTGACGGGGAAGGAACCGGTCATGGCGCAGGAGCGGGCGGCAAGCGACGGCGAGGCAAGGGCACCGGTCGACGCCTGGGCGATGCGGCGGGCGATGCTGGCGGAGTTCTGGTTCTACTTCAGCCAGAACCGCGGTGCCGTGATCGGCCTCTTCGTCTTCGTCGCCATCGTCATGATCGCCGTCTTCGCCCCGCTCCTGGCACCCTACAGCCCGATCCTGCAGAACCGCGGTGCCCTGCTCCTGCCGCCCTTCTGGCAGGAGGGCGGCTCGCTGGCCTATCCGCTCGGCACCGACGCGGTCGGCCGCGACATGCTCTCGAGGCTCATCTACGGTGCCCGGTTCTCGCTCTTCATCGGCATGTTCGTGGTGGCACTCTCGGTCACCTCGGGCGTGCTGCTCGGGCTTGCCGCCGGCTATTTCCGCGGCTGGCTCGACGTCGCCATCGTGCGGCTGATGGACGTCATCCTGGCCTTCCCGTCGCTGCTCCTCGCCCTCGTGCTGGTGGCCATCATCGGCCCCGGGCTGATCAATGCCATGATCGCCATCGCCCTCGTCTACCAGCCCCACTTCGTGCGGCTGACCCGGGGCTCGGTGATGGCCGAGCGTGGCCGCGAATATGTCACGGCCTCGAGGGTCGCGGGCGCCGGAAGGCTTCGGCTGATGTTCCTCACCATCCTGCCCAACTGCCTCGCGCCCTTGATCGTCCAGGCGACGCTCGCCTTCTCCAGCGCCATCCTCGATGCCGCGGCCCTGGGCTTCCTCGGCATGGGGGCCCAGCCGCCGACGCCCGAATGGGGCACCATGCTGGCCGAGGCGCGCGAGTTCATCCTGCGGGCCTGGTGGGTCGTCACCTTCCCCGGCCTCGCGATCCTGGTCACCGTGCTGGCGATCAACCTGATGGGCGACGGGCTCAGGGACGCGCTCGACCCGAAGATGAAGCGGGGCTGAGCGATGTCGCTGCTCGAGGTCGTCAATCTCTCCGTCGAGTTCCCGACCGCCTCGGGTCCGTTCCGCGCCGTCGACCGCGTCTCGCTCACCTGCGACCGGGGCGAGATCCTGGCCATTGTCGGCGAGTCCGGTTCGGGCAAGTCGGTGGCCATGCTGGCCGTGATGGGCCTCCTGCCGGATACCGCCCGGGTCACCGCCGAGCATCTCGGGTTCGACGGCCGCGAGATCCTGGGCATCAGTGCCCGCGAGCGACGGCGGATCATCGGCAAGGACATCGCCATGATCTTCCAGGAGCCGATGTCCAGCCTCAATCCCTGCTTCACCGTGGGCTTCCAGATCGGCGAGACGCTGCGCTTCCATCTCGGGCTCGACCGGCGGGCGCGCCGCGAGCGCAGCATCGAGCTTCTGGATCAGGTGGGCATCCCGGCCCCGGCCGAGCGGCTCGGCCAGTTCCCGCACCAGCTCTCGGGCGGCATGAACCAGCGGGTGATGATCGCCATGGCGCTGGCCTGCAAGCCCAAGCTCTTGATCGCCGACGAGCCGACCACCGCCCTCGACGTCACCATCCAGGCGCAGATCCTCGACCTCCTGGTCGATCTGCAGCGGCAGAACGACATGGGGCTCATCCTGATCACCCACGACATGGGCGTGGTCGCCGAGACCGCCGAGCGGGTGCAGGTGCAGTATGCGGGGCAGAAGGTCGAGGAGCAGCCGGTGCGCAAGCTCTTCCGCGACCCGCATCATCCCTATACGGCGGCACTCCTCGCGGCCCTGCCCGAGCGCGCCACCCGCCACGGCAAGCTGCCGTCGATCCCGGGCGTGGTCCCCGGCCACGGCGACCGGCCGAGCGGCTGCCTCTTCTCGCCGCGCTGCCGCTTCGCCACCGAGCGCTGCCAGCGCGAGGCCGTGCGCCAAAGCGAGGAGCTCGGCCAGGCCTTGTGCAACTACCCGCTCGAGGGGGGCGAGCCGCTCGGCCATCCCGGGCTCGCCGCGGCCGAGGTGGCGTCTTGAGCACCGCCGTCATCCAGGCGGAGAACCTCACCCGCCGCTACAGCGTCTCGCAGGGGGCCTTTCGCGAGGCGCGCGAGCTGCACGCCGTCAACGGCGTCAGCTTCAGCCTCGAGGCCGGGCGCACGCTCGCCGTGGTCGGCGAATCCGGCTGCGGCAAGTCGACCCTGGCGCGGCTCGTGACGATGATCGAGCCGCCAAGCTCGGGCAGCCTCCTGATCGCCGGCCGGCCGGCCGACCCGACCGACCGGGAGCTCCGCCGCAAGGTCCAGATCGTCTTCCAGGATCCCTACGGCTCGCTCAACCCGCGCCAGAAAATCGGCGCCATCCTCGAGGAGCCCTTGAAGATCAACACCTCGGCGGGTGCCGTCGAGCGTCGCAACAAGGCGCTCGACATGCTCGCCCGCGTCGGGCTGCGGGCCGAGCACTACGAGCGCTATCCGCACATGTTCTCAGGGGGGCAGCGGCAGCGCATCGCGGTCGCCCGAGCACTCATGCTGAACCCCGAGATTCTCGTCCTCGACGAGCCGCTCTCCGCCCTCGACCTCTCGATCCAGGCGCAGGTGCTGAACATCCTGATCGACCTGCAGAAGGAGTTCGGGCTCGCCTATCTCTTCATCAGCCACGATCTCTCGGTGGTCCGGCACTTCGCCGACGACGTCATGGTGATGTATCTCGGCCGCCCGGTCGAGGCCGGCCCCGCGGAGGCAGTCTTCGCCCGGCCGGAGCACCCCTATACGGCGGCCCTTCTCTCGGCGACGCCGGTCGCCGACCCGGAGCACCAGAAGCAGCGCATCCGGCTGGAGGGTGAGCTGCCGTCGCCCCTCGACCCGCCGCAGGGCTGCGCGTTCAATCCCCGTTGCTGGCGCGCGCAGGATGTCTGCCGCGAGCGTTTCCCGCCGCTCGAGCACAAGGCGACCCACGCCGCGGCCTGCTATTTCCCGCTCGGCGGCGAGGTCGAGCCGGCCGGCTGAGCCCCTGGCTGGATCATCGGGGCGGGGCGGCCCATATCAGGGTTCCGCGCCACGTCGGACCGCTCATCCCATGACCTCGCCTTTCGCCTTCGACAACAGTTACGCCCGGCTGCCCGATCGCTTCTTCGCCCGCCTGGCGCCGACGCCCGTGGCGGCACCGGCGATGATCGCCGTCAATCGTGCGCTCGCCCGGGATCTCGGCGTCGACCCGCTGCTGCTGGACGGCGAGGCGGGGGCGGCGATGCTCGCCGGCAATGTCGTGCCGGATGGGGCCGAGCCGCTCGCCATGGCCTATGCCGGGCATCAGTTCGGCCAGTTCGTGCCGCAGCTCGGCGACGGAAGGGCGATCCTGCTCGGCGAGGTGAGCGACAGTACCGGCCAGCGTCGCGACATCCAGCTCAAGGGTGCCGGCCGCACGCCTTTCTCGCGCGGGGGCGACGGGCGCGCGGCGCTCGGCCCGGTGCTCCGCGAGTACCTGATGGGCGAGGCGATGCATGCGCTCGGCATTCCGACGACGCGGGCGCTGGCCGCGGTCTACACGGGCGAGCCGGTCCACCGCGAGACAGCACTGCCGGGTGCGGTGCTCACCCGTGTGGCGCTGAGCCACGTGCGGGTCGGCACGTTCCAGTTCTTCGCGGCGCGCGGCGACACCGAGGCCCTGACCCGTCTCGTCGCCTACGTGATCGAGCGCCATTACCCGGAGCTCGGCCAGAGCGACGAGCCGGCCCTGGACCTGCTTGCCGCCGTGGCAGAGCGCCAGGCGCGGCTGATCGCGATGTGGCTGTCGGTCGGCTTCATCCATGGCGTGATGAACACCGATAACATGTCGATCGCCGGCGAGACCATCGACTACGGCCCTTGCGCCTTCATGGACGCCTACGACCCGGCCACCGTGTTCAGCTCGATCGACGAGGCCGGCCGCTATGCCTTCGCCAACCAGCCGCGACTCGCCGGATGGAATCTCGCCCGCCTCGCCGAGGCGCTGCTCGGCCTGATCGACCCCGACGTCGAGCGTGCCGTGACCCGCGCCACCGAGGCGGTCGAGACCTTCGGCCGGACGTTCGAGAGCGAGCTGCTCCGGCGGATGTGCCGGAAGATCGGCCTCGAGGCTGTGGAGAAGGATGACCTCGCACTCGTCCATGCCCTGCTCGACGCCATGCACAAGGGGGCTGCCGACTACACGCTCACCTTCCGCCGGCTCGCCGATGCCGCGGAGGATGCGGCCGCGGACGACCGGGTCGCCGCGCTCTTCGCCACGCCGGAGCAATATCGGGACTGGGCCGTCGGCTGGCGGGCGAGGCTGGCGCGGGAGGCCACGAGCCCGGCCGGGCAGGCGGCGCTCATGCGCCGGGTCAATCCTGCGATCATCCCGCGCAACCACCGGGTCGAGCAGGCGCTGGAGACAGCCGTCGAGCGGGGCGATCTCGGGCCTTTCGGGGAGCTGCTCGAGGCGCTCTCCCGACCCTATGACGAGCCGGCTGCCCGCTTCGCGACATACATGGAGCCGCCGCGCCCCGAGGAGCGGGTGCTCGCGACCTTCTGCGGCACCTGACGCGGGCGCCGCTTCAGACCTCCACGCCGGCCCGGCGCAGGCCTTCCATCAGCTCCGCGCGGTGTTCGGCCTGGGCGTAGGGGTAGCAGATCCGCCAGTAGCCTTCCGGGTCGGGTGGCGTGAGGCGCTGCATCTCCCTGACCAGCGGCGCCGCCTCGTCGAGGCGGCCGAGCTTGCCGAGACTGGCGACCATCACCGTCAGCACGACGTGGACACGGCGAACCGCCAGGGCGTTCTCGGCGAAGTGCAGCGCCTCCTCCCGGTTGCCGAGGTGATAGTGGACGAGGGCGATCCGGCTCAGGTTGAAGAACGCCAGCGGGTCGCTGGGGCTCAGCCGGAAGGCGCGCAGCAGCGGGTTCAGCGCCTGCTCGAAATGGCCGATGAAGAGCCTTGCCCAGCCGAGCGCGAAGTGGCCGTACGCGAAGTTCGGGTTGAGGTCGATCGTGCGCTGCGCCTCGGCCAGGGCGTCATCGTGGCGCGATGCCGAGATCTGCGCGAGGAACCTGGCGTAGTGGCAATAGGGGTCCTTGGCGTCGAGTGCGATCGCCCGGCTGGCGGCCTCCTGTGTGGTCGCCTGGTCGCGGACGACGTCGTTGCTGTAGCCGAAGAGGCACCTCGCCATGGCCGTCCGGGCCAGCGCCATGTGCGCCCGGGCGAGATCCGGATCGAGTGCGATGGCCCGGCGTTGCCATTGCTCGGCCTTGTCCATGTGCTCGCCGGAGATCTGGTACTGATGCCAGATGCCGCGCATGCAGCAGTCATAGGCATCGAGATTGCCGGTCGGCTTGTGAACCGCGCGACGGCCTTCGCCCATCAGGATCTCGGGCTCGATCGCGCCGACGACGCTCGCGGTGATCTCGTCCTGGATGTCGAAGATGTCGGCGAGGTCGCAATCGTAGCGCTCGGCCCAGAGATGCGTGCCGGTCTCGGCGTCGATGAGCTGACCCGTCACCCGCAGCCGGTTGCCGGCCTTGCGGACGCTGCCTTCGAGCACGTAGCGCACGCCCAGCTCGCGGGCGACCTGCTTGATGTCGACGGCGCGGCCCTTGTAGGTGAAGCTCGAATTGCGGGCGATCACGAAGAACCAGCGATAGCGCGAGAGGGCGGTGATGATGTCCTCGGAGAGGCCGTCGGCGAAGTACTCCTGCTCCGGATCGGCGCTCAGATTGGCGAAGGGCAGGACGGCGATCGATGGCCGGTCCGGCAAGGCCAGCACGCCGCCGAACACCCCCGTCCGGTCCGGATCGTCGAGGCTCCAGTCGACACGGTGGACCTGCACCGGGCGCGGGATGTTCTTGAGTGAGCGCTCGCCGAGGCCGGTGATGGGGAACGTCACCTTGCCGTCGAGCTGCTCGCGCACGGCGCCGGAGATGCAGATGCCGGCCGGTGCGGCGGTCTCCTGCAGGCGGGCCGCGACGTTGACGCCGTCACCGAGCAGGTCGTCGCCCTCGGCCACGACATCGCCGAGATTGACACCGATGCGGAACGCCATGCGTCGGCCATGGGGGAGGTCGGCATTGCGCCGGTCGAGGGCGCGCTGGATCGCCACCGCGGTACGCACGGCCTGCACCGGGCTGGCAAACTCGGCGACGAGGCTGTCGCCGGCGGTGCCGAAGATGCGCCCGCCATGCTCGGCGACGAGGTCGCCGATCGTCTCGCGATAGGCGCGGAGCGTTCCGAGCGTGGCCTCCTCGTTTTCCGCCATCAGTCGGCTGTAGTTCGCGACATCGGCGGCGAGGATCGCGGCCAGTCTGCGTTGCATTGTGCCGGTCGTCTCCTGTCAGCCAACACCGAAGAACATGAGTCGTACGCCTGCGCGGGGCGGGAGCAAAACGATTTCCGGGCGGCAGGCGCTCCAGCGCGCGCTTGCCCGGCGGCGTTGTCGATGGCTATTGGTCGACCATGGCTGCGGCAGGTGGAACCGCGGCCGGGCTCCAGATGGGCGAGATCGGCATGGCCGAGACGACCGGCCGGCGCGGCGTTGCCGGCGACAGGCAGGATATTGTGGTGCTGGTCCGGTGACCGGCGGGCTGGACGACCGCGCGCCGGTTGCCATTGTCGGTGCCGGGCTGATCGGGGCCGGGTGGGCCGCCGTCTTCACCGCTGCCGGCCTCGAGGTCCGGGCCTTCGACCCGGAGCCCGCGCGCCTCGCCAGCCTGCGGGCGCGGGTGCGGCCGTTGCGGACGGCGCTGAAGAAGTTGCAGCCGGTGCGCCGCGGGCGACTGGTTCTGGCGACCTCGCTCGTGGAGGCGGTGGGTGGTGCCCGCCTCGTGCAGGAGAACGCGCCGGAAAAGCTCGCGGTCAAGCGGGCGCTCTTCGCCGCCATCGAGGCCGCTGCCGATCCGGCGACGGTGATCGCCAGCAGCACCTCGGCGCTGCTCTGGTCGGACATGGCCCTGGAGATGAGCCGGCCCGAGCGCCTGCTGGTGGCGCATCCCTTCAACCCGGTCCACCTGATCCCGCTGGTCGAGCTCTTCACCCCCGACCCGGCGCTCGCCGCCCACGCAGAGGCGTTCTACACGGCCCTCGGCAAGCGCCCGGTCCGGCTGCGGCGGGAGATGCCGGGGCATATCGCGGGGCGGCTGGCGGCGGCGCTCTGGCGCGAGGCGGTGCACCTGGTGGGCGAGGGGGTGGCGAGCGTCGCCGACATCGATGCGGCGCTGGTCGAGGGCCCGGGGCTGCGCTGGGCGGTGCAGGGGGCGCATCTTTCCTACCACCTGGGCGGCGGGGCCGGGGGCATCGCCGACTATCTCGACCATCTGGGCCCGAGCCAGGAGCGCCGCTGGGCGACGCTCGGCCAGCCCCGGCTGGACGGCGAGATGCGCGACCGGCTGACGGAAGGCGTCGACGAGGAGGCGGGGGGGCGAAGCGTTGCCGAGCTCGAGGCCGAGCGCGACGCGGCGCTGGTCGAGCTCATGCGGGCAAGGCGGAAGGCTGTCCGCTAGTCGGCCTCGTCCAGCGGGTGCCCCTTGTAGAGCGGGCTCGCCAGATATTGCCGCAGGCCGAAGCGGACCAGCACGCCGATGGCGGCGGCGACCGGCACGGCCAGCATGACGCCGAGGAAGCCGAAGAGGGCGCCGCCGGCGAGCAGCGCGAAGATCACCCAGACCGGGTGCAGCCCGATGCGGTCGCCGACCAGCTTCGGCGTCAGGAAATTGCCCTCGACGGCCTGGCCGACGAAGAAGATGCCGGCAGTGAGGCCGAGCATCAGGAAGTTGGTCGGGCCGAACTGCACGGCGGCGAGGCCCATCGACGCGACGAAGCCGGTGATCGAGCCGACATAGGGGATGAAGGAGAGGAGGCCGGCGAAGAGGCCGACCAGGAGGCCGCCGCTCAGGCCGATGGCGGCGAGGCCGAGGCCGTAGAAGAGGCCGAGGATCACGCAGACCGAGACCTGGCCGCGCAGGAATCCGGCGATGCTGCGGTCGATCTCGCCCAGGAGCTGGCGGATCGTGTCGCGATGGTCGCGCGGCAGCCAGCCGTCGACGGTCTCGATCATCGAATCCCAGTCGCGCACCAGGTAGAAGCTGACGACCGGCGTGATCACCAGGAGCGAGACGATGTTGACGAGCGCCATGCCGCCGGTCAGCAGGCCGCCCAGGATGTTCTTGGCCCAGCCGGCGGCATTGCCGGCATTGGAGGTCAGGGCCTGCTGCAGCTCCTCGTCGCCGGCAATGTCGAAGCGCTCGCGCAGTCCCTCGATCAGCGGCTTCGCCGAGCTCCAGATCGAGTCGATGGCCTGCGGCAGGGTCTGGGCGAGGGCGGAGGCCTGGTTCTCGATCACCGGCACGAGCAGGACCACGCCACCGAGCACGAGCAGCAGGAAGCCGACGGTCAGGAGTGCGGTTGCCCAGGTCCGCGAGGTGCCCATGGCTTCCAGGCGGTCGGCCAGGGGATCGAGCAGATAGGCGACGACGAGACCGGCGACGAAGGGCAGGAGCACGTCGTTCAGCACGTAGAGCAGGAGGAGAAAGACGACCAGCGCGATCGTCCAGATCCAGACCTTGCGGGTGGTGCTCAAGCTCTCGTTTCCTCGCTGTCGTGCCACAGGGGACAGGAGTTAGGCCGCGCGCCGGCGAAGGCGACGGGTCAGAGCACGGGGCCGAGCATGGCGAGCGTGTTGTTGAGCAGGCGTTGCGGCACCGTCCAGGCCTCCACCTCCGCGAGCGTCACGGGCTTCGAGCTCGCGATGAAGCTCTCCTGGCGCTGCCTGACCGTCCGGCTCAGCTCGGGATCGTAGACCAGGATGTTGTTCTCGTAGTTCAGATCGAAGCTGCGGCGGTCCATGTTGGCGGAGCCGATCAACGTCACCTCGCCGTCGAGCGTCAGCGTCTTGGCGTGGAGCAGGCCCTCGCCATACTCGAAGATGCGCACCCCGGCGGCGAGCAGCTCGGCATAGTTGCTGCGGCTGGCGGCGGCGACGAGACGGCTGTCGTTGCGGGCCGGGAAGACGATGGTGGTCGCCACGCCGCGCCTGGCGCTGGCGCAGAGGGCCGCCTGCATCGATTCGTCCGGGACGAAGTAGGGCGTGGTGATGACCAGCTCCCGGCGGGCGCTGTACATCAGTGTTTCGAACATCTCCGGCATGGCCGAGTAGCGCACGGTCGGCCCGCTGCCGACCACCTGGGCGGTGATGCCCTCCTCGAAGCCGCGGAGCGGCGACCTGAGGAGGTCGTCGATCCGCTCGTCGACATAGGCCATCCAGTCGGCGACGAAGAGATGCTGGTTCTGCCGGGCGATCGGCCCCTCGAAGCGGACCACCAGGTCCACCCAGGGGGCGAAGCGGGCCTTGATCCGGAACTCGGGATCGGCGCAGTTCTGGCTGCCGCAATAGGTGATGGTGTCGTCGATGACGACGATCTTGCGGTGGTTGCGGAGGTCGATGCGGCCGTTGAAGATGCGCATGAGCGGGTTGCCGATGGGCAAAGCACGGCCGAGCCTGACACCGGCTGCCTCCATCGCCCCCCAGTGCTCGCTGCGCCAGAGGATGCGCGAGCCGAGATCGTCCACCATGACCCGGCAGACGACACCGCGCTTTGCCGCGCGCTTGACCGCTTCCACCATCTTCAGGCCGTTCGTGTCCGGCAGCCAGATGTAGAAGAGGAGGTGGACGTGCTCGGTCGCGGCATCGATGTCTGCGACCATGGCCTCGATGGCGGCATTTGAATCGGCCATCAGCCGGGCGCGGTTGCCGCCGACCGGCTCGAAGCCATTGATGGAGTGGCCGACCCGGAAGAGCGGCTGGTAGCGCTCGGGTATGGCAGGGCTGAGCGCATCGCCCGCCTCCACCGGGGCGCCCGCGACCTTCGGCAGGCCGGCCAGGATGCGGTTCATCCGCTCGATGCGGCGCCGGCCGATATTGGTCTCGCCGAGCAGGAGATAGCCGATGATGCCGACCGCCGGCAGGATCAGGATGACGAGGGTCCAGGCGATGCGCGAGGCGGGGTCGCGATGCGGCTTGAGGATCACCCGGACGATCAGGGCGAGCGAGACGACGATGTGCAGGAAGAGCAGCATCAGGCGGCCAGGGCGATCAGGCCGTGCAGCAGCACGTTCGCACCCCGCTCGACGTCACGCCAGTCGGTGTCCTCCTCCGGCGCGTGGCTGATGCCGCCCTTCGATGGCACGAAGATCAGCCCGGCGCGGGTGACGTGCTGCATGGTCTGGGCGTCGTGGCCGGCGCCGGAGGGCAGGGTGGTCGTGGCGTAGCCGAGGTGCCGGCTCTGCTCTGCCAGGAGCGTCGCGACGTCCGGTGCCAGATCGACCGGGGCGAGCCGGCTCTCCTCGCGGATCTCGAGGGCGAGGCCATGGTCCCTGGCCGCTGCCTCGAGCTCGCGTCGGCAGAGCTTGGCCATGCGATGCATGATACCGTCATCGATGTCGCGGCCGATGATCGAGAAGGTGGCGCTGCCCGGGATGGTGTGCGGGAAGTTGGGGGCGAGCTCGACCTTGCCGATGGTCAGGCGGGCCTGGTCGGAGGTGAGCTCGGCGATAATGGCGGGGATCCGCCCCGCGAAGGCGGCGAGGCCAGCGAAGGCGTCGCGGCGGAGGTCCATGGGCGTCGTGCCGGAATGGTTGGCCACGCCGGTGAGGGTAACGGTCCAGTTGAAGACGCCGGAGACGCCCGTGGCGATGCCGATGGCTAGGCCGGCGGACTCGAGCACCGGACCCTGCTCGATATGCAGTTCGAGGAAGGCGTGAAGCGTGGCGGGATCGCGGGCCGCCTCGGCGTAGCGATCGGGCTCCAGGCCCTGGGCGCGCATGACGTGGACCAGCCGGATGCCGTCGCTGTCCGTGGCCGCTTCGAGCCATCCGGGGTCAACCATGCCGGCAAGCCCCTGGCTGCCGAGCATGCCGCCGAAGCGGCCTTCCTCGTCGGCGGTAGCGACCACCTCGATGGGGTGTTTCGGTGTCACGCCTGCCGCACGCATGGCCCGCACCGCCTCCAGGGCGGCGCAGGTGCCGAGCGTGCCGTCGAAGACGCCGCCGTCGGGGACGGTGTCGAGATGCGAGCCAGCCATGACGACGGGCCCACTGCCGACAGGCCAGCGGGCCAGGACATTGCCAACGCAATCCATGGTGGTGTCGAGGCCGGCATGCCGGCAGCGCTCCATGAAGAAGCGCCGGCCCGCCATGTCGGCATCCGAGAAGCTCGGCCGGTTGATGCCGGGGCGGCCGGCAGCCATGCCGATTCGGGCCAGCTCGAGCATGTCCGCCCGCAGCCGGTCGAGATCGATTGCCGGATTCATCCGCCGCTCAACGACTGCCCCTCACCGAGGCGATACCCGGCCACGCCAGAGCGACGCGGCCGGGTGCTGCATGGATTACTTCTTGACGGCCTCACCGGCGTCCTCGACCGCCTCGCCGGTAGCCTCGAGGTTGTCACCGGTGTCTTCCTTCAGGCCGTCCCAGGTGTCGCCGCAAGCCGCGAGCGAGACAGTCAGCATACCGAGGGCCATCAGGTTCAAGAGCAGGGCACGGATAGTCATGGTGTTTCCTCATCGTGTGTCATTGGCATTTTGCGACCATCGCTGCTCGCACGACTGACGCACAGTCAATCGAATAGCCCAACTTCTGTATCGCGCTTTTGGTTGCACCGAAAGCGGCAAGAAAAGACGCGCACGGCGCCTGTGACCGGAAAGCGTCACCAGCGCGCCGTTCTGAACAGCTAGGGCTTGAGGTCTTCGTCACTGCCTTCGATGGGCTCGTCGACAGTGCCGAGAACGCCCGAGTCGGCAGGATCCTCGAACTCGCCGGGCGGGGGCGGGGCGCCGGTGCCGGGCTCGGCACCCGAGCAGGCCACGAGCGAGACGGCGATGAAGCCGGTGAGCAGCAAGATCGAAAGGAACGGACGGAGTGCCACGGCAGTGTCCTCGAGCTGTGTCGTCGATACCGGTGCGGGCCATCCAACACCGCCCGCGCGAACGCTATCGCCATGGCAGTCTAGCCGCATGTGCGCAACATGGGAAAACCCGAACTGCGTCCGCCGTCCCCGTTTCGCAACAGTCGCGGGCGCTCCGTCACGCCTCCGGCATGGTAGGTAGCATATCCTATTTCGCTGCCGCATGCAACACGCCTCGGGTTCGCTCGGCAAAAGGCACACCGACAGCGGTGCGGCGCGGCGGTTCGAGGGTGCAAAACGGCATAAAACCTTGCAATTACAATGATTTGTGGGCGCTCGGGTTCGTTCGCGGGATCTCGGGTTCGTTCGTCGATTTCCCGGGTTCGCTCGTCGAATCGGTGGGTTCGATCGTCGATTCCGCAGGTTCGTTCGTCGGCAAATGTCGCGGATTCCGCGACACTTCGGGCCCGGTGTCGCAGAATCTGCGACATCACGATCGCTTATGTCGCGTTATACGCGACAGTTTGGGTGCTGCTGTCGCGTATAACGCGACACCCCGAGGGCAACTGTCGCGCATGATGCGACAACCCGAGCGCCGGGACACCCGATTCCGGCGGCCGGAGGCCTGTCCGGCGACGGGCCTATAAGCGTTCGTGATGGCGGCGGCCGGGGATGGGCACGGCGGCGAGGAGGGTGCGGGTGTAGTCGTCTTCGGGCTGCTCGAAGACCTGGCGGCGCGGGCCCTGCTCGACGGCGCGGCCGCGCAGCATGACCATGACATCGGTCGCGAGCGCCTCGACCACGGCGAGGTCGTGGCTGATGAAGAGATAGGTCAGGCCGCGCCGCGCCTGGAGGTCCTTCAGGAGCCCCAGCACCTGCGCCTGGACGGAGACGTCGAGGGCGGAGACCGGCTCGTCGAGCACGATCAGCCGGGGCTCGACGGCAAGGGCCCGGGCGATGCCGATGCGCTGCGCCTGGCCGCCGGAGAACTCGTGCGGGTAGCGGTCGATGAACTCGGGCCTGAGCCCGACCTCGTCCATCAGCCGGGCGACCCGTTCGCGGCGGGCGCTGCGGTCGAGGTCGGTCAGCGCCTCGAGCGGGCCTTCCAGGATCTGCCGTACCGTCTTTCTCGGGTTGAGCGAGGCGATCGGGTCCTGGAAGACGAGCTGGACCGCCTGGTGGAAGCGGCGCTTCTCGGCACCGGTGAGCCGGCTCACGGGTCGCCCTTCGAGGCGGATCGTGCCTTCGGTCGGGGCGATAAGGCCGACCAGCATGCGGGCGAGGGTGGACTTGCCGCAGCCGGATTCGCCGACGATGCCGAGCGTGGTGCCGGGCTGGACGGCAAGGCTGACGCCGTCGACGGCACGCAGCTCGGGCTTTTTCGCCCCCCACCAGGTCCGCCCGCCGCCGAAGACGCGGACCAGGTGCCGGGCCTCGATGATGGGCTCCTGCCCCCTGATCGATTCAGGCATCCCCCAGCTCCATCCAGCGGATGCAGCGGCTGCGCCGGCCCTCGCCCGTGCGGGCGAGGAGGATCTCGCCCCGGCGGCATTCGGCCATGGCGAGCGGGCAGCGCGGGGCGAAGGCGCAGCCCTCGGGCAGGTCGTCGACCGGCGGCGGCAGGCCCGGAATGGCGTCGAGCGCGCGCTCGGGCTCGCCCAGCACCGGCACGCAGGCGAGAAGTGCTCTTGTGTAGGGATGGCGGGGGGCGGCGAAGACCTCGCCCACGGGGCCGCTCTCGACCACCTTGCCGGCATACATGACGAGCACCCGCTCGCAGAGCTCGGAGACGACACCGAGATCGTGGGTGATGAAGACGAGGGCGGCCCCGCTCTGCCGGCGGAGATCGTTGAGGAGAGCCAGGACGCGCGCCTGGGTGGTGACGTCGAGGGCGGTGGTCGGCTCGTCGGCGATGATCAGGTCGGGGCGGTTGGCGAGCGACATGGCGATCACCACGCGCTGGCGCTGGCCGCCCGAGAGCTCGTGCGGGAAGGCGTCGAACTTGGTGCGCGGCTGGGGTATGCCGACGGCGTCCAGCAGCTCCTCCGCCTGGCGCCGGGCGGCGCTGCCGCCGAGGCCCTGGTGGCGGACCAGGGTTTCGGTCACCTGGTGGCCGACCCGCATGAGCGGGTTCAGCGTGGTCAGCGGGTCCTGGAAGATGTAGGCGATCCGGTTGCCGCGGATGTCCTGCAGGTCGTGCATGGGCAGGCGCAGGAGGTCCCGGCCGGCGAAGCGGATCTCGCCGCCGGCGACGATGCCGGGCGGGGTCGGCACGAGGCCGAGGATCGAAAGGGCGGTCACCGACTTGCCCGAGCCGCTCTCGCCGACGATGCCGAGGCTCTCGCCCGGCTGCAGCACGAAATCGACGCCGCCCACCGCCTTCAGCACGCGCTGGCCGATGTGGAACTCGGTCCGGAGATTGCGGACCTCGAGGAGGGCGCCCCGGTCGCCCGTGCCGGAGGTGCGGCCCTCCGCGACGGCGGTGCGCGCAACGGGGCGGGAGAGGGCGCCGGACTTGAGCCGCGGGTCGAGCACGTCGCGCAGCCCGTCGCCGAGCAGGTTGATGCCGATGACCAGGACGAGGATCAGCACGCCCGGCACGATCGAGACATGCGGGGCGGTGATGACGAGGTTCCTGCCATCGCCCAGCATGGAGCCGAGATCGGCCTGGGGCGGCTGGGCGCCGAGGCCGAGGAAGGAGAGCCCGGCGGTCTCTAGGATCATCCAGCCGACGGTGGTCGACATGGTGATGACGATGACCGGGAGCACGCTGGGGAAGAGTTCGGAGAGGATGATCCGCGCGTTCGAGTAACCGGAGAGGCGGGCGGCCTCGATGAACTCGCGCTGCACGAGGCCGAGCGTGGCGCCACGGACCGAGCGGGCGAAGAAGGGGATGTTGACGACCGCGATGGCGAGGAGCGCGTTCAGCAGGCCTGGCCCCAATGCTGCGACGATGGCGAGCGCCAGCAGCAGGTAGGGAAAGGCCATCAGCATGTCGACGCCGCGCATCAGGACGTTGTCGGCAAGCTTGCCGAAATAGGCGGCGACGAGGCCGATCGTGCTGCCGACGATGGCGGCGACGAGCGTGGCGGCGACGCCGACCGCGATGCTGACCCTGGCCCCCCAGACGAGCCTCGAGAGCATGTCGCGGCCGAGCTGGTCCGTGCCGAGCCAGGCACCCTCGGAGAAGGGCGGCAGGAGGCGGTTCGCCGGGGCGGTGACATTCGGA
This sequence comes from Alphaproteobacteria bacterium, assembly GCA_030431615.1. Classification (GTDB taxonomy): domain Bacteria; phylum Pseudomonadota; class Alphaproteobacteria; order Geminicoccales; family Geminicoccaceae; genus SLRI01. The sequence continues at coordinate 41,113 of JAUIID010000017.1, forward strand.
TCGGCGAGCGGCAGGAGGGGGGCCAGAATCGCGATGGCGAGGATCGCGACGACGATGGCGAGGCCGACCACGGCGAGGCCGTTGCGGCTGAGCCTGGCCCAGGCGGAGGTGCGGCGGGGCAGGGTGGACGCCATCAGCCGCGCCTCAGGCGGGGATCGAGGGCGACCTGGATGAGATCGGTGGCGAGGTTGATGAGGACGAAGGAGGCGGCCACCACGAGCACGCCGCCCTGCACGAGCAGGATGTCCCGGGTCGAGATGGCGGTGACCAGCATGCGGCCGATGCCCGGCCACTGGAAGACGGTCTCGATATAGACGGCACCGCCGAGGACGAAGCCCGCCTGGATGCCGATGATCGGGACGATGCCGACGAGCGCGTTCATGAAGGCATGGCGGAGGATGACGCGGCCCTCGCGCAGGCCCTTGGCGCGGGCGGTGCGGACATAGTCCTGACGCAGCACCTCGAGCATGCCCGAGCGGGTGAGCCGGGCGACGACGCCGGTCGCGACCACGGCAAGGGCGGTGGCCGGCAGGGTCAGGTGCCAGAGCAGCTCCCTGAGGCTGCCGTCGCCGAAGAGGTCGTACATGCCGCCCGTCGGGAACCAGCCGAGATCGACCGAGAACCAGAGGATCAGCATGATGCCGAGGAAGAAGGAGGGGGTGGAGATGCCGATCAGCACGGCGAGCGTGATCAGCTTGTCGGCCCAGCCATATTGCCGGACCGCGGCGACGACGCCGGCGGCGAGGCCGAAGACCGTGCAGAGGAAGAGGGCGGCGGCAGCCAGGATCAGCGTCGGGCCGAAGCGCTCCAGCACCTCGTCGAGGACGGGGCGATTGAGCGAGTAGGAGCGGCCGAGATCGCCCTCGAGGACGCCCTGGAGCCAGGTCAGGTACTGGACCGGCAAAGGCCGGTCGAGGCCGAGCTCGCGATTGATCCGCTCGACGTTCTCGGGCGTCGCGAAGGAGCCCAGGATGGCCGTCGCCGGGTCGCCCGGGATCAGGGAGATCACCAGAAAGACGATCACCGAGATCCCGAGCAGGACCGGGACGGTCAGGACCAGCCGGCGAAGGGCGTAGCCGAGCAAGTGGCCGGGTTCCTAGCCGGCCTTGGCGACGTCCTTGAGGATCAGGAGGAAGCTGGGCTCGAGGCGGAAGTTCTCGACCTTGTCGGTGGTCACGGCGTTCTGCTTCCAGTTGGCGACGAAGGCCCAGGGCGCGTCCTCGTGGACGATCACCTGCATCTCCCGGTAGAGGCCGGCCCGCTCCTCCTGGCTGGTGGCGCGCCTGGCCGCCTCGAGCAGCTCGTCGACCTTCGGGTTCGAGTAGTAGCCCGAGTTGAAGCCGCCATTCTCCGGCATGGCCTCGGTGCGCAGCGCCAGGAAGGGCAGGGTGTCGGGGTCGTTGGTCATCCAGGCCATCTCGGCCATGCCGGCCTTGCCCTCGAGCCCGGGGTTCACCTGGCCGAGGAAGGTGTTCCACTCGTAGGTCTCGATCTTGGCGTCGATGCCGACGGCGGCGAGATCGGCCTGGATGGCGGTGCCCATCGGCACCGGGTCGAGCATGCCGGAGCCGCCCTCGGTGACGTAGAAGACCGTCTCGACGCCATCCTCGTAGCCGGCCTCGGCGATCAGCGCCTTGGCCTTCTCCGGGTCGTAGGGATAGGGCTCGAGGTCGGGGTTGTAGGCCCAGGCGAAGGCCTCGGGCGTCGGCCCGGCCGCCACGGTGGCGGTGCCCTGCAGCACGTCGTCGACGAGGCTTTCCTTGTTGATGGCGTAGTTCACCGCCTGGCGCATCCTGACGTCGTCGAAGGGCGGCTCCTTGGCGTTGAGGATCAGGAACCAGAGGTGTGGCCCGGCCTGCTCGTAGAGCTCGAAGGCCTCGTCCTCGGCGAAGAGGGCGACGTTGTCCGGCGGCACCTCGACCATCAGGTCGATGCCGCCGGAGAGCATCTCGGAGACCCGGGCATTGGCGTCGGTGATCGGGCGGAAGACGACACCGCGCAGCGGCGGCGCGCCGTCCCAGTAGTCTTCGTTGCGCTCGAGCGCCACCTGCCGGTTCGACTCCCAGACCCTGAACATGAAGGGCCCGGTGCCGGCGGGGTTGCGGGCGTAGTCGGCGCCGTGCGTCTCGACGGCGGTCGGCGA
>JAUIID010000245.1 GCA_030431615.1 Alphaproteobacteria bacterium
CCGCCCTTCATCATCATGCTGCTCGGCGCCTCGGTGGCCCTGATCTTCTTCCCGCAGATCGCGCTCTTCCTGCGTGATCTCGCCTTCGCCAAGTGATTGGCGCCAAATGATTGGTGCCAAGTGACGGGAGACGGCATGTTCAAGCATATCCTGGCCCCGGTGGACGGCTCGACCAACGCCATGGTGGCCCTGGAGAAGGCGGCAGCGCTGCGCGCGCTCACCAACGCGGATCTCACGATCCTCACGGTCTTCCGTCACCATTCGCCGCTCGAGGCCTCGCTCTCCATGGCGCGCCAGGACGACCCGGAGAACGTGGACGACATCATGCGGGCCTACGCCAGGGAAGTCGCCGAGAGTGCCCGGGCCCGTGCCGTCGCCCTGGGTGCGACCCAGGCCCGCGCCTTCGTCCGCAGCGGCCCGGTCGCCCGCACGATCGTCGCCTTCGGCCGGGAGCACGGCGTCGACCTGATCGTCATCGGCAGCCGCGGCCTCGGCTCGGTCGAGGGCTTCCTGCTCGGCAGCGTCTCGCACAAGGTGAGCGGCATCGCGGACTGCCCGGTGCTGCTCGTTTAAGACGATGACCTCGGCCGCGCCCGTGCATCGCTCCCCCGTACCGGTCTCGCTCGAGCCGGCCGGCAGCGTAGCGCGGCTCGGCCTGATAGCGCTTGCCACCGACCTCACCCTCGAACGTGACGCTGCCCGGCTGATACCCGGCACGGGCGTCGCCCTGCATGTCACCCGGGTCGTCTTCGACAACCCGACGACACCCGAGAACCTGCTGGCGATGGGTCCGCGGCTCACTGCCGCCGCCGCCCTCATCCTGCCGGGCATGGAGCTGGCGGCGATCGGCTATGGCTGCACGGCGGCCTCCGTCGTGCTCGGCAGCGATGCGGTCCGGGATGCGATCCAGCAGGCCCGACCGGGCCTGCCCGTGGCCACTCCGCCCGATGCGGCGCTGACGGCATTCGCCGCCCTCGGCGTCCGGCGCATCGCGCTCCTGACCCCCTATCTGCCGGAGACCACGAGACCGATGGTCACCTACTTCGCGGCGCACGGGCTCGAGATGGTCAGCGCGCACTGCCTCGGCATCGAGGACGATCGCGACATGGCGCGCGTCACGCCCGAGGTCGTCCGCGCCGCGGCCGAGGCCGTAGATGTGCCGGCAGCCGAGGCGGTCTTCCTCTCCTGCACCGCCCTGCCGGCGCTCGGGCTGATCGACAGGCTCGAGATGCATCTCGGCAAGCCGGTCGTCTCGGCCAACCAGGCGCTGCTCTGGCGGCTGCTCCATCACGCTGGCAAGGCACCCAGACCCGGCGCCTGGGGGCGGATCTTCGAGCTGGCCCCGCCCGGGAGCCGGGCATGACTGCCGACGCCTTCGTGACGCTCGCCGAGATCGAGGCCGCCCGGGCTGCGATCGCGGCGACGATCCGGCCGACGCCGGTCGAGCCCTCGCCCAGCCTCGGCGCGCTCACCGGCCAGCCGGTGCAGCTGAAGCTGGAGCACCACCAGCGGAGCGGCAGCTTCAAGCTCAGGGGTGCTGCCAATGCGGTGGCGCGGCTCTCCCCGGCGGAGCGGCAGGCCGGTGTCGTCGCCGTCTCGACCGGCAATCACGGTCGCGGCCTCGCCCGCGCCTGCGCGGAGGCCGGCGTGCGCTGCGTCGTCGCCATGTCGGAGCTGGTGCCAGAGAACAAGGTCGAGGGGATCCGGGCCGAAGGGGCGGAGGTGCTGATCCGGGGGCGGAGCCAGGACGCGGCCCAGGCAGCGGTCGACGAGCTCGTGGCACAGGGCATGACCATGATCCCGCCCTTCGATCACCGCCATGTCATCGCCGGCCAGGGCACGCTCGGCCTCGAGATCGCCGAAGCGATGCCGGAGGTGACGGCGGTCCTGGTCCAGCTCTCGGGCGGCGGCCTCATCTGCGGCATCGCCGCAGCGCTGAAGGCGCGCCTGCACGGGGTCCGGGTGATCGGCGTCTCGATGGCGCGGGGTGCTGCCATGCATGCGAGCCTCGCGGCCGGGCGGCCGGTCGAGGTCGAGGAGCTGCCGACCCTGGCCGACAGCCTCGGCGGCGGCATCGGGCTCGAGAACCGGCACACCTTCGCCATGGCGAAGGCGCTGGTCGACGAGGTGGTGCTGCTGGAGGAGCCGGAGATCGCCGCCGGCATCCGCCACTGCTACTGGCACGAGCGGCAGATCGTCGAGGGCTCGGGAGCGGTCGGGGTAGCGGCATTGCTGGCCGGCAAGGTGCGGGTCGACGGCCCGACCATGGTCCTGCTCAGCGGCGGCAATATCGACATGGAGCTGCACCACCGCATCATCGGCGGCGAGGACGTCGAGCTCATGACGGAGGCCGGCTGATGCCCACGATCCGCATCCTGACCGAGGCCGAGCTCCGCCAGGCCGTGCCGCTCGACCGGACCGCCGTCGACTGCATCGAGGCCGGGTTTCGTGCCCTTGCCGGCGGCAAGGTGGTGATGCCGCCGATCCTCTCGATGGCAATCGCCGACCACAATGGCGAGGTCGACGTCAAGACCGCCTATGTCCCCGGCGTGGCGAGCTTCGCGCTCAAGGTCTCGCCCGGCTTCTTCGACAACCCGAAGATCGGCCTGGCGTCCACCTCGGGGCTGATGATCCTCTTCTCCGCCAGGACCGGGCAGGTCGAGGCGCTGCTCCTCGACAACGGCTATCTCACCGACGTGCGGACGGCCGCCGCCGGGGCGGTGGCGGCCCGGCATCTGGCGCGGGAGGATGCATCATTTGCCGCCATCCTCGGCGCCGGCATGCAGGCCCGCCTGCAGCTGCAGGCGCTGACGCTGGTACGGCCGATCACCCGGGCGAGGCTCTGGGGCCGCGATGCGGCGAAAGCCGAGGCGGCGGCAGCCGAACTGTCGGATGCTCTCGGCATCGAGGTTACGGCAGCGCCCGATGCGCGCTCGGCGGTCGCCGGGGCCGACGTGATCGTCACCACGACACCGGCGACCCGGCCGATCCTGATGGCCGACTGGCTGGAAGTCGGCCAGCACGTGACCGCCATGGGCTCCGACCAGCACAGCAAGGGCGAGCTGGAGCCGGCCTGCCTCGCCCGGGCGGACCTCTACGTGCCAGACCGGCAGGCGCAGACCCGCCTCATGGGCGAACTGCGGGGCGCCATCGAAGCCGGTGTCGTGCCGGCCGACCGGGACTTCGCCGAGCTCGGCTCCATCGTCGCCGGCACGGCGCCAGGGCGCACGAGTGCCGACCAGATCACCATCGCCGACCTTACCGGGACGGGCGTGCAGGACACCGCCATCGCCACCCTCGCCCGCGAGCGCGCCGCAGCAAGCGATGCAGGCACCGATTTCAGGAGCTGAGAGCCATGCCGACGCCCATCCTGCACTTCAGCGCCGAGGAATATGCCGGGCGCATCGCCAAGACCCGCCGGGCGATGGCGGCGGCCGGCGTCGAGGCGATCATCGTCTCCGACCCCTCCAACATGGCCTGGCTCACCGGCTATGACGGCTGGAGCTTCTACGTCCACCAGTGCGTCGTGCTCGCCATGGAGGGCGAGCCCATCTGGTTCGGGCGCGGCCAGGATGCCCAGGGTGCGCTGCGCACCGCCTGGATGGATCCGGCCAATATCGTGGGATACCCGGACAACTACGTGCAGTCGACCGAGCGCCATCCGATGGACTATCTCGCCGCCCGACTCGAGGAGCGCGGCCTCGCCGGTCTCAGGATCGGCGTCGAGATGGACAATTACTGGTTCACGGCCCGGGCCTTCGCTTCGCTGCAGCAGGGCCTGCCCAATGCCCGCTTCAGCGACGTCACGGCGCTGGTGAACTGGCAGCGGGCGGTGAAGTCGGCCCGGGAGCTCGACTACATGCGCACGGCCGCCCGCTTCGTCGAGCGCATGCACAACCGCATCTTCGAGGTGATCGAGCCCGGGATGCGCAAGTGCGACCTCGTCGCCGAGATCTACGACGCCAGCCTGCGCTACGACCCCGCCATCGGCGCCGGCGGCGACTATGCGGCGATCGTCCCGTTGTTGCCCTCGGGCAGCGACGCCGCGGCGCCGCACCTGACCTGGGACGACCGGCCGATGCGCTCGGGCGAAGGCACCTTCTTCGAAATCGCGGGCGTCTATCGCCGCTACCATTGCCCGCTCTCGCGCACGGTCTTCCTCGGCACGCCGACGGCGACCTTCCTCGAGGCCGAGAAGGCTGTGCTGGAGGGCATGGAGGCCGGACTCGAGGCGGCCAGAGCCGGCAATCGATGCGAGGACATCGCCAAGGCGTTCTTCGCCGTGCTCGCCAAGTACGGCATCCAGAAGGACAACCGCACCGGCTATCCGATCGGCATTTCCTATCCGCCGGACTGGGGCGAGCGGACGATGAGTCTCAGGCCCGGCGACCGCACGGTGCTCGAATCCGGCATGACCTTCCACTTCATGACGGGCCTGTGGATGGCCGACTGGGGCTTCGAGATCACCGAGAGCATCGTCATCGGCGAGAAGGGGCCGGAATGCCTCGCCGCCGTGCCCCGCCGGCTGATGGTGAAGAACTGATGCGCTCGGTCTATCTGCCGCCGAACCCGATCTCCTGCACGATCCCGTACGACCAGGACGGCAAGCATCACGGGTTCCTGCGCCTGCCCTGCAGCCGGGACGTCTCGGCCTGGGGCTCGATCATGATTCCCATCACCGTGGTGCACAACGGCGCCGGCCCGACGGCGCTCTTCACCGGCGCCAATCACGGCGACGAGTACGAGGGGCCGATCGCGCTGCAGCGGCTCGCCTACGACCTCGATCCCGCCGAGATCACCGGCCGGGTGATCATCGTGCCCTACATGAACACCCCGGCCTTCCACACCGCGCGGCGCACCTCGCCGCTCGATGGGGTCAACCTCAACCGCTGCTTCCCCGGACGGCCGGACGGCTCGCCGACCGAGAAGATCGCCGACTACTTCATGCGCACCCTCCTGCCGATGGCCGACGTGGTGCTGGACTACCATTCCGGCGGCAAGACGCTCGACTTCATCCCCTTCGCCGCCGCGCACATCCTGGACGACGCCAACCAGCACGCCGCCTGCAGTGCAGCGATGCGCGCCTTCAACGCACCCTATTCGATGATGCTGCGCGAGATCGACGCAGTCGGCATGTACGACACCGCGGCCGAAGATGCGGGCAAGACCTTCGTCACCACCGAGCTCGGCGGCGGCGGCACGGCGACGGCCCGCTCGGCCCGGATCGGGCTGCGTGGTGCCATCAACATCCTCCGCCATGCCGGCATCCTCGAGGGCGAGCCGGAGGCAGGGCCGAGCGTGCTGATCGACACGACCGAGGGCGACTGCTTCCACCTGGCCGAGGGCAGCGGCATGGTCGAGATGCTCATCGACCTCGGTGAGGAAGTGGCACGGGGCGCCACGCTCGCCCGGATCTGGTCGACCGAGCGCACCGGGACGAAACCGCACATCATCAAGGCCCGGACAGCCGGCATCCTCGCCGCCCGCCACCACCCGGGCCTGATCCAGCCAGGGGACTGCCTGGCCGTGGTGGCGTCCGTGGTCGAGGAAAGCTGAACCGCCCGCTGCACCATCAGGTGCCGGGTCGCGCGTCGTTCGGCGGGTTCAGGTAAGGTCTGGCTGGGGGACCTGGATTCGAACCAGGACTGTTCGGTCCAGAGCCGAAAGTTCTACCGTTAAACTATCCCCCAAGACGTGGCGGGTACGTAGTGTCCCGAGCCCTCGCCTGTCAAGCGCCCTGCCCAACGAGGCTTCCCTCGGTGCGGTGCTTGACAGGTCCCGCCGGGCTCTCTATCTCCCGCCATCTCGGAGCGCACGGGGGTGTAGCTCAGTCGGTTAGAGCGCTGGCCTGTCACGCCAGAGGCCGCGGGTTCGAGTCCCGTCACTCCCGCCATCACCCGGTTCCGGCCGCGTCAGCGGCATCCTTCTCCAGCATTGGTCGACCTGTCGCGCGTGTGACACTTCGCGCGCCGCTGCGGCGCGGCCGAACAGGCCGGGCAGGCCCGGCGATGCTTGGCAAGGCCGGCGCGGCGGCCTAGTTTGCCGCGCAACGAGAGGCGCGCGGCCTGCGTGCCGTCCGCCCGCACACCTCGTTGCACGGGATGACGATGGACGCCTATCTCCTCGAATACCTGCCGATCCTGATCTTCCTCGCCATCGCCATCGGCCTTGCGGCGGTGATGGTGCTGGCGTCGATGGTGGTGGCCCGGCAGAAGCCGAGCACGGAGAAGCTCAGCCCCTACGAGTGCGGCTTCGCGGCGTTCGAGGATTCGCGCGGCCGATTCGACGTGCGCTTCTATCTGGTCGCCATCCTCTTCATCATCTTCGATCTCGAGGTCGCCTTCCTCTTCCCCTGGGCCGTCAGCCTCGGCGACATCGGGCTGCACGGCTTCTGGTCGATGATGCTGTTCCTCGGCGTGCTCACCGTCGGCTTCATCTACGAATGGAAGAAGGGAGCCCTGGAATGGGAGTGAACAGCCCGCTCGTTCGCCCCGCCCCCGCTCACCCTGGCGAGGCGCCGGCCCGGCCCGGCCCGATCAGCCTCTACGAGGACCTCGGGAAGGACCTGCAGGACAAGGGCTTCTTTGTCACCGGCTTCAACGACCTCGTGAACTGGGCGCGCTCCGGCAGCCTCTGGCCCATGACCTTCGGGCTTGCCTGCTGCGCCGTCGAGATGATGCATGCCGCCGCCAGCCGCTACGATCTCGACCGCTTCGGCGTCGTCTTCCGGCCGAGCCCCCGGCAGTCGGACGTGATGATCGTGGCCGGCACGCTCTGCAACAAGATGGCCCCGGCGCTGCGCAAGGTCTACGACCAGATGCCGGAGCCCCGCTACGTCATCTCGATGGGCTCCTGCGCCAATGGCGGCGGCTACTACCACTACTCCTACTCGGTGGTCCGCGGCTGCGACCGGATCGTGCCGGTCGACATCTACGTGCCGGGCTGCCCGCCGACGGCCGAGGCGCTGGTCTACGGCATCCTGCAGCTGCAGAAGAAGATTCGCCGGACGGGGACCATCGAGCGATGACGGCCGAGCAGCAAGCCGACCTCAACGAGTCCCTGCTGGACCTGAAGAAGCTCGTCGAGGAGCATCTCGGCGACGACCTGATCCAGGCCCAGCTGGCCCATGGCGAGCTCTCGATCACGGTCGCGACCACCGACCTGCCGCGTGCCCTGCTCTGGCTGCGCGAC
>JAUIID010000018.1 GCA_030431615.1 Alphaproteobacteria bacterium
AGCGCGATCCGTTCGAGACCTCCACCGGGGAGCAGCTGAAGACGCTCCAGGGTGTCGGTGGGGCACTCGCCGGACCGGTCACCGCCTATGCCTATGACTGGAACCTGCTGCCCATCGGCCAGGCCCTGTGGCTGAAGGAGCTGGAGACCTACCACACCTTCCCGCCCATGCAGGACCCTTCCAGCTACAATCTCGAGGATGTCATCCAGCGCGTTAAGAACCTGAATACCTCGAGCCACGCCGGGCAGTGACGCCGGTAGCGGGCGTCGACGCCCCCGCCAGGACGTCGGCGCCCCTGCTCTTGGCAGCCGGGCAGGTAGCCCGGCCTCGAGCGCATGGCGACCGTGGACATCGAGCTTTCGCCACGGCAAGAAAGCTCGGGTCGTGCCAGATCCAATGGCTCTCGTCGTGCATATTAGCCGCAAGCAAGGAGAGGAATCCCTCAATGACTGCGTTGACCGATAAGCTGCTGGGGGCGACGATTCCGATCGCGCTCGCAGCCATGCTGGCAGGCCCCCTGCCCGCCGCGGCACAGGACGCCGAACGGCCCAACATCCTGCTGATCGTCTCCGACGATACCGGCTGGGGTGATCTCGGGCCGTATCTTGGTGGCACCGGGCGCGGCATGCCGACGCCGAACTTCGACCGACTGGCCAAGGAAGGCATGGTCTTCACCAACTTCTACGGCCAGCCGAGCTGCACGCCGGGCCGTGCGGCCATCCAGACCGGCCGCATCCCGAACCGCAGCGGCATGACCACCGTGGCCTTCCAGGGCCAGGGCGGTGGCCTGCCGGCGGCGGAGTGGACGCTCGGCTCGGTCCTCAAGGAGGCCGGCTACAAGACCTACTTCACCGGCAAGTGGCATCTGGGCGAATCGGACTACGCGCTGCCGAACGCCCAGGGCTACGACGTGATGAAGTACGCCTTCCTCTATCACCTCAACGCCTACACCTACCCGGATCCGAAGTGGCACCTGGCGATGAGCCCGGAGCTGCGCCAGATGTTCGAGAAGATCACGACGGGTGCGCTCTCGGGCAATGCCGGCGAGCCGGCGAAAGAGGTCTGGAAGGTCAACGGCGAGTATGTCGACACCCCGGACAAGGGCGTGGTCGGCATTCCCTATCTCGACGCCTATGTCGAGGAGGCCGCGTTCGAGTTCCTCGATGAGGCCGCCAAGGACCCCGACACCCCGTTCTTCATCAACGTCAACTTCATGAAGAACCACCAGCCGAACCTGCCGCACCCCGACTTCGAGGGGAAATCCATCTCGAAGTCCAAGTATGCGGACTCCGTGGTCGAGCTCGACACGCGCGTCGGCAACGTCCTGAACAAGCTCGACGAGCTGGGCCTCGCCGACAGCACCGTCGTCTTCTACACGGTCGACAACGGCGCCTGGCAGGACGTCTACCCGGATGCCGGCTACACGCCGTTCCGCGGCACCAAGGGCACCGTCCGCGAGGGCGGCAACCGCGTGCCGTCGATGGTCCGCTGGCCGAACCATGTCGCGGCCGGCAGCGTCAGCCACGACATCCTGGGCGGCCTCGACCTGATGGCCACCTTCGCCTCGCTCGCCGGCCACGAGCTGCCGAAAAACGATCGTGAGGACAAGCCGATCATCTTCGACAGCTACGACATGACCCCGGTCATCACCGGCGCCGGCCCGTCCGAGCGCAAGGACTGGTTCTACTTCACCGAGGACGAGCTGAGCCCCGGTGCGGTACGCGTCGGTCCCTTCAAGTACGTCTTCAACCTCCGGGGCGACGACGGCGCGGCGACGGGCGGCCTCTCGGTCGACACCAATCTCGGCTGGAAGGGTGCCGAGAGCTACGTCGCCACGGTGCCGCAGGTGTTCGATCTGCTGGATGATCCGCAGGAGCGCTACGACATCTTCATGACCACCTTCACCGAGAGCACCTGGGCCGTGGTTCCGGCCAACGAGTCGGTGCAGAAGCTCATGAAGACCTATGTCGAGTACCCGCCGCGCAAGCTGCAGAGCGAGACCTACGCGGGCCCGATCACCCTGACCCAGTACCAGCGGTTCCAGTACGTCCGGGAAGCGCTGGCCAAGGATGGCTTCAACCTGTCGCTGCCGTCCGGCAACTGACGTTGCTTTCGCGGCACCTGCGGCGTCGGGAACTCCGAAAATGGGTTTCCGGCACCGCAGGTGCCCACGGCCTCAGCACTCCGACAGGACTGCGGCCACCTGGGAGCGAAAATGTCCCGATCGAGACGCATGATCGCCCGCCTGGCATCGGGTCTGATGGTGGTTGCCCTGGGCGCTTGCGCCGGCACCACCCGCGATGACGTTCAACCACCCCCGCCCGCAAGCAGCCAGCCGGCCCCGTCACCCGCTGCCGGCAAGGATGCGGCGCCGGGCGGGGCCGCGGGCGCCGGTTCGCCGCACGGCAACCTCGCCGCGGTCGGCCAGAAGCTCGCCGATCCGACTTCGGATGTCTGGGCGCTGTTCACCGAATTCGACTGGAACTTCGTCCAGGGGGAGGCGACCTCCGAGTACCGCCATGCGCAAACCATGCTGTTCCAGCCGGTCCTGCCGGTTCCGCTCACCGACGATCTGAAGATGATCACCCGGCCGGTGGTGCCCGTGGCGAGCGTGCCGGTGCCGGATGGGACCGGCGGCGTCGATCGCAAGACCGGCCTCGCTGACATCCAGTTGCCGTTGCTCCTTGTGCCCAATAAGGGCCTCACGCTCGGCGGCAGCAGCCTGACCTACGGTGCCGGGCCGACCTTTGTCTTCCCCACTGCAACCAGCGACGATCTGGGCAGCGACCGCTGGGAGGCGGGGCCGGCGCTTGTCGGCGTCCTCAAGAACCAGCATTTCACGGGAGGCGCGCTAGGCCAATACTGGTGGTCGTATGCCGGCGGCAATCCGGCCACTAGCCACGGCTCGCTCCTCTACTTTTTCTTCTACAACTTGCCTGACGCCTGGCAGATTGGCTTCAACCCGACCATCACCTACGATCATGAAGCCGGATCGGGCGACAAGTGGAGCGTGCCGATCGGCCTTACCGTCGCCAAGACCACCCGGATCGGCGGCACGCCGGTCAAGTTCCAGTTCGGCGGCGAGTATTTCGTCGTTGACCAGGACGACTACGGCCCCCGCTTCCTGCTCAAGCTCAACATCATCCCGGTGATCCCGGCTCTGATCAAGGAGCCGCTCCTGTGATGCCCGAAGGAAGGAAACAATGATGATTGCCCGAAGAGCGAAGCATATTGCCGCTGCCGCCGTCCTGACGCTGCTGGCTGCGTGCTCGACCACCGAGTCACTGATCCAGCCGGCGGATCCGCTGCCGTCCTGGAACGACGGCGCCACGAAGGAGGCGATCACGACCTTCGTCGAGGCCGTGACGACCGAGGGCGGGCCCGACTACGTCGCCCCTGCCGACCGCATCGCCACCTTCGACAATGACGGCACGCTCTGGCCGTCGCATCCGATGTACACGCAGCTCGTCTTCGCGCTCGACCGCATCAAGGTACTGGCGCCGCAGCATCCCGAGTGGAAGACGACGCAGCCCTTCAAGGACGTCCTCGACGGCAACCTGGAAGGGCTCGCCCAAGCCGGCGAGAAGGGCCTCGTCGAGCTGGTGATGGCTTCCCACGCGGGCATGAGCACCGCCGACTTCGAGGCGATCGTCAGCGACTGGTTCAAGACGGCGAAGCACCCGCATTTCGACCGCCTCTACACGGACCTCGGCTACCAGCCGATGCTCGAGCTGCTCGACTATCTGCGCGCCAACGAGTTCATGACGTACATCGTCTCGGGCGGCGGCGTGGAGTTCATGCGGCCCCTGACCGAGGAGGCCTACGGCATCCCCGCCCAGCAGGTGATCGGCTCCAGCATCGCCACCAAGTTCGAGATGCAGGACGGCGAGCCCGTGCTGATGCGCGAGGCCAAGGTCGACTTCATCGACGACAAGGACGGCAAGCCCGTCGGCATCAACAAGTTCATCGGCAAGCGGCCGATCGCCGCCTTCGGCAACTCCGACGGCGACCGCGAGATGCTGGAATGGACCGCGGCCGGTGACGGCAAGCGGCTGATGATGCTGGTCTTCCACAACGACGCCGACCGCGAATACGCCTACGGCCCCGCCAATGGCGAGCCCGACACCAAGTTCGGCACCTTCTCGCAGGCGCTGATGGACGAGGCGAACAGCAGCGGCTGGAACGTGATCAGCATGAAGGACGACTGGGGCACCATCTTCGCCCCGGTCGAGTAAGCCCACCTTGAACGGCGTCAGAACCCGCCTCGCCGCGTCCGGCCTCGCAGCGCTCGTCTGCGTGGCCGGGCCGGCGGCGCCGCGCGCGGCCGATGCCCTCGTCGCCGACGAGTGGCAGGTCCAGCTCACGCCCTACTTCTGGGCGCTGGCCCTGGAAGGCAACACCAGGGTTCGCGGCATCAAGGGCGAGCCCGATGTGACCTTCCAGGACATCTGGGACAATCTCGACTACGCGGTGATGCTCGAGGGCGAGGTGCGCAAGGGTCGCTTCGGCCTCTTCGCCAACGTGATCTACGCCGATCTCGGCGACACGGAGAACGTGGACGGCTTCGACGTCAAGGGCGACGCCACGGTCTCCTGGTCCGGTTTCGGCGGTTTCTACCGGCTCGGCCCCTGGACCGTCCTGCCCGAAGCCGGGGCCCTTGCCCCGAAGGTGGTCGTCGATCCCTATGCCGGCGTCCGCTACACCTACGCGGACGTCAAGCTGAAGGTCAGGAACGGCGGCCCGCAGGGCAGCGACGACCAGGACTGGGTGGACCCGATCGTCGGCGTGCGGACGATCTGGCAGATCGGCCCGAAATGGAGCGTCACCGCACTCGGCGATATCGGCGGGTTCGGCGTCGGCTCCGACTTCACCTGGCAGGCCGCCGGCATGGTCGGCTACAGCTTCGACCTCTTCGGCGACGACAACGCCAGGGTCCTCGCCGGCTACCGGGCACTCTACCAGGACTACAAGTCCGGCAGCGGCGACAACGAGTTCGAGTGGGACATGACCCTGCACGGACCGGTCCTCGGCCTCGCCATCGCGTTCTGACGCATGCGGCGTTCAGGATCTGGCTAATTAAGCCGACGTAATCCGCCAGCTCCGGACGCCGCACCGGCATTACCCGTTGATATCCGTGGCACCGCCATTCCAGCGACATGCCGGACTTCAATGCGGCCGATTGCTCCTCCGCCATTCTCAGGTGAGGCAGAGATGCTCCCTTCTCGGTGCTTTCGCGGACCGGCGTGAGCATTCCTGCCGTGGAGACAGCAGAACTACGGCCAGAGCTTCTCCCGTTCGCCGAATTGCAGCAGCTCCTCCGCCGTCAGATCGATCAGCTCGACATCGAGGAAGGTTTCCACCCAATGTAGCAGATTGGGTGCATCGGGACGCACGGCGATCGCGACCAGCAAGGAGCGCGCGCCACCAAGACATGATCGGATCTTAATGTGCGCGCTGGGTTGCTTGTGCAGCAGATAGCGGGATTGCGCCTCGTTGTGGACGCTGATCAGGACATCGCCGGCCAGCACGGCTGTGAACTGCTCGGCTGGATCATCGAATAGCTTCGGCTTCGCGTCCGGTTCCAACCGGCGCGCTATCGCTTCCGGCTGACTTCCCTTCTGAACGGCGACTTGGTCCGGCTCGACCAGCAGGTCGGTGATCTCGTCCAGAGTCGGACAAGTGCTGTGAAAGGGCATCGCGTCACGCCGGTGCAACAACAGGCTCGGCGCTTCACGTACATAGGGCCGCGTGAAAAGAACCGTGAGGGCTCGTCGGGCGGTCACGAAGATACCGCCCAGCGCCAGGTCTGCCGTGCCGGCAGCGACAAGGTCGACCAGTTCATCGGACGATACAGCCGTACGATCGAGTTGCAGCTCGACCCCCAGTGCTGCGGCGAGTTCGCGGGCCAGCCAGAGATCGAAGCCCTGTGGCATCTCGCCTTCGACGTCGACGACATAAGGGGGACGCGCCAGCGTGGGTAGTGCCACCACCAGCCGATCCGCCTCCATGATCCGAGCGATGTCGGCGAAGTTGGTCTCCGCCGTGTGGCCACCTCTGCCAACGAAGGCGGTGATCAGAAGAGCAACAATCAGGCCGACAGCGCGAATCACGACTTCGACTCCCGTTCTCCGGCACTAGTGAGTACCGCCAGCATGTTGGTGGCCTTGACGGTCAACATGGAGCCGAGGGGAGCTGCCAAGGGCTGTGTCGTGGCCAGCACCACGCCTGCCAGCGCCACGGGAATACCCACTCCCAGCAGGACAGGTGCAATCACCGGCACGAGAATCGCACCGCCACCGACCGCCGCCGCGCCGCCGACGATGCAGCCGAAAGCCAGTACCGCCAGATCGCCCGGCCCGAGCTGAACGTCGTATAGCTGGGCCATAAATCCGACCAGAACCGAGAACAGCAGAATCTGACCGTGCTGATTGGCAACCACGCCGAATGGTGCCACCGTGTCGGAGAGTTCACGTCGAACGCCAAACTGCAAACGCAGGACTTCCATGCTGGAATACAACGCGACGAACGGGTTGTCGGTCGCGAGGGCCAGGATCAGCGGTTGTTTCTCTGCGTTGAGCACGAACAGCGGCGAACGGCGGACGCAGATGGCGGTCATCGCCGCATAAATCAGGGTCAGAACCAACCCGGCGACCCATAGTGTCAGCAAGAATTGTGCGAAAGCGGCAAACATTGTGGAGTCGATTTCGGTAACTGCCGAGGCAACGATGCAGAACAGACCAAGAGGCAACGGGATAAGGACCCAGCCAAATACTTTTGCAAAAATATCGTAGAATGTGTTGATCACGCGAAGCGTTTCATCGGCGCCAGTGGTGGGTACCACACCAAGCGCCAGGCCGATCAGCATGGAAAAGAACACGATGCTGATGAACTCGCCACTGGCAAGTGCCGAAAACACGTTGGATGGCACGACCCCTTGCATGAACTGGAGAAATCCACCGGTCTCCACTTCCTCGTGATAGATCCAACGGGACAGCAGGCCGCTTGCTAGCGTGTCGGAGGTGGTCGCTGTCTCATGGTCTTCGACCTGTGCACCCAGCAGACTTGCAGCCTGATCGCTCAACCCGGCGCCGGGTTGCAGCAGGTATACGGTCAGCAGCCCGACGATGCAGGGCAGTATCAGACCGATCGCGTAGATACCGGCGAGCCGGCCGAACAGTGGCCGGGTCACTGGATTGCGCAACATCTGGCCGATACCCCAAGTCAGGGCGGTAACCAGAATCGGCAGCATGCACATCGAGAGAAGCGCGATGTAGATCGCCGCCAGCGGCCGAAGCTCGAATGCAATGTCACGGGCGAATAAACCGCAGAGAACCCCGAGAATCACCCCGGCGATGATTGTCCTGGGGTCGCCCAGGAAGGCAATGATGCGAGGCTGCCTGTCAGAATCGTTCATCGGTCCTTTTCTCTCGCAGCATTGAATTGCGTCCTTGCTGACAAACCGGGTCGGGTGGCGGTCTGCCGGACATTGTGGGCTCTCAACTTCGACGGGGCTGAGATAGCCCAAGGCTGAGTGCAAGCGCGCTGATTATAGACGCCCTCGATGAAGCGAGGCAGGCTGGCGGAACTTCCTCGAAGATCGCCTAATCCATTACGTAGACATCCACCCAGCGAGCGAGACGAACTGGAAGTATTGATCCTGCTGGCGCGGTAATGGCGCAATACGACAAGTCGCCTCAGGCGGCCGCTGCGTGCAATCGTCTGGTGATGCCCCGGTCACAGGACTGTTCGAAGACTGACCTGGTGACGGGCTCGCGGAGCTCATCCGGGAGTTCGACCGCGGACTTCCATTGTCCATTCGGTGCGCGGTAGCGCGGCACCTTCACACCCGTAGCCTCGCGGCCACCGGCAGGCTTCCTGCTTCGGATCACTTGAAGACTCTTGACGATGAAAGGGTCAGGGTGGGTTGTCTCTCCCGCGTCCCGAGTGTGGCGGCGACGCCAACGAGTTTGAGTGGGAAACGACCCTGCACGGACCGGTCCTCGGCCTCGCCATCGCATTCTGACGCAGGCCGCGCCCGGCGCGATTGCGCGATGGCGCTCCGCCGCCTATGGCGGAGGCCAACCAGCCGGGTACACCATGCGCAACCTGCACCGCACGCTTCTGGCGCTCGCCTGCTGCCTGCCGGCGACCACGACGCTGGCCCATCCGCACAACTGGATCGACCTCGGGACGCGGCTGCAGTTCGACGCCGAGGAACGGCTCGCGGCGGTCGAGCTCGACTGGCTCTTCGACGAATTCTACACGGCGTTCATCGCCGAGGAGTTCGTGGGGTCCGGCACCGCCCCTTCGGACTTCCTGCGCGATGTCGCGGCCGAGAACCTCGCGAATTTGCGCGCGTACGACTACTTCCTCGACATCAGGCAGGGCGGCGAGCGGCTGAAGCTCGGCGACGTCAGCCGTTTCGAGACCAGCCTGCGCGGCGAGCGGCTGGCGCTCACCTTCATCATCCCGCTGGCCGAGCCGGTGGCACCGGGTGCCGAGGGGATCACGCTCGCCGTCTATGACCCGACCTATTATATCGAGGTCCTCTATGCCGAGGGCAGCGGCCCCGAGCTCGTGGGCATCCCCCCGGGCAGGTGCCGGACCTTCGTCATGCCACCCGCACCCGACTCCGAGACGGTGAGCCTCGCCTACGCCCTCGACATGACCCAGACCGCCGGCGACGGCCTCGGCATTCATTTCGCCGAGGTGCTGACGGTGCAGTGCCCGTGAGAGCAGCGGTGCGCCACTGGCCCTTCGGCCTCGTGCTTCTCGCCCTCGTGCTGGCCGGTCTCTTCTGGACCTTCGATGTCGGGACCGCCTGGGCGCGGCTCGTGACCTGGACCGTGGCCATGCAGCGCGAGTTGCACCAGGGCCTGGCAACGGCGCTGCGGGCGGTGGCGGAGAGCGGCCCGCTCGCCGGGTTCGGTCTCGTCGGCCTCGGCTTTCTCTACGGCGTCTTTCACGCCGCCGGCCCCGGCCACGGCAAGGTGGTGATCGCCACCTATCTCGGCACCCAGAGCGAGACGCTCCGGCGGGGCGTCATCCTGGCTTTCACCTCGGCCTTCCTGCAGGGGATGGTCGCAATCATCGCCGTTGCCGGTACCGTGCTCGTGCTCGAGCGGACGGCCCGCCAGACCCAGCACCTGGCCGACCAGCTCGAGCGACTGAGCTTCGCCGCGGTGGCGATCCTCGGCTGCCTGCTCGTCTGGCGCGCCGCCCGGGCTCTGCTCGCCACGGACCCGGCCGGCTGCGGGCATCATCACCACGACCACGGCCACGGCTGCGGCCATCAGCACGCCCCGGCGCCCGGCTCGGGCCGGGCCTTCGGCGCCGCCCTCCTCTCGATCGGCCTCAGGCCCTGCAGCGGTGCCATCCTGGTCCTCGTCCTCGCCTTCGCGCTCGACCTGCGCGTGGCAGGTGTCGCCGCGGTGCTCGCCATGTCGCTCGGCACCGGGATCGCGGTGGCCGGCCTCGCCACCCTCACGGTCTACGCCCGCGACACCGCGAGCCGGCTCGCCGGGCATCTCGACGAGGACGGCCGCAAGGTCGCCCGCCTTGGCCTGGTCCTGGCGCTGCTCGGCGGGCTGTTGATCACCGCACTCGGCCTGTCGCTGCTCCAGGCGAGCCTGGTTGCCCCGGCGCATCCGCTGCTCTGACCTCCGCGCCGAATAAATCGGCACCTGCACAAGAATGACGCAGGTGCGCGGTGGCCAACCGGCCAATCGCCCATCCGGACGACTTGGCCCGCTCCTTGCTGATGGCTGCACATAGCACGCACGCAACAAGGGGAACCCACATGCGTCATCGTTCTTGGGGACGGCACCTCTCGGCTGCCCTGCTCGGCACCAGCCTGCTCGTGGGCGCCGGCGGCGCCATGGCGCAAGAAACCATCAAGGTCGGCATCCTGCACTCGCTCTCCGGCACCATGGCGATCAGCGAGACGACGCTGAAGGACGTCATGCTGATGCTGGTCGAGGAGCAGAACAAGAAGGGCGGGCTGCTCGGCAAGCAGCTCGAGGCCGTGGTGGTCGACCCTGCCTCCGACTGGCCGCTCTTCGCCGAGCGGGCCCGCGAACTGATCGAGGTCAGCGGCGTGTCCGCCGTCTTCGGCTGCTGGACCTCGGTGAGCCGCAAGTCGGTCCTGCCGGTCTTCGAGGAGCTGAACAACATCCTCTTCTACCCGGTCCAGTACGAGGGCGAGGAGAGCTCGCGGAACGTCTTCTACACCGGTGCCGCGCCGAACCAGCAGGCGATCCCGGCCGTCGACTACCTGATGGAGGAGGAAGGCGTGGAGCGCTGGGTGCTCGAGGGCACCGACTACGTCTACCCGCGCACCACCAACAAGATCCTCGAGGCCTACCTGATCCAGAAGGGCGTCGATCCGTCGGACATCGACATCAACTACACGCCCTTCGGCCACAGCGACTGGCAGACCCGCGTCGCCGCCATCAAGGACTTCGGCAGCCAGGGCAAGAAGACGGCCGTGGTCTCGACCATCAACGGTGACGCCAACGTGCCGTTCTACCGCGAGCTCGGCAATCAGGGCATCGAGGCGCAGGACATCCCGGTCGTCGCCTTCTCGGTCGGCGAGGAGGAGCTCGCCGGCATCGACACGAGCCCGCTGGTCGGCCATCTCGCCGCCTGGAACTACTTCATGAGCGTCGACACCGACGAGAACGCCGAGTTCATCGACGCCTGGCACGCCTATATCGGCGACGATGCCCGGGTCAGCAACGATCCCATGGAGGCCCACTACATCGGCTTCAACATGTGGGTCGAGGCGGTCGAGAAGGCCGGCACCACCGACCCCGACGCGGTCATCGACGCCATGGTCGGCGTCGCCGTGCCGAACCTCACTGGCGGCCTCTCGGCGATGATGCCGAACCACCACATCACCAAGCCCGTGCTGATCGGCGAGATCCAGGACGACGGCCAGTTCGACGTCGTCTGGGAGACCTCGGGCCTCGTCGTCGGTGACGAGTGGTCCGACTATCTCGAGGGCTCGAAGGACCTGATCGCCGACTGGCGCGAGCCGATGGCCTGCGGCAACTACAACACCGCCACGGGCTCCTGCGGCGGCACGGTCGGCCAGTAGCCGACCCGGCAGCCCAATGGCGACGAGCGCGACATGATCCGGTTCCTCATCCTCCTCCTCCTCGGCCTGCTGGCCTGGGCCTCCCCGGCCCGGGCGCAGGAACCGGATCATCGAGCGCTCGTCGCCGCCCTTGCCGAGGGTGGCTTCAGCGAGAAGGAGGCGGCCATCCAGGCGGTCGCCGCCACGGGCGACCCGTCGCTCGTGGCCGTGCTCGAAGCCATGGGCGACGGTGCCCTCTATACCCGCAAGAGCGACGGCCTCGTCCTCATCGGCGAGGAGGACCGCCGCCAGATCACGCTCATCGACCCCCTGACCCGGGAAACACTCGAAACCGTCGGCTCCCGCGAGGTCGAACGGGTGCGCGTCAACAACCGCCTGCGCCGCGCCCTCTCCGCCGCGATCGGTGCGATGACCCTGCTCTCGCCCGACCCGAACGTCCGCAGCGAGGCGGCCCAGTCCGTCTTCCGCAGCGCCGACCCCGAGGCGCTCGAGACGCTCGACGAGGCGCTGGCCCGCGAGAGCGACGACAATGTCCGGGCCCGACTCGAGCAGGCCCGTGCTGCAGCGCTCCTCGAGACCGATGCCGACCTCGAGACCAAGCGCGCCGCCATCGACGTCATCACCGCCCGGGGCGACCGCGATGCCCTTTCCCTCCTCGTCGCACTCCGCGCCTCCAGCGAAGGCGAGCTGCAGGAGGCCGCTGCCACCGGGGCGGCCGCGATCGAGCGCCGGCTGAAGCGCTGGGAGATCGCGCAGCACATCACCTACGGCATCTCGCTCGGATCCGTCCTGCTGCTCGCCGCCATCGGTCTCGCCATCACCTTCGGCGTGATGGGCGTCATCAACATGGCGCATGGCGAGATGGTGATGCTCGGCGCCTACACCACCTTCGTCGTCCAGGAGGCGATCCGCTCCTACTACCCTCCCCTCTTCGACAGTTCCCTCTTCATCGCCATTCCCCTGGCCTTCCTGGTCACCGGCATCATCGGCATCGCCATCGAGCGCGGCATCATCCGCTGGCTCTACGGCCGGCCGCTCGAGACCCTGCTCGCCACCTGGGGGCTCTCGCTGGTCTTGCAGCAGGCAGTGCGCTCGCTCTTCGGCCCGACCAACCGCGAGGTCGGCAACCCGTCCTGGATGTCCGGGGCGATCGAGATCGGGGCCCTCACCATCACCGCCAACCGCCTCTGGATCCTCGTCTTCTCCCTCGCCGTGTTCGCCGCCCTCATGCTCATCCTCAAGCGCACCAGCTTCGGCCTCGAGATGCGTGCGGTCACCCAGAACCGGCAGATGGCCGGGGCCATGGGCATCCGCACCGGCCGCATCGACGCCATGACCTTCGGCCTCGGCTCCGGCGTCGCCGGGCTCGCCGGCGTGGCCCTCTCGCAAATCGACAATGTCAGCCCCAACCTCGGCCAGGGCTACATCATCGACAGCTTCATGGTCGTCGTCTTCGGCGGGGTCGGCAATCTCTGGGGGACGCTCACCGGCGCCATGACCCTCGGCATCGTCAACAAGTTCCTCGAGCCCTATGCCGGCGCCGTGCTCGCCAAAATCCTGGTGCTCGTCTTCATCATCCTCTTCATCCAGAAACGGCCGCGCGGGCTCTTCGCGCAACGCGGCCGCGCGGTCGAGGCCTGAGCCGACCATGTTCCTGACCCGGCATCTCGGCCCCGGCGGCTGGTGGTTCCTCCTCGCGATCGCGGCAGTCGCCGTGGCCGTCCCCTACTGCAACCTCGTCCTGCCGCCGGCCCACCCCTTCCACGCCAACAGCTACATCGTCTCGCTGCTCGGCAAGTACCTGACCTATGCGCTCCTGGCGCTCGCGGTCGACCTGATCTGGGGCTTCTGCGGCATCCTCAGCCTCGGCCACGGCGCCTTCTTCGCCCTCGGCGGCTACGCCATGGGCATGTACCTGATGCGGCAGATCGGCGATCGCGGCGTCTATGCCAACCCGCTGCTTCCGGACTTCATGGTCTTCCTCAACTGGACGGAGCTGCCCTGGTACTGGTGGGGCTTCTCGTCCTTCCCCTATGCCATGCTCATGGTGCTGCTGGTGCCGGGTGCGCTCGCCTTCGTCTTCGGCTGGTTCGCCTTCAGGAGCCGGGTCACGGGCGTCTACCTCTCGATCATCACCCAGGCCGTCACCTACGCGCTGCTGCTCGCCTTCTTCCGCAACGACATGGGCTTCGGCGGCAATAACGGCCTCACCGACTTCAAGGACATCCTGGGCTACCCGCTCCAGGCCGGTTCCACCCGTGCTGCACTCTTTGCCGCCTCGGCCATCGCCCTCGCGCTCGGCTTCCTGATCGCCCGGGCGGTCACCGGCTCGAAGCTCGGCAAGGTGCTGGTCGCGATCCGCGACGCCGAGAGCCGGACCCGCTTCCTGGGCTACCGGGTCGAGCACTACAAGCTCTTCGTCTTCACCCTCTCCGCCATGATGGCCGGCGTCGCCGGGGCGCTCTACGTGCCCCAGGTCGGCATCATCAACCCGGGTGAGTTCTCGCCGGCGAACTCGATCGAGATCGTCATCTGGGTCGCCGTCGGCGGGCGCGGCACGCTGGTCGGTGCCGTGGTCGGCGCCGGGCTGGTCAACTACGGCAAGACCGTCTTCACGACGGCCATGCCCGAGCTCTGGCTCTTTGCGCTGGGTGCCCTCTTCATCGCCGTCACCCTCTTCCTGCCGCGCGGCGTCCTCGGTGCCCTCGGCGACTACGTGGAGTGGATGCGCCGGCAGAAGCCCGACCCGCTCGCCCATATCGAGGCGCAGCGCCAGGCCAGGCGCGAGGAAGCCGAATCCACCGAGCATTTCCTGGCACTCGCCGCCCAGGCCCGTGCCGAGCGCGAGGCGGCGCCCGCCGAATGAGCAGCAGATGACCAGACCAGCCCCCCGACCCGGCAACGCCAGCGACTCGATCCTCTATCTCGACGGCGTCACCGTCAGCTTCGACGGCTTTCGGGCACTCAACGCGCTGAGCCTGCTGATCGCCCCAGGCGAGCTGCGCGCCATCATCGGCCCCAACGGGGCCGGCAAGACCACGATGATGGACGTCATCACCGGCAAGACCAAGCCGGACACGGGCGAGATCTTCTTCGAGGGTGCCATCGACCTCAAGGCGCACGACGAGGCGGCCATCGCCCAGCTCGGCATCGGCCGCAAGTTCCAGAAGCCCACGGTCTTCGAGAACCACACCGTGCGCGACAATCTCGAGCTGGCTTTGGCCGGCAAGCGCGGCCCCTTCGCCACGCTCTTCCATCGCCTGAGTGCTGAGGACGCCGATCGGATCGACCAGCTGCTCGGCATCATCGGCCTCGCGAAGAGCGCCGAAAGCCCGGCCGGCGGGCTCAGCCACGGCCAGAAGCAATGGCTCGAGATCGGCATGCTGCTGGCCCAGGAGCCGAAGCTGCTGCTGGTCGACGAACCGGCCGCCGGCATGACCGACGCCGAGACCGCCGCCACCTCCGAGCTCCTCAAGGCCATCGCCCGCGACCATTCCGTGGTCGTCGTCGAGCACGACATGGCCTTCGTCCGCGACCTCGACTGCCGGGTGACCGTGTTGCACGAGGGCTCGGTCCTCGCCGAAGGCACGCTGGACCAGGTCTCGGCCGAGCCACGCGTCGTCGAAGTCTATCTGGGCCGATAGCGCCATGCTCGAAGTCAAGAAGATCGACCTCCACTACGGCGCCGCCCAGGCGCTGCGCGGCGTCTCGCTCAATGTCGAGATCGGCCAGATCACCTGCCTCATGGGCAGGAACGGCGTCGGCAAGACCTCGACGCTGCGCGCCATCGTCGGCCAACAGGCGATCAGCGCCGGCGAGATCCGCTGGCAGAAGGAACGCATCGATCGCCTGCGCCCCTACGACCGGACCAGGCGGAACATCGCCTACGTGCCCCAGGGCCGCGAGGTCTTCCCGCTGCTGACGGTCGAGGAGAACCTCCAGACCGGCTTCGCCCCCCTGCCCCGCGCCATGCGGCACATCCCGGACGAGATCTTCACTCTCTTCCCGGTGCTGAAATCCATGCTCGGCCGCCGCGGCGGCGACCTCTCCGGCGGCCAGCAGCAGCAGCTCGCCATCGCCCGCGCCCTCGTCACCCGCCCCCAGCTCCTCATCCTCGACGAGCCAACCGAAGGCATCCAGCCCTCGATCATCAAGGACATCGAGCGCGTCATCGCCCACCTCCGCGACCAAGGCACCATGGCGATCCTGCTGGTCGAGCAATATTTCGAGTTCGCCCAGCGCCTCGCCGACCGCTTCACCGTCCTCGACCGCGGCGAGGTCATCCTCGACGGCCACCCCGACGAGTTCGAGGAAGCCGACGTCAGGCGGCATCTGACGATCTGAGACCCGGGAAGGCTGGCCTTCCCGCACCTATCCTTGATTTCAGGATTGGCGACAGCCGAAGCGTTGGCACATTCTTGAAGACTTGCGCATCGACGATGCTTGCCGAAAATTCGCGTTGGCTCACGTCCGGTCATTTCTGTCACGGCAGGTATCCGGATTGGCACCTCTGGCCATACCCCAGAGTTCGTCGAGCGTCGGTACTGCCACCAGCAGAACAGCTCCTCCCCGCGGAATGAACGCGAGGTGCTGACCCGCCGACCAGCCTTGCGCGTCGCAAACGGCCCGTGGCACGACAATGCGTCGTTTGCTCGACAACGTCGTCGTTTCAACCATCGCCTGCAGCTCCCTCCAGTCGATACAAGGCATAGTAGATCGTCCGCGTTCGACGCCTTCCCCTCGACTCCCATCGCCGGTACCCGGTTGCGGCACATATTGCCCCGCCATACCCTCTTCACCCACGCAACTTCGAGGAAACCGCCATGTCCGACCATCCAGCCATCGCCGCAGGCCGGGTCGCCGTCGTCACCGGGGCGGCGAGCGGGATCGGGCTGGCGGCCGCGGAGCGGTTCGCCGAGCGGGGCATGAAGCTCGTCCTGGCCGACGTCGATGTCGGGGCGCTCGAAGCGGCGGCCGAGGGCTTGCGGGCGCGGACCGGACGGCCCGCGGAGATCATGGCCGTGCCGACCGATGTCGGCGACCGGGTCGCCGTCGAGGCGCTGAAGGACCGTGCCTATGGCGCCTTCGGCGAGGTGGCGGTGCTCATGAACAATGCCGGGCGCGAGGGTGGGGGGCAGCTTTTCGGCGATCCGGCACGCTGGCAGGCGATCCTCCAGACCAACCTCTGGGGCGTGGTCAACGGCATCCAGGTTTTCGGCCCGGCCATGATCGCACAGGGGACGACCGGGGCGATCGTCTCGACCGGCTCGAAGCAGGGCATCACCTGCCCGCCCGGCGACACCGCCTACAATGTGAGCAAGGCGGGCGTGAAGGTGGCGACCGAAGCGCTGGCCCACGAACTGCGCAACACCGAGGGCTGCAGGGTCACCGCCCACCTGCTGATCCCGGGCTTCACCTTCACCGGCTTCACCCTTGTCCGGCACAAGGAGAAGCCGGCCGGCGCCTGGCTCCCCGAGCAGGTGATCGACGAGCTCCTGCAGGGCATGGCGAAAAACGACTTCTACATCCTCTGCCCGGACAACGACGTCAGCCGTGAGCTCGACGCGAAGCGGATCCTCTGGGCGGCCGGCGACATCGCCGAGAACCGCCCGCCGCTCTCGCGCTGGCACCCGGACTACAAGGCCGCGTTCGAGCGCTTCATCGAGGAATGAGGCTCAAAGGCCGGCGTCGCGGCCGTCGAGGGTGAGCAGCGGCAGATAGAGGTCCGGCCGGCGGTCGCGGAAGAGGCCCCAGGCGGCGCGGGTCCGGGCCAGCTCGTCGAGATCGAAGCTGGCGGTTACGAGGCCCGGCTCGTCGCCGAGCTCGGTGGTGATCCCGCCCGTGGCATCGGTGATGAACGAGCTGCCATAGAAGGTGATGGCACAGTTCTCGCCGACCTCGCGGCCGATCCGGTTCGACGCGATGACCGGCATGCAGTTGCTCGCCGCATGGCCCTGCATCGCCCGGCGCCAGTGCTCACGACTGTCGAGCCGCGGGTCCTGCGGCTCGCTGCCGATGGCGGTGGGATAGAAGAGCAGCTCCGCCCCCATCACCGCCATGGCCCGCGCCGCCTCCGGGAACCACTGGTCCCAGCAGATGCCGACGCCGAGACAGCCGAACCTGGTCTGCCAGACGCGGAAACCGGTATCGCCCGGCGAGAAGTAGTATTTCTCCTGGTAGCCCGGCCCGTCCGGGATGTGGCTCTTGCGATAGACCCCCATCACCTTGCCGTCGGCGTCGATCATCGCTAGCGAGTTGAAATAGGCGGTATTGGCCCGCTCGAAGAAGCTGACGGGCAGGACGACGCCGAGCTCGGCGGCGAGCCGGCTCATGCGGGCGAGCAGGGGATGGCCCTCGAACGAATAGGCCAGCGCGAAATGCGCCGGTGACTGGTCCTTGCAGAAATAGACCGATTCGAAGAGCTCCTGCAGCAGCACGATCTGCGCGCCAGCGGCGGCAGCACGGCGCACCAGGCTCTCGGCCCCGGCGACATTGCTCGCCCGATCCGGGCCACAGGGCATCTGGGTGGCGGCGACGGTCACTTGACGCATGCTATCTCCCGTCGGAAGCGCCAGACTATGGCGCCTCGGCTCCGGCTTGGCAAAGTGGAAAGCCGCGCTTTTGCCCCGACTTGACCCGGTCGCGCAATGCCTTAATTGCGGCCGCATGAACAGGCGCCGTCTCCTCCAGGCCCTCGGCCTCGCCGCCCTGCCGACCTTGCTGACGGCCTGCGCCACGGCAGGCGCCAGCGACAACCCGTACTACCAGGGGCCGGCCAGCGACCATTTCGACGGCCACACCTTCTTCAACCCGGGCGGCACTGCCCCGAGAGGCTTCGGCGACTTCCTCAAATGGAAGCTCGGCGGCAACAAGGCCGAGTGGCCGGCAACCTATCCGAGCCCCTATCCCGCCGCCGTGCCGGAGGAGCGCCTGCCGCCGGAAGCGCTGCGGCTGACCATGGTCGGTCATGCGACGCTGCTGATCCAGACCGGCGGGCTCAACATCCTGACCGACCCGGTGTGGTCCGAGCGCGCCAGCCCCTGGAGCTTCATCGGCCCGAAGCGCGTCAATGCGCCCGGCATCGCCTTCGACCGCCTGCCGCCCATCGACGTCGTCCTGGTCACCCACAACCACTACGATCATCTCGACGTGGCGACGCTGGCGCTGCTGCAGCAGGCGCATGATCCGCTGGTGCTGACCCCGCTCGGCAACGACACGATCATCAAATCGGCCGTGCCGGCGATGCGGGTCGAGGCCCGGGACTGGGGGCAGAACCACAGCCATGCCTCCCTGACCTTCCATCTCGAGCCCTGCCATCACTGGTCGGCCCGCGGCCTCGGCGACCGGCGCATGGCGCTCTGGGTCGCCTTCGTGATCGAGGGACCGGCCGGCCGGCTCTACCATGTGGGCGACACCGGCTTCGACGATGGCCGCAATTACCGCTCGGCGGAGGCGCGCCACGGGCCCTTCCGGGCGGCCATCCTGCCGGTCGGCGCCTACGAGCCGCGCTGGTTCATGGCGCCGCAGCACCAGAACCCGGAGGAAGCCGTGGCGGGCCTTCTCGACTGCGGTGCCGCCCATGCCGCCGGCATCCACTGGGGCACGTTCCAGCTCACCGACGAGCCCATCGAGGCGCCACTGCACGCCCTCGAGGCCGCCTCTGCGGCAGAGGGCCTGGCCCCCGGGCGCTTCCGCCCGCTGCGCCCGGGGGAGGTCTGGGACGTGCCGCAAACCGCCTGAACGGCGAGGAGCGCAACACTTCCTTCATCCCGGTCCGGCAGATTGCGGCGATCTCCAGCGGCGGAACGGGGCCTTGGCTGAGACGAAGGAGGAAAGCGGTCAGCTGCGGCTGGTGCTCGCCGTGCTGCTGGGCGCCGTGCTGGTCGGCTGGGCCGCCCATCCGCTGGTACCCGAACTGCAGAAGCACCTGCGCTGGCCGACCGAGCCACGCCTCGTGCTGCTCGGCGGGGCAGCACCGCTGCTCCTTGCGTTCCTGGTCGACCGACTGGAGAAGGCCCGGTTCCGCGCCCGCCCGCCTCGAGCCCTGGCAGCCGGGCGCATCGTGCATCGGGCCGGCCCCCTGGCCTCGGCCCTGATGCCGATCGCCTGGGGCATCTTCGCCGCCGCCCTTGCCAGCATCATGCTGCCCGCCTTTCTCCCCTGGCTCGGCCTGCCGGGGGTGCTGATGACGGGGCTTCTCGTCTGCCTGCTCGTCCGCTGGTCGCAGCCCCCGGGCCTTCGCCTCGAGCTCGGCCCGGACGGCCTGCGGCTCGAAGGCCGGCGGTCCATCCTGGTCCCGTGGTCCGCCATCGGTGCGGCCCGCCTCGCCTGGCGGCGGTCGAAAAACGGCACCCACTTCTATCTGGCGCTCGCCGTCGATCGCCCCGAGCGCTACGGCCTCGGACGCATGTCCTGGCTCGGCCGTCTCGTCACCTCGGGCGAGGAGCCCGGGGACGTCCTCCTGACCTGCCTCGACCGCTTCCTCGCCCGGCCGACGCGCATCGTCGAGGACGTGCAGCGCTTCGCCGCTCGCGAAGGGTAGCCCCGGACCGCCGCATCTCAGTGAAAGTTCCGCCCCTTGGGCATGGCGTCCCGGGGATCCGGCACCGCCCGCTTGAACTCGTCGGCGGGGCTCATGGCGCGATCGAGGGATTCCGTGAAGGCCGCCGGATCGGTGCTGTCTTGGGTCAGGACGTGGAGCTCGGGCGTGAGGTCGGTGAGCCGGTCGGCGACGAGGTGGATGACCCGGCCCTCGCGCTGCAGCCGGCCGCTCGCCTCGAGCAAGCGGGTGCGCATGACGATCGGCCGGTAGCGCTCGAAGACCTTTGGCCAGACGATGATGTTGGCGAAGCCCGTCTCGTCCTCGAGCGTGGCGAAGATGACGCCCTTCGCACTGCCCGGGCGCTGGCGGACGATGACGAGGCCGGCGATGGCGATACGGCGACCGGGCGGGATCGACCAGAGGTCGCGGGCCGTCGCCAGCCGGCGCGGCCGGAGGTGGTCGCGCAGGAGCGCCATCGGGTGCGCCTTCAAGGACAGACGGAGGGTCGTGTAGTCCTCGATGACATGCTCGCCGAGGCCCATCTCCGGCAGCTCGGCCCAGGGCTCGTCGGCATGCTCCAGGGGCGCCAGGTTGGAGCCCGGGAAGCCAGCGCCGTCTTCCGCGGCAGCAAAGAGCGGCAGCTCGCCGTCCGGCAGCGCCTGCACCGCCCAGAGCGCCTGGCGGCGGTCCATGGCCATGGAGCGGAAGGCGTCGGCCTCGGCCAGGCGGACCAGCGTGGCGTGGTCGAGCCCGGCCCGGCGCTGCAGCTCGGCCGGGCTGCTGTAGGGCTTGAGCCGGGCGGTGACGAGCCGCAGGGCGGCCGCCTCGCCAAGGCCCTTGATCTGGCGGAACCCGAGCCGGACGGCGGTCTTCAAGGGCCCGCGCCGGCGGGCCAGCGGCTCCAGCGTGCTGTCCCAGAAGCTCCGGTTGACGTCGACCGGCCGGATCTCGACCCCATGGTCGACGGCATCGCGCACCAGCTGTGCGGGGGCGTAGAAGCCCATCGGCTGGCTGTTGAGGATGGCCGCACAGAAGACGTCCGGGTAGTGGCACTTGAGCCAGGCCGAGACGTAGACGAGCAGCGCGAAGCTGGCGGCATGGCTCTCGGGAAAGCCGTAATAGCCGAAGCCCTCGATCTGCCTGAAGCAGCGCTCGGCGAAGTCGGCGGCGTAGCCTCTGGCGGTCATGCCCTCGATCAGCTTGGCCTGGTAGCGATCGAGCTGGCCGCGCCGCTTGAAGGTCGCCATGGCCCGCCTCAAGCCGTCGGCTTCCGATGGCGTGAAGCCGGCGGCGACGATGGCGATCCGCATCGCCTGCTCCTGGAAGAGCGGCACCCCCATGGTCCGGCCCAGGACCGCCTCGAGCTCGGCCGAGGGGAACTCGACCGGCTCCCTGCCCTCGCGCCGGCGGAGATAGGGGTGGACCATGTCGCCCTGGATGGGCCCCGGCCGGACGATCGCCACCTCGATGACGAGATCGTAGAAGCTGCGCGGCTTGAGCCTCGGCAGCATCGACATCTGCGCCCGCGATTCGACCTGGAAGACGCCTACCGAATCGGCGTCCTGCAGCATCTCGTAGACGGCGGGGTCCTCCGGTGGCACGGCAGGCAGGTCGATCCTGATGCCATAGGACTGGCGCAGGAGGTCGAAGGCCTTCCTGATGCAGGTCAGCATGCCGAGCGCGAGCACATCGATCTTGAGCATGCCGAGGGCGTCGATGTCGTCCTTGTCCCATTCGATCACGGTGCGGTTTGCCATGGCGGCGTTCTCGATCGGCACGAGGTCCGAGAGCGGGCTCCTCGCGATGACGAAGCCGCCCACATGCTGCGAGAGGTGCCGGGGCGTGTCGATCAGCTCCTCGGCGAGCCGCATGGTCCGCCGGATCAGGGGATCCTTCGGATCGAGCCCGGCCTCGCTCACATAGTCGAGCCGGAGCCCGTCCCGGCCATAGCCCCAGACCGATTTCGAGAGCGCGTCCAGGACATCGGCCGAGAGCCCCATGACCTTGCCGACCTCGCGCATCGCACTCTTCGCCCGGTAGCGGATGACGGTCGCGGTCAGCGCCGCGTGGTCGCGGCCATAGCGCTCGTAGATGTGCTGGATCACCTCCTCGCGGCGCTCGTGCTCGAAATCGACGTCGATGTCGGGCGGCTCGTTGCGCTCGGCCGAGATGAAGCGCTCGAAGAGGAGATCGATCCGGGCCGGGTCGACCGCGGTGATGCCGAGGACGAAGCAGACGGCCGAGTTCGCTGCCGAGCCCCGGCCCTGG
This sequence comes from Alphaproteobacteria bacterium, assembly GCA_030431615.1. Taxonomy (GTDB): domain Bacteria; phylum Pseudomonadota; class Alphaproteobacteria; order Geminicoccales; family Geminicoccaceae; genus SLRI01. The sequence continues at coordinate 21,909 of JAUIID010000018.1, forward strand.
CAAAGGATAGCGCGCGAGCGGGCGAAGCTGACGATCTCGTGGACGGTGAGGAAGTAGGGCGCATAGGCGAGCTCGGCGATCAGCGCCAGCTCATGGGCCAGGATGCGCCGGATCTTCTCGGGCACCGGGTCGCCATAGCAGTCGACAGCCCCCTCCCAGGTCAGGCGCTCGAGCTCCTGCTGCGGGGTGCGGCCGTCATAGCTCTCCTCGACCGGGTAGTCGTAGGCCAGCTCGTCCATGGAGAAGGTGCAGCGCCGCATGATCTCGAGGCCGCCGGCCAGCGCCTCGGGCCAGTCGGCGAAGAGCCGGGCCATCTCGGCCGCGGGCTTGAGGTGCCGCTCGGCATTGGCGAAGAGCCGGCCGCCGGCCGCGGCGATGGTGCAGTGCTCGCGGATGCAGGTGACGACGTCCTGGAGCGGGCGCCGCCCCGGCACGTGATAGTGCACGTCGTTGGTGGCGAGCAGGCGCACGCCGGCGGCCCGGGCCATGGAAGCGAGGCCGGTGAGGCGGTCCCAGTCGCCGCCGTCGAGGCGGTGCGTGGCGACGAGGTAGAGCCGGTCGCCCCAGCGCCCGGCCAGCGTCCCGAGCATGGCGGGATCGGGATCGATGATGGCGAAGACCTGGCCCTCGTCATGCGCCATGACGTCGGCGAGGTGGAGCAGGCAGCTGCCCTTGGCCGCCCGCCGCCGGCCGAGCGTCAGCAGCCGCGATAGGCGGCTGTAGGCCGGCCTGTCCATGGGCCAGGCGAGCAGCGACGGGCCGTCCACGAGGTCGAGCCGCACGCCCGGCAGGAAGCGCAGGCCCAGCTCCTTCGCCTTGACATGCGCCCGCACCAGCCCGGCGAAGCTGTTGCGGTCGGTGACGGCAAGGGCGGCGAGCCCCAGCTCGCGGGCCCGCTCCACCAGCTCCTCCGGATGCGAGGCACCCCTGAGAAAGCAGAAATTGCTGGTCACCTGCAGCTCAGCGTAGGCGGTCAAGGGCGGGACGCCGCGGCTGAAGGGGCTGGTCGCCCGTGCCCGCGCCTCATCCGAACGTCCCGTGCAGGTGCCAGGTCGGCGGCTCGGCCTCGTCGTAGCGGCCTTCGCGATAGAGCCAGAGATCCCCTCCCCCGGCATCGGTCACCCGGTAGTAGTCGCGCGGGCGGGGGGTCGGGCGATCGGTGCGCCACCATTCGGGCTCGAGACGTTCGGGACCGCTGGCGCAGCGGACCGGCTCGCTCCGGCCGCGGCGACGCAGCAGGAGCGGCGGGCCGTCGGGCACCGGGGCCATGGCCTCGATCGGCGCCGGGCGATCGAGCAGCCGCAGGGGACGGGGCTGTCCGGCGAGCCAGGCATTGCTGGCGCCCGGCTCGGCGCCGGCCGCATCGGCGACGCTCTGGGCATGCTCCGGCCAGTGGCTCGCCGCCGGCACCAGCCGGCGGACGGCGGCCGGGCCGAGCCGCGCCTGCAGCTGGTCGACCAGCCGCGCCAGCTCGGCGGCGTCCTGGTCCTGCGCCAGGTCGACCTGCCGGGCAGCCAGGGGTGCTGCCTCGGTCACCTCGAGCCGCATGCTCTCGATGCCGAAGCCGATGTCGAGCCCGTCGAGCTGCAGCTCGAAGAGCTTGAGGAGATGCGCCGTGTCACGGCTGGGGCGGCCGGTGCGAACGGTGAGCCGGGCGAGCTCGCCATCGACCCGGAAGAGCAGGAGCTCGAGCCGGCGCGCCCCGGCCACCGCCCGCTCGAGCTCGCGACCGAGCCGCTGGAGCAGGTCGAGCACGGCAGCACGGATGTCCTCGGTCCGGCCGATCGGCTCGACCCAGGCGAGCCCGGCGGCATGGCGGGGCGGCTCGCGCAAGGGGGTAAAGGGTGCTTCCGTCACGCCCATCAGCCGGTCGAGGGCGAGCACCGGCGCCCGGCCGAAGCGCCGCACGAGGGCCCGCTGCGGCAGTGTGCGGAGCTGGCCGACCCGGCGCAGGCCGAGCCGGACGAGGGTGGTCGTGGTCGCCGGCCCGAGACGGAGCGCCTGGACCGGCAGGCGGGCGAGCGCCGCCTTCGCCGCCTCGCCCCTGAGCACGCCCCCGCCCCCGTGGCGCGCCCAGGCCCAGGCCGCCATGGCACCGTCGGCCACCGCCAGGCGATGGCCGAGGCCCAGCCGGTCGAGCCGGCGGGCGATGCGGTCGAGCAGCCCTTGCTCGCCGCCGAAGAGATGGGCCGAGCCGGTGATGTCGAGGAGGAGTGCCGCCGTCTCGCGCTCCGCTTCTCCATCGGGGCCGTCGTCGAGGGCGACGTTCGGGGTATAGCAGAGGCAGGCGGCGGCCAGGCTCTCGAGCTGCCGGCGGTCCGCCAGAGGGGCAGCCGGGGCCAGCGCCAGATCGGGCAGAATCGCCCGGGCATCGGCGAGGCGCAGGCCGGGGACGAGGCCGGCCGTGGCGGCCGCGGCATCGACCGCGGTCAGGACCTGACCGCGGGCACCCGGCGCATGGAGTGCGAAGGGCTCGGGCAGCCGCTCACCCCGCCGCGCGGCGGTGCTGCGCAGCCGGTCGATCGGCAGGTTCACGAGCTGCAGCGAAAGACAGCGTCTTCTCATCCCATTGCACCACCCAGCTTGCCGGCACACCGCCCTTGACCCGCCACAAGTCGAGCAGCCAGAGGCGGGCGCCGGGATCGTCGCCAAGGAAGGGCGCCGCCCGCCAGCGGGTCACCGCGGCCGAGGGGGTGGCATCGGCCCGGCCGAAGCGCAGCAGCAGCCCGGCGGCACCGCCCGCCTCGGCGGCGAGCTGCAGGCGCCGGCCGGCGAGCAGGTCGAGCCCTTCGATCTCGGCCACGACGCAGGCCACGGCCGGCGAGCGCAGTGCCTCGTGGGCCGCCCAGAGGACCTCGCCTGCCCGGCGGCAGCGGACCAGGACCAGCCGTGCCGGGTCGATGCCGAAGCGGGCGAGCCCGGGGCCGTAGAGCGCGCCCTGCCGGGCGGTGAGCGCCGCATCCGCGCACCAGACGAGGGTTCCGGCAGCGCGCAGGAAGCGGCCGGCAAGGGCTGCCGCCAGGCCACTGGCGAGGCTGCCGCCAATCTCGTGCAAGGTGGCCCGGGGCAGTCCGCCCCAAGGCAGATGCGCGTCGATGGCGTCGCCGAGGCTTGCCCGGACGGCGCCGAACCGCGCCCCGCTGCCATCGAGGCTGCGGATGCGCGCCCGCAGGGCGGCGAGAGTCGAAGCGTCGGCCATGAACGGTTCCGGACAAATGTTCTCATTATGTTCTATTTTCAGACAGGCCCCCGGGTCAAGCCGCCATGCCGGCACCCGCCCTCCGCAGGCGCCGGCGGCCCCGCACCGCCAGCCCCTCCCCACCGACCTGCAATGTCCGCAAACCGTGTTGGCCTTAACCAGGCATCAACCCGCCGGCCGCATCATGCGAGCCCTGTTTCGCGCCGCGGGGCACCCCACATGCCGAACGCCAGAGACCACCTGCCACCCGGTTCCGGCACGCCCGGGAACTGCCCGTATTGCAGCGGCCCCGATCTCGCCCGATGGGGCCGGGCCCACAACGGTCACGCCAGATGGCGCTGTGGCGGCTGCCGGCGCACCTCGTCGACGACCACCGGCACGTTCGCGGCCGGCATCCACGCGCCCGACAAGCTCCTGCACGTCATCGCCGACATGGCCGGCGACCGACCGTCATCCTGCCGCCGCCTCGCCGCCCGGCTGGGCCTCGACAAGACGACCGTCTGGCGCTGGCGGCAGAAGATCATCGGCACGCTCGTCCGCCCCAAGGCCCCGGAGCCCGACGATAACGGGCCGGCCGAGGCCCTCCGCATCCGGGAATCACGCAAGGGCTCGAGAGAATGGCTCCGGCATCGCCTCCAGCCCCGGACCGTCCCCGCGCCTGACCGCCCCCGCTGGGTCGATGTCGATCGCCGCGCCCTGCCCCTTCCCCATCCGTTCGCCACCTACCGGGGCACCGTCTACATCCGCGTCGGACATGACCTCAGCTGCCGCGTGACAGTGATCCCGGCCCTTCGCGGATCACCGCCAGCACCGCTGCCCGATCAGCCGACCAATGCAGGCCGACCGGACAGCGGGCCGCTCCCCTGGTCCGCAGCAACGCCCCCGCAGCCACCGCATGACCCGCCCCAGGGCGCTGACCTCGCCCGGTTCATCCGCCCCTTCCGTGGCCCCGCGGCACGCTATCTCGCCGGCTATGCCGCCTGGTTCGCGGCATGGCTCGACCGGTCGATGCCGGCCCTGCTCGCCACCCTCGCCCCATTGCCCGACCACCGCCACCAACACGGTTTGCAGACATGCGCAGACCTGATCGAACGAGGCCGCCGAAACCCGCACCCGCCGCCCCACCACCCGCCGCTCACCCCGGCGCTCGCCAGTTCCAGCGCTGCCATACCCACCGCCCCACCATGACGGCGATCAGAAACACCCCCCAAAGTGCCGTCGCCAGATGCTGGTGGGCGCCCATCAGATTGAGCCCGGAGGCGATGGTCTGGAGGATCACGAGGGCGAGCACCACGGCCGCCGTCCGCCCGAACCCGCCGAAGGGGTCGACGCCGCCGAGAAAGCAGGCGAGCACGGTGATGAGCAGGTAGGCCTCACCGTGGCCGACCCGGACCGAATTGAAGCGGGTCAGCATGAGGATGCCGGCGACCGCACTCATGACGCCCGACAGCACGTAGACCAGCACCAGCACCCGCCGCGTGTCGATGCCGGAATAGCGCGTCGCCTCGAGATTGGAGCCGGCCATGTAGGTCGAGAAGCCGAAGCGCGAGCGGCCGAGCAGCACCTGCCAGAGGACCGCCGCCACGAGCAGGATCAGGAGCGGCAACGGGATGCCGAGAACCGTGCCGTGCCCGATCGTGGCGATGAAGGGCGGAAAGCCGGAGATGTCGCCGCCCCGGGTCAGGAACTCGCCGAGCCCGCGCAGGAAGATCATCATCGCCAGCGAGACGAGGATCGGATGCGCGCCGACGAAGGCCACGACCACACCCATCACCCCGCCGGCGAGTGCACCGACGACGAGCGCCGCCACCGTGCCGAGCAGCACCACCAGCAGCCCCGCCTCGGGCCCGCCGCCGAGCTGGATGATCCAGGCCATGGCGAGCCCGGCGATGTTGGCGGTGAAGGTGATCGCGAGATTGAGCCCGCCCGAGAGGATCGGCAGCAGCATGGCCAGCGTGAGGAGACCGAGCTCCGGCAGCTGGAAGGCGATCGACTGGAAGGTGCCGGCGGCGAGGAAGCGGGGCGTCGTCAGGCCGAAGAAGACGAGCACCACGGCGAAGAAGACGAGCAGCCCGAGGATATCGCCCTGGCCGCGCAGGATCCGGGTGAAGGCGGCCTGCATCAGCCCTTGCCTCCCGTCTGGCCCCGGCGCGGGCGGGCAAAGCGCCGAAGGAACGCCTCGAGCCCCTCCAGATTGCTCATCGTGATGGCAACGAGAATGACGAGGCCGACGACCATCTGGAAGGCATAGGGGCTCACCCCCATGAGGTTCAGCCCGTTCTGGGTCATGGTGACGAGCGTCACGCCGAGCAGTGCGCCCAGGATCGTCCCCCGCCCGCCACCGAGCCGCGCACCGCCCAGCACCACGGCCGCCAGCACATCGAGCTCGCGCCCGTAGAGCGCGTTCGGCACCACCTCCTGGACGTAATGCGCCTGCATCAGCCCGCCGATCCCGGCACAGACGCCGAGCCAGCCATAGGCGAGGAAATGCATCGCGGCGATGTTGATGCCGACCCGCCGCGCGCCCTCCGCATTGTCGCCCATGGCGTAGAGCTGGCGGCCGAGGCTCGAGCGGTTGAGAAAGAGCCAGGTGGCGGCGACGACCGCCACCATGACCACCACCGGCAGCGTCAGGAACGCGAAATCTCCCCCCGGCGTCTCGAACTCGAAGACGATGATCCGGTCCAGGAGCCAGTCCGGCAGGTCGTAGATCGACCGGCCGCGCGTGAAGAACATCAAGAGACCGAAGAAGATGTTGAAGGTGGCGATGGTCACCACGATCGAGATGATCCGGAAATAATAGATCAGTGAGGCGTTGATCGCCCCGAGCATGAAGCCGAAGGCGCTGGCCAGCAGCAGCCCGATGGCCCAGTTGCCGCCACCGAGCTGCATGACCGTCACCGCGGTCAGGTACTGGACGACGGAGGCGGCGACCGCGAACGAGATGTCGATGCCGCCGGCCACCAGCACGACGAGGAGGCCGACCGCCATGATGGCGTTGAAGGCGCTGATGTTCAGAAGATCGAAGATGTTGGCGAAGGTCAGGAACGTGTCGGTGGCGAGGCCGAGAAAGGCGCCGAAGACGAGGATGACGACCACGAGCCATCCCTCGGTCGAGCGCGGCAGCCAGCGGCGCCCGGCGCCGTGCGGGTGTGGCTCAGGCATGGACCGCCGCCTCGATCGCCTCGATCGGCGCCTCGCCCGGTTGGAACTCGCCGACCAGCCGCCCGGCCCGCATGTGCAGGATGCGATCCGCATTGTGGTAGAGCTCGGGAATCTCGTCGGAGATCATCAGGATGGCGAGGCCTTCCGCCGCCAGCTCGCGGACGATCTGGAAGATTCCCGCCCGGGCACCGATGTCCACCCCGACCGTGGGTGAATCCAGGATCAAGAGGCGCGGCTCGGTGGCCAGCCACTTGGCCAGCACCACGCGCTGCTGGTTGCCGCCGGAGAGTGTCGCCACGGCGTCCTCCGGCCGGCCGATCCGGATCCGGAGCCGGTCGACCCAGTCGCCGACCAGCCGGCGCTCCCTTGCCGGATCGAGCAGGCCGAAGAAGCCGAGCAGGCGGTCGAGCACGGTGATTGCGACATTGCGCGAGATCGACTGCGGCTGGACGAGACCGAGCGAGAGCCGGTCCTCCGAGACATAGGCGATGCCCGCACGGATCGCGTCACGGTTCGAGCCGAGGCGCAGATCGCGCCCATCGAGGCGCATGCCGCCCCGATCCGGCGCGGTCAGCCCAAAGAGCGTCGCCGCGACCTCGGTCCGCCCGGCACCGAGCAGCCCGGTGACGCCCAGGATCTCGCCCGCGTGCAGGCGAAAGCTGATGTCCTCGTACTCGCCGCCCCGGGCGAGCCCATCGACTTCGAGGACCACCGGTGCCGCCGTCAGGTCCCGGGCGCGTACCACCGCCTCGTGCGCCTCGCCGGTCATCAGCTCGGCGAGCCGGTTCTGGGTCAGCTCCCCTGCGGGAAAGACGCCTACCTTGCGGCCGTCGCGCAGCACGGTCACCCGCTCGGCGATCTCGAGCACCTCGGCGAGGCGATGGCTGACGAAGACGGTGGCGATGCCGTCGGCCTTCAGCCGATGCACCACCTCGAAGAGTGCTCGGGTCTCGGCCTGGGTGAGCGACGCCGTCGGCTCGTCCATGAAGACGAGGCGCGCCTCGGCGACGAGGGCCCGGGCGATCGCCACCACCTGGCGCTGGGCGATGCCGAGCTCGCGCAGCGGCCGGCCGGTCGGCAGCGCCACGCCCAGGCGCTCGAGCACGCGGGAGGCGGTCCGCCGCATCGCCCGGTAGTCGACCCAGCGCGGCCGGCCGCCGAGATTGGCCTCAAAGGCGATGTTCTCGGCGACGGTCATCTCCGGGAAGAGCGCGAGATCCTGCCAGATCACCTGGATGCCGAGCCGCCGGGCGGTCACCGGCGTCAGCCCCTCGACCCGCTCGCCGGCGAAGCGCAGCACCGCACCGGGCTCGGGCGCATGCACGCCACTGACGATCTTGATCAGCGTGCTCTTGCCGCAGCCGTTCTCGCCGGCGAGGCAATGCACCTCGCCCTCGAGCACGTCGAAATCGACGTCGACGAGTGCCCTGACCCCGCCGAAGACCTTGGAGACATGCTCGACGGCCAGGACGTGGCGGGCGGCATCACCGCCCGCCACGTCGCCGGCTGCCATCACCGGATGCCCATGGAGCCCCTAGAGGCCCATGCCGGCGAGTTCGTCGACCGTGTCCTTGTTCAGGGTCACGAGCGCGTCGACGATGATGTTGTGGGTCTCGGCGTCCGGCGAGACCACGCCGAGCCCCGGGATCTCGGTGCCGTCCTCGATCGGCTCGCCCTTCTTCAGCATGTCGGCCATGGTGACGAAGACGCGGCCGGCCTCCATCGGGTTCCACATGAAGCCGCCGCTGATCACCCCGTCATGCACCAGCCGCTGCCCCTGGCCGGGCGAGAACGGCCCGACCACAGCGATCTCGCCGGCCTTGCGCCGCTCGTCGACGGCACGGCCCGCCCCGATCGGCCCCTGGCTGCCGAAGGCGAGGAAGCCCTTGAGCTCGGGATGGGCACGCATCAGGTCGAGGGCGGTGCTGCGCGAATCGTCGACGCTCTCGGCAACGCCGAAGCGGTCGGCGACCAGCGTCATGTCCGGGTGGTTGGCCTCGAGATAGGCCACCGCCGCATCGGCCCAGGCATTGTGCGCCGGCACGGTGAGCGAGCCCACATAGAGCGCGTACTCGCCCTCGCCGCCCACGGCCTCGGCGAACAGCTTGGCATGCGCCTCGCCGAAGCCCTTGAGCGAGGCCATCTCGAAGTTCCAGTCGACATTCTCCTGGTTCGGGCTCTCGTGGGTGATCACGATGATGCCCTGCTCGCGCGCCCGCGCCAGCACCGGCTCGAGCACCTCGGCATCGTTCGGCACCACGCCGATCGCGTCCACGCCCTGGGCGATCAGGTCCTCGACGGCGCGCACCTGGAGCGCCGGGTCGGCGCTGGTCGGCCCGACCATCCAGGCATCCCAGCCCAGCTCCTTGCCCTGCTCCTGGATGCCGACTTCCATGGCGTTGAACCAGGGAATGCCGCCGATCTTCACGACCACGCCCATGCGCGGCATATCCTGCGCCATCGCGGTCGACGCCATCAGGCCGATGGCCAGGGCAGCCGCCAGGCCACCAAACATCCGTCGCTGCATTTCAGCCTCCCTGTTTTATGACGGCTGGTCATGCGCGGCCAACCGCGTGATCATTGTTAGCGTACCCCCGCAAATCCTCAAGTGGCTCGCCAGCGACATGCGGCGATTGCCGGCGCGCCCGCTGACAATTTGCGCTGGTCTGCCGACTGGCCTAACCTTGGGAGTCTGACGGAGGAACGTCGCAATGCAGCGGGTGCTGAGCGCAATCCTCGCACTCGATATCGTCGACTACAGCCTGCACATGGGCCACGACGACGAGGCGACGCTGGCCGAGCTGAAACGTCTGTTCGACAGGGTCGTGGAAATCGTCGGCCGCCATGACGGTCGCGTCTTCGGCGAGGCCGGGGACGGCATGCTGGTCGCGTTCGCGAGCCCGGTGCAGGCGCTGCGCTCGGCACTCGAGATCCGCGCCCAGGTGAACGCGCCGCTCGAAGCCACCGAACAGCTGCATATCCGCCAGGCGCTCTCGCTCGGCGACGTCATCGTGGACGGCGACCAACTCTACGGCGACGCCGTCAACATCGCCGCCCGGCTGCAGAGCCTCGCCGAGCCGGGCGGGATCGTCGCCTGTGGCGCCTTTCACGAGCAGGTCCGGCGTCACGTCGCCGCCGACTTCCGCTCGCTCGGCCGACGCCGGTTGAAGAACATCGACATGCCGGTCGAGGTGTTCCGGCTCGCCACCGGCCCGCCGGCGAACGGGCGCCGGCGGCGCCTGGCCATGGCGCTGACGGCGCTGGTCGCCCTGGTCCTCGTCACCGCGATCGCGACATACCGGATGCAGGCGGACACCGGCGCCGAAAGCCAGGTCGGCCACCTGGCGGCACTGGCACCGTTGCGCGAGCGCGGCCCGGCAATCGCCGTCACGCCTTTCGAGGGGCTGGGTGACGATGCGCGCTTCCGCGTGCTCGCTGACGGCATCGTCGAGGACATCACCACCGATCTATCGAAGATCCAGCAGCTCCAGGTGGTCGCCCGCAACACGACACGGGCCGTGGCCCGGGAGAACATCGGGCCCAGGGCGATCGCCAGCTCGCTCGGCACCAGCCACGTGCTGGAGGGCACGATCCGCGCCGTCGGCGACAAGTTCCGCATCAACGCCAGGCTGGTGGACGGCAGTGACGGCCGGACCGTCTGGGGCGAGCGCTACGACGTCAGCCGGCATGACATTTTCAGCGTCCAGAAGGACATCGTCGACGGCGTCGTGGCCGCCATGGCGCTCAACCTGAGCTCGGACGAGCGGCGCCGCATCGCCCGCCGCGACACGACCAACCTCGCCGCCTACGAGAACTTCCGCAGCGGCATCCAGCTGCTCGGGGAAAAGACGCCCGAGGCGCTGGCCGAAGCACTCGTCCACCTGCAGGCGGCGATCGCGATCGATCCCGACTATGCCGCGGCCAACGCCGCCATCGGCCAGGTCTACTGGTGGAGCTGGGTCTATGGCTGGGAAGACAGCGTCGGCGAAACCTGGGAGACGGCACCGGGCCGGGCGGAGGAGTACCTGCAGCGGGCGCTGCTCGAGCCCAACGCCGTCGCCTACCGGCTGGCCGCCGACATGAACCTCTATGCACGGCGCTTCGACGAGGCGCTCGGCTTCGCCCAGCTCGCGGTGGAGCACGATCCGAACGACGTCGCCGGCCACATCATCCGCGCCGAGACGCTGATCTATGCCGGGCGCCCGACCGAAGGCCGGCCCTGGGTCGAGCTGGCCATGCGACTCGACCCGCTCTTCCCGGCCTATGTCGATTTCGTGCTCGGCATGTCCTATTTCGGCGAGGGCGCCTTCGAGGAAGCGGCAGCGCAGTTCGAGCTGGCGCTCCAGCGCAACCCCGAGGACTTCGGCCCGGCGGCACCGCTCGCCGCAGCGCTCGTTCATCTCGGCCGGCTCGACGCGGCCAAAATCGCCTTCGACACCTATGTCGCCGGCTGGCCGGAGGCGAATCTCGACGAGCTCGTCGACTATTGGCCCTTCCAGCACCTGGAGGACGAGGAGCGGCTTACCGGTCCCCTGCGCCAGCTCGGCCTGCCGCAATCGCCGCCGGCATGAGCGACCCGCCGCTGCTGGCGGCTGCCCGTGCCGCCTGTGACGCCCTGCCGCTCTATCGCGCGCTCTGGTCCCGCCGGCCGACAGTCGAAGCCGACATTCCCTACATCGGCGCCGCCGATCTGCACTGCCTCGACGGTCCAGGCCAGCTCCATGTCGCCGGTGCCGACCCGGTCGGTGCGGTGCCACCTTTGCGCCGTGGCAGGCCACACCTGGGGTTCACCCGCATCGAGGCCGACGGCGACTGGCTGCTGCGCCAGCGCCGGCTGATCGGCGCCCTGTCCCGGCTCGGCTCGACGCGGTTGCCGCGCCGGATGGCACTGGTCACGGACGACGCGACAGGGCCCTTCGCCGCCGATCTCGTCGAGCTGCTCGCCTGGAGCCGGGTCAGCGCCTCCCTCGTCTATGCCGAAGCCGGGCCACGCAGCATCGACCGCGGCATCGAAGCCCTCGCCCCGGATCTCGTGCTCCTGGTGGCCGGCGTCGAACGCCCGGCAATCGATGTGCCGCTCGTGATGGTCGTGCATGCCGGCGACCGACCAGCTGCCGCCACGCAAACGGCACGCCTCCTCGTCTGTGACGAGCTGCAGGTCCTGGCCAGCGCCGGCGCCGGCGAGACCACCTACATTCCGGCCGACGACAGCGTGCGGCTCGAGATCGACCCCCGAACCGGGCTGCTCGCCGTGACGAGCCTCGCCTTCACGGCGGCACCGGTGATCCGGCTGCAGGTCGGCCCGGGCGTGGCCCTGGCATGAGCAGCGACAACCTGCCGGCCAAGAGGACAGGTGCGTTCGTCGCCGGCGATCGCGGCCACATGACGGTCATTGACCGTGACGGGCGAACCGAGGCCCGGCTCCGGCAGTTCCTCGACCGGCTGGATGCCGAATCACCCTTCTATCGGGCGCGGCTCGCCGAATGCGGCACCGGCACCGCCATCGAGCGGCTCGGCCGCCTGCCCCCGACCTCGCGCGCCGACTATCGGGGCCCGCTCGCGGCGGAGGCGCTGGCCGGCCTCGGCCGGGAATGCTTCGTCACCGATCGCAGCTCCGGCTCGACGTCGCGGCCCGTGCTGCGCTTCTGCCGCGGGGCCGACGACCTCGCCGAGCAGGCCGAGACCGAGCGGGTCTTCCGTCGTGCCGGGCTCGGGCCGGGCGACCATCTGGTCTGCATCGATGTCGGGGCTGCCGCGATCTCTGACTTCTACCAGCGGGCGGCCCGGGCGCTCGGCGTCGAACGCTTCACGTTCCTGCATCTGACCGAGGATGACGCGCCCGCCTGGCTGGCGCTGCAGCGGCTCGAACCCACTGCCGTGCTCGCCATTCCGAGCCTGATCGCACGCGGCGGCGAACGGCCGTTGGCACTCTGGCCCGAGGGTCGCTCGCCGGTACGGATCTGCATCACGGTTGGCGAGCTGCTTCTTCCCCGCCAGCGCACGGCGATCGCGCATGCCTGGGGCTGCAGGGTTTGCACCTTCTTCGGCACGACCGAGACCGGCGGCTTCGCCAGCGAGTGCGGCACGGCCGACGGCTGCCACTTCCACCCCGAGAGCACGGTGGTCGGTCTTGCCGATCCGGCATGGGTCGATCCGCTGACGGCCGAGGGCGAGCTCCTGCTGAGCACACCCGACATCCGCACCCAGCCCGTGCTCAACTATCGTACCGGCGACCGGGTCCGCGTCTCGGTCGGCGCCTGTACGTGCGGCGAGCGGACGCCCCGACTCTGGCCGCTCGGCCGAGACACGGAGACCTTCGTCTTCGCCGGCGAGAAGTTCACCTACGACGCGTTCCTCGAAGCCCTGCGCGTCGTGGCACCGACGCTGGACGCATGCTCGATCCTGGTCGGCCCGACGACGCAGCGCCCCGTCCGCCTCACGTTCCACCTGCCGGAGAAGCTGCGCCGGCACGAGAAGGCGCTACGCGCGGCGCTGACCAACGGCATCTTCGAGCTCGACGCGCTCTGCCGCTACGGCATGGTCGAGGTGCAGCTCGCTTTCAGGGGCCGGCTGCCCCTGGGCAATCGCAAGGGCATCCGCCTCGCGAGGGCTAGGACAGAGCGTTGAGAATCGATCGCGAGCCCCCGGCTTCCGTGCGGAAGTCGTCGTCATAGCTCTTCAGGGCCGCCTGAAGCGTCGCCCGACCCGGGTGACGACCGGCGAGGTTCCCGACCTCGCGGCGCAGCAGCCGCACGAGCCTCAGCTCCTCGTCGGCCGCCTCCCTGACCGATGCCACATCGCCGGCCTGCAGGTCCGCGAGGCACTGTCCGGTCGCCTCTCGATCCCCTTTCAACGGGGACAGCCAATAGCGGTCAATAAAGTCGCGCACTGGCCCTGAATTGCCCTTGGCCGCCTGCTCGGCCACCGCAACCAGATCGTTCAACAGGGATTGCTCCGCCGTCAGCGCCTTCACCACATCGCCGACACCGACCAGCTGCACCGTCTCTTCATCCCCGGCATCAGCAGGACCGACTCCGCCGCCTGCGGTCGCGTTCATGACGTTTCCTCCGCTTGGCCCCACGTCTCGGCGTGGGAAACCGGGCATTCTACCCCATCTGCCCCGCGGAGGCGATACGCGGCTTCACATGACGATTTTTGCCGGGCTCGACAGGAAAGCGACCAGACCAGGGTGCTACCCTTGCCGCAACTGCGCCCGCGCTCAGCCGGCTCGCACCGCCCCGCCGGCCGCATCGTGTTCGTGGCGGAAGGCGCTGACGGTGAGCAGGCAGGCGGCCTGCTCCTCGATATGCGGCATGTGGCTCGACTCCTCGAAGATCCGCTCGACGGCGCCCTTGATGCCTTCGACATAGGCCTTGACCACGTGCGGGGTCGCCTCGTCGTGCCGGCCGGAGATGACGAGGGTCGGCACCTCGATCCGGTCCAGCCGGTCCTCGATGCTCCAGTTCTTCAGCGTGCCGTTTACGAGAAATTCCGTCGGGCCGTTCATCGTGCCGTAGACCGTCGGATCGTAGCCGATCCAGTCGATGGTCCGCTGCACTTCTTCCGGCGGCGGCATCACGCGGCAGAGATGCTCGCCATAGAAGATGCGCGACGCCGCCTGGTAGTCCGGGTGCTGATAGTCCTCGATGTCGTCGTAGTGCTTCAGCGTCGCCTGGACCTGCTCCGGCAACAGCCCCTCCAGACGCTTCATCTCCTCCCGCCAGGTGACCATCGAGGCCGGCGCATCGGCAAGCACCAGCGCGTTCAGACCGGCAGGCTTCAGGACGGCGTGTTCAGCCGCCAGCATGCCGCCCCAGGACTGCCCGAGCAGATTGTAGCGCTGCTCGATGCCGAGATGCCGAAGCAGACCATCCAGCTCTTCCAGGAACGTCTCGACGCACCAGAGTTCCTTCGGTGCTTCGGGCAGGTGGGTCGAGCGTCCATTGCCGAGCTGGTCGTAGAGGACGACCGGCCGGCCGGTCACCGCTAGATCGGCGAAGGCTTCGAGATAGTCGTGGGTGCAGCCGGGCCCGCCATGCAGGACGACCAGGGGCACCTTGGCGCTGCCCAGATCGCCCGCGACCTCGTACCAGGTCTCGTATTCGCGGAACGGCGCGCGGCCTTCTCTCGTGTCGTAGTAAGACGACATTGACGCCTCCTTGCCACTATTGACGCCGTGCTGCCACAGGCGGCAGCCGGGCCGGATCGAAGGGGCTGAGATCAATATTGGCCGAAGTACCGTCGAGGATCAGTGCGGACAGCGCCTCGCCGGTGGCCGGCCCGTTCAGCATGCCCCAGACGCTGTGACCTGTCGCGACAAATGTGCGCTGGAGCCCGGGCACCGGGCCGATCAGCGGCAGGCCGTCCTCGGTCACCGGCCGGAAGCAGGCGCCGCCGCGCCGCACCGGGGCGTCGGCGAGCCCGGGCGCGAAGCCCTCGATCATCAGCCGCAACTGCTCGAGGAAGCGCTCGTCCGCCACCACCGCTGCCGGATCCTCGGGCATGGGCCGTCGGCTCGGCAGGCCGCAGACATAGGTTGTGCCGTCCGGCCGCGGGATGACCTCGGGCGCCCCCTGCCCGCCGCCCGGCGCCGGGCAGTCGACGAAGAGGGCGGCCGCCGCGGCCCCCGGGTCGTCGAAGACGAGGCTGTGCCCCTCGAGCCCGTAGACCGCCGGCAGCGCCAGCCAGGCCGCCGCCAGGACCGACCAGGGCCCCATGGCGATGACCACCGCATCGGCGGCCAGCACCTCGCCATCGACCACCACGCCAGTGGCCCGCCCGCCATCGGCGCTCCGCTCGATCCCCTGGACGACACCCCCGACCAGCCGGGCGCCGCGCTCGCCGGCGAGGTCCATCATGCCGGTGGTGAAGGCCTCGGGATCGACCTGCGCCGTCGTCTCCTCCGTGCCGAGCCAGCCGCCGAAGCGGGCCTCCGGCGCCAGCCAGCCCGGCAGGCCGGCCGCCGCCCGCCCGGCCTGCCGGCTCAGCGTCACGGCCGCCGTCGGCAGGCGCCGATAGCCCCAGCGATCGGGGAAGGCCGCCGCCAGCTCCGCGTGCAGCGCAAAGCTGCGCCGCGCCAGCGGCCGCAGCGGCGAGCCATCGCACCAGTCGAGCGCCAGGAACCCGCCCGACTTGCCGGAGGCCGACCCGGCCACCCGATGCCGCTCCACCACCAGAACCTCGCAGCCCCGCGATGCCAGAAACCAGGCCGTGCAGGC
Organism: Alphaproteobacteria bacterium; assembly: GCA_030431615.1. Lineage (GTDB taxonomy): Bacteria > Pseudomonadota > Alphaproteobacteria > Geminicoccales > Geminicoccaceae > SLRI01. The sequence continues at coordinate 37,491 of JAUIID010000018.1, forward strand.
GCCGATCACCCCGCCGCCGCAGATCACCACCCGCATCGCATCCTCCCCGTTGCACCGCCGCGCGGCGGCTCGTCGTCAGGCCTCCAGCAGATCGGGGTTCGGCACGATGGTCGATTTCACCGTCTTCATCGCCAGCGCGTCGGCGATGGCCTGCGCGATCCCGGGCTCGGAGAACTCGAACAGCGTCTGCATCTCGTACCATGGATAGCGGTCACGCGCGTTCCACAGCATGTCGACGCCCTTCGGCAGGTCGTTGGCGGTGAACGCCCAGGATCCCAGCACGTTCAGGTCCTTGGTGCAGATGCGGTGCCAGTTGGTCTGGATCGAGCCGGCGTCGGTGAACTGGCCCATCTCGACATAGGTCCCGCCGTCACGGAGATACTCGATGCCCTCGGGTCCTGCGGAGGGGTGGCCGGAGCAGTCGATGACGAGGTCCGCCCCGTAACCGCCGACGATCTCGCGCACGGCTGCGATCCGTGCTTCGGCTGTGACGTGCCGCTCGATGTCGACCGTCGCCTCGGCACCGAAGCGGCGTGCCAGGGCCAGGCGCGGGGTCTCCGGGGCACCCACGGCAATCACGCGGCCCGCTCCCATTTCCTGCGCCGCGGCCACCGCGAGGATACCGATCGGCCCCGTGCCCTGCACGACCACCGTCGCATTCCAGGGAAAACCGTTCACGCGCTGCGCCCGCTCGAAGGCGCGAATGCACGAGGTGAGCGGCTCGCTCAGCGCGCCGAGGCGGAGCGGCATGGCGTCCGGCAGCTTGTAGATCTTCGTCCCCGGCAACTCGGCGACGTCGACATAGACCATTTCCGCCCAGCCGCCCCAGAGGTGCGGCGGCTTGTCGAAGCCGAGATAGCGACCATAGTAGACCGGCGTCAGGCACTTGTTGGCCGTCTCCGGGTAATGCACGCACCAGTCGCAATGCCCGCACGGCATGAGCGGCGGCAGCATGAGCTTGGAGCCGACGCCGATGGGCTTGCCCATGAAATCGGTGGTCAGCTCGTCGCCGATCTCGACGATGACGCCGGCCAGCTCGTGGCCGAGCGTGAACGGCCAGGGCAGCGGCTTCGGCCAGTGGCCCTTGAGAATGTGCAGGTCGGTGCCGCAGACACCGCAGGCGCCGATGCGGATCAGCGCCGCCCTGGGTCCAATCTTAGGCCGCGCGACAGTCCGGATCACCGGGCTCGCACCCGGCCCGGCAAAGGTCGCGACACGGATCTCCTGCATGGCCTGCTTCCCCATCGTTTCCAGCGTCGACGCGCCGGGCCGAGAACGTGCCCTGCGGCGGCGGCGAGTTCAAGCCGACGCGCTGATCGCGGCGCTGGCCGTCCCTGCCGGGCCGCCATGCGTTCGGTTGTCATCGATCTGTCACACCGCTAGCGTACCGCCTGCCGGCATTCCCCGTCCGGTTGGCGCGCAAGAAGGTGGCCTTTGCCCGAAGTGGTGCTCGACGGCCTTACCCGTCGCTTCGGCGAAACGACGGCTCTGGCCGGAATTGACCTCGTCATTGCCGATGGCGCCTTCGCCGTGCTGCTCGGGCCATCGGGCTGCGGCAAGTCGACGACGCTCCGGCTGATCGCCGGGCTGGACACGGCCACCTCCGGGCGCATCCGCATCGACGGCACCGACGTCACCGACCGGCCGCCGGCGAAGCGCGGCCTTTCCATGGTCTTCCAGAACTACGCGCTCTTCCCCCACCTCTCGGTCGCCGAGAACATCCTCTTCGGCCTCAAGGTGCGCCGCGTGCCATCAGCCGAACGCCGAAGGCGGCTGGAGCGCGCCGCCGACATCCTCGGCCTTGGCCAGCTCCTCGCCCGCAAGCCGGCGCAGCTCTCCGGCGGCCAGCAGCAGCGCGTGGCGCTGGCCCGCGCCATCGTCGCCGAGAGCCGGCTCTGCCTGATGGACGAGCCGCTCTCCAATCTCGACGCCAAGCTTCGGGCCGAGATGCGCCACGAGATCCGCGAGCTGCAGCGCCGCCTCGACATGACCATGATCTACGTCACCCACGACCAGGCCGAAGCGCTGAGCATGGCCGACCAGGTCGTGCTGATGCGCGACGGCCGGATCGAGCAGGACGCGGCACCGGCCGAGCTCTACGAGCGCCCGGCCACCGCCTTCGCCGCGAGCTTCGTCGGCACGCCGCCCATGAACCTCCTGCCGCTCGAAGCCTCGGCCGGCGGGCTCGTCGTCGCTGGCACCACGGGCCCCGTCCTCGCCGAGACGGACGGCGCGCAGCAGCCTGACCTCCTGCTCGGCATCCGCCCCGAGGCGCTCCAGCCGCAAGACGGGCCGGGCTTGCCCGTCACCGTGACCGACCTCGACTACCAGGGTGCGGATACCGTCCTCGTCTGCGACCTCGGCGGCCACACCCTGCTCGCCCGCGTCCCCGGCCACGCCGCGGCGGCCCCGGGCAGCAAGCTGCAGCTCGCCTGCACCGCTGCCGACCTCGCCTTCTTTTCCGCCGCCGATGGCCGCCGCGTGGCGCTGTCGGCCGCCGACACCACGAACCAGCCACGCATCCTGGGAGGAGTTACCTCATGGACAAGAAGTCATTGCTCGCCGCCACGGCCGTCGTGGCGCTCATCGCCGCCGCCCCCGCGGCCAGGGCCGAGCTCGAGCTGACGCTCAACTTCCCGGTCGCCGTCGGCGGGCCTATCACCGCCATCATCGACGAATATGCGAAGACCTACAGCGAGCAGACCGAGGGCGTGACCATCCTGCCGGTCTATACCGGCAGCTACCAGGACACGATCACCCGCACGGTCACCGCCTTCAAGGGCGGCAACCCGCCCGACATGGCCGTGCTGCTCGCCGTCGACACCTTCACCCTCTATGACGAGGACATGATCGTCGCCATCTCCGACCTCGCCCAGAGCGACGAGGAGAAGGCCTGGCTCGCGAGCTTCTATCCGGCCTTCCTCGAGAACGGCAGCATCGACGGCCAGCTCTGGGGCGTGCCCTTCCAGCGCTCGACGCCGGTCCTCTACTGGAACAAGGAAGCCTTCGCCGCCGCTGGCCTCGATCCCGAGGTCCCGCCCGCCACCTGGGAGGAGCAGGTCGAATTCGGCAAGCAGCTGACCCTCAAGGACTCCGCCGGCAACGTCACCCAGTACGGCGTGCAGATCCCGACTTCCGGCTTCCCCTACTGGCTCTTCCAGGGCCTGACGACGCAGAACGACGTCATCCTGATGAACCAGGACGGCAACGAGGTGAACTTCGACGACCCCAAGGTCGTGGAAGCGCTCGAATACCTCGTGGCGCTGAGCAAAGAGCACGGCGTCATGGCCCCCGACATCATCGAATGGGGCACCACGCCGCAGGACTTCTTCCAGGGCCGGACCGCGATGATGTGGACGACCACGGGCAACCTCACCAACGTCCGCAACAACGCGCCCTTCGAGTTCGGCGTCGCCATGCTGCCGGCGCATGTCCGCCGCGGCGCGCCGACCGGCGGCGGCAACCTCTTCATCCTGCACAGCGACCCCGAGCGCGAGCAGGCGTCGCTCGACTTCATCCGCTGGCTGACCACGCCGGAGAACCAGGCCGACTGGTCGATCAAGACCGGCTACGTGGCAACCAGCCCGGCCGCCTGGGAAACCCCGGCCATGCAGGAATATGCGAGCGAATTCCCGCCGGCCACCGTCGCCCGCGACCAGCTCGAGTTCGCCGTGGCCGAGCTCTCGACCCACGAGAACCAGCGCGTCACCAAGGTCTTCAACGACGGGCTGCAGGCGGCGATCACCGGGGCTGCCGAGCCCGCGGCGGCGCTGGCGACCGCCCAGGAAGAGGCGATGCGCATCCTCGCCCCCTATCGCTGAGCCACCAGCCGGCGGGCGGGCGATTGGCCCGCCCGCCGGCGATCGCTCCATGGACCGCCGCCTGCTCACCACCCTCTATGCCTGGCTGCTCGTGCTGCCGGCCATGGTGCTGCTCGTCGCCTTCACCCACTACCCGACCGTCGCGACCTTCTGGGCGAGCTTCTTCTCGACCGCGCGCGGCCGCCGGCCCGCCAACTTCCTCGGGCTCGACCACTATCGCCGGATGATCACCGACGATCCTGTCTTCCTCCAGGTGGTCTGGAACAACTTCCTCTACGCCCTCGTCACCATCCCGCTCTCGATCGGCATCGCGCTCCTCATGGCGCTCTGGGTCAACGAGCGGCTCGCCGGTCGCGGCTTTTTGCGCATGGCCTACTTCACGCCCACCGTCCTGCCGATGGTGGCAGCCGCCAATATCTGGCTCTTCTTCTACACGCCGGGCTTCGGCCTGCTGAACCAGATCATCGCCCTCTTCGGCGGGCCCGAGGTCAACTTCCTGGGCTCGCCCGAAACGGCGCTCTGGAGCGTCATGGCGGTCTCGGTCTGGAAGGAGGCCGGCTTCTTCATGATCTTCTACCTCGCCGCCCTCCAGTCGATCCCGCCGAGCCTGAAGGAGGCGGCGAAGCTCGAGGGGGCTTCCGACTTCCACTTTGTCCGCCGCATCGTCCTGCCGCTGCTCATGCCGACGACGCTCTTCGTCCTAGTCAATGCCGTGATCGGCGCCTTTCGCGTCGTCGACCACATCGTCGCCATGACCGGCGGCGGCCCGAGCAATGCCAGCTCGCTCCTCCTCTTCTACATCTACGAGACCGGCTTCAAGTTCTGGGACACGAGCTACGCCGCCGCCCTCACCGTCGTCCTGCTCGCCGTCCTGATCACCGTCTCGGTGCTGCAGGTGACCGTGCTCGACAAGCGGATCCACTACCGGTGACGAGCGCTGCGCTGGCCCCCGGCACCGCCGCCACCCGCATCGTCGACACCGGCGCGCGGTTCGACCACCTCCTCGTCACCGCCGGCGCCTGGCTCCTCGCCATCCTGTGGATCCTGCCACTGCTCTTCGCGGTCTGGGCCGCGTTCCACCCGCCGCTCTACGCCGCCCGCTTCGACCTCACGGCCCCCCTGACGCTCGACAACTTCACCCGGGCGATGGCGGCCGCCCCTTTCGCCCGCTACATGCTGAACACGCTGATGCTGGTCACCATGACCCTCGCCGGCCAGCTCGTGATCAGCACGCTCGCCGCCTTCGCCTTCGTGAGGCTAGAGTTCCACGGCCGCGAC
>JAUIID010000246.1 GCA_030431615.1 Alphaproteobacteria bacterium
CGGCCAAGCAGATCGCGGAGAATGCCGGCGTCGACGGCGCCGTCATCGTCGGCAAGCTGCTCGAGTCGACCGATCCGAACTGGGGCTACGATGCCTACGAGGGCGTGTTCTGTGACCTCGTGAAGAAGGGCATCATCGACCCGGCCAAGGTCGTCCGCACCGCTCTGCAGGACGCCGCGTCGGTCGCCGGTCTCCTCGTCACGACCGAGGCCATGGTCGCCGAGAAGCCCGAGAAGAAGTCGGCTCCCGCCGGCGGCCCGGACATGGGCGGCATGGGCGGCATGGGTGGCATGGACTTCTAAGTCCAGGCAACCAGAGCCAACCAATCGGGAGGAGGGGTCGCGCCGCTGGCGCGGCCCCTTCTTCTTTTCAGCCCGGCTGGCGCCGCAGGCGCGGGGCCACCAGATAGCTGCCGGCCAGGGTCAGCGGCGTGCCGCCGAGCCCGAGCTTGAAGCGGGCGATGCCGGGGCTGGTGACGGTGTCGATGCCGCCGAGGTCGAGGGCGGTGCAGCCGGCCCGCTGCAGGCGGAGGACACCCTCCCAGAGCAGCCGGTGATGGGCGCGCAGCTCGCGCCCCGCCGCCGTCGTCACGCCCGCATAGTAGGTCGCCGCCCGGCCGTGCCGGGCCAGCAGCACACCCGCCACCGACTCGCCCTCGTGCCGGGCGATGAGCGCCATCATCCCGCGGCGCCCGTTCGCCGCCAGCGCCCGGATGAAGCCTGCCCCCGGGCCCCGGTAGCCCACCGCCAGGCGCTGCCGCTCGTTGGCCTCGACCAGCCACTCGAAGTGGCTGCCGCCGATCGCCTCGACGGCACTCATCGACGTCGCCTCGGCCCGGACCAGCATGTTCCGCCACTTGCCGTCGAGCCGCCGGCGCAATTGCGCGGCCGGCTGCGTCAGGTCGAGCCAGGCCGTGCTCGGCCCGGTCCAGACGCGCCGCCAGCCGGCGCGCCGCTCGGCCGCGTCCGCATCGTCCGGCTGCCAGAGGAGGAGCGTGCGCCCCAGTTCCGCGCGCAGCCGGTCGATGGCCACGGCCTCGCGTTCGGGGTCGGGTGGCTCGAGCCAGACCGGGCCGCGCAGCAGCATGCCGAGGCCCCAGCCGCCGGGCAGCCGCCGTCGCACCACCTGCGCCAAAGCGAGGCAGCGCCCGCCATCGCTGAGCCCGGCGCGCATGACGGCATGGCCCTGGCCACCCACGGCGACGCCATAGCCCCAGGACTGTTGCAGGGCAGGGCGCTCGGCGGCGCCCATGAGCCGCCGCCACGCCGGCTCGTCGAGAGAATCGAGGCGCCAGTGCATGCAGATGATGCCGTCCAACATATTTCTCCTATAAGTAGAAATATGACACACGCTACGCAACGATCTGGTTCGAACCACCGCACCGTCGCGGGACATTTCCTGCCGCCGCCCCGGCCGACCCGCTGGGCCGTCCTCTATGCCCTGGCCCTGGTCGGCCTGCCGCTCGTCCTCGTCCTCCTCCTGCTCGATGCCGCCCTCTATCTCGTCTTCACCCTGCTCCTCGACCGCTGCTACGGCCTCGCCTGCTTCCTTTCCTGAGGACGGGCGCTAGGTTCAGCTGCAGTTGACAGCCTTCGAGAGGAGCAGGCCGGGTGACCCAGGGTGACATGTCGTGCATCGAGCTCGCCGGATCGGGCGGCCCGGAGGTCCTGCGCCCGGCCCGTCGCCCCATCCCGCGGCCCGGCCCGAGCGAGCTTCTGATCGAGGTGCATGCCGCGGGCGTCAACCGGCCGGACGTGCTGCAGCGCCTGGGCGGCTACGCGCCGCCGCCCGGCGCCAGCGACCTGCCGGGGCTCGAGGTGGCGGGCCGCGTGCTGGAGGTCGGCTCCGGCTGTGAGCGCTTCGCCCCCGGCGACGCGGTCTGCGCGCTCCTCGCCGGCGGCGGCTACGCGACCCATGCCGTCGCCCCCGAGCCGCAGGTCCTGCCGGTGCCGGAGGGCTATTCCTTCACCGAGGCCGCCGGCGTGCCCGAGACCTATTTCACCGTCTGGACCAATGTCTTCGAGCGGGGTGCGCTGCAGCCCGGCGAGTGGCTGCTCGTGCATGGCGGCTCCTCCGGCATCGGCACCACGGCGATCCAGCTCGCCCGCGAGCTCGGCTCAAGGGTGCTGACGACGGTCGGCTCGGCGGAGAAGCAGGCCTTCTGCGAGAAGCTCGGGGCCGAGCGCGCGATCAACTACAGGAACGACGATTTCGTCGCCGCCGTGCAGGAGGCGACGGACGGGCGCGGTGTCGACGTCATCCTCGACATGGTCGGTGGCGATTATGTCCCGCGCAACCTCAAGGCCCTGGCGCTGGAGGGGCGGCTGGTGCAGATCGCCTGGCTCGGCGGGCCGAAGGTGGAGGCGAACTTCGCCGCCCTCATGCTCAAGCGCCTGACCTGGACCGGCTCGACGCTCCGCCCCCGCACGGTCGAGGAGAAGGGGCGGATCGCCAGGGCCCTCGAGGCAAGAGTCTGGCCGCTCCTCGCCAGCCGCAAGGTGCAGCCCGTCATCCACCGTGTCCTGCCGCTCGACCAGGCGGCCGAGGCGCACCGGCTGATGGAATCCAGCACCCATATCGGCAAGATCATCCTCGAGACCGGGCAGGGCTGATGCTCACCGCGGCCGAGCGCGCGAGCTGGGAGCGCAACGGCTACCTCCACCTCGAGGGCTTCGTTCCCGCCGACGACTGCGCTGCCCTCCGCGGCCGCATGGCCGAGCTGCTGGACGCCTTCGATCCGACCGGGCTCGCCACGGTCTTCTCGACCGACGACCAGCGCCACGCCCAGGACCGCTACTTCCTCGATTCCGGCGGCGAGGTGCGCTTCTTCTTCGAGGCCGAAGCCTTCGATGTCGAGGGCCGGCTCGCCGTCGAGAAGAGCCGGGCGATCAACAAGGTCGGCCACGCGCTGCATGACCAGGACCCCCTTTTCGCCGCCTTTTCCCGCCGCCCGGCCCTCGCCGCGCTCGCCGCCGAACTCGGCTTCCAAGAGCCGCTGCTCCTGCAGTCCATGTACATCTTCAAGCAGCCGCGCATTGGCGGCGAGGTGACCTCGCACCAGGACAGCACTTTCCTCCACACCGAGCCCGAGAGCTGCCTCGGCCTCTGGTTCGCGCTCGAGGACGCGACCGAGGAGAATGGCTGCCTCCTCGCCGAGCCCGGCGGCCACCAGCGGCCGCTCGCCGCCCGCTTCCGCCGGGACGGGTACGCGACCCGGATGGAGACGCTGGACCCCACACCCCTGCCGACCGAGGGTCTCGTGCCGCTGCCCGCCCGCACCGGCGATCTCATCCTGCTGCACGGCCGCCTGCCGCATCGCAGCACCGCCAACCGCTCGGCCCGCTCGCGCCACGCCTACACGCTGCATTTGATCGACGGTACGTGCCACTACAGCCCCGACAACTGGCTGCAGCGCCCGGCCGGCGACCCGCCGCGCGGGTTCGACGCGCCGGCTACTCCAGCATCTCGATGACGCCGCAGGCGATGCGGTCGCCGGCATTGCCTGCGGGATCGCTCGCGTAGTCGTCAGGCCCCGAATGGACCATGACGGCGGCGCCGTCACCCGCCATCAGCGAATGCGCGTCCGCCACCGGCCCGAGCGACAGCATGGGAAGGAAGAACTCGACCGCCAGCTCACCGTCCTCGGGTACCAGGATGTTCGGCAGATCGCCGAGATGGGCACCCATCTCGTTCAGCCAGCCATGCGAGCGGCCGGTCGGGTTGAGATGGCCGCCGGCCGTTTCGAAGCCCGTCGCGGCATCGCATTCGCCCGTCTCGTGCAGATGGAAGCCGTGCGCGCCCGGCGGCAGCCCGGTGGCCTCGAGCGTCAGGATCAGGCCGCCGAAGCCGGCCGGCCGAAACGTCACCGTGCCGACCTCCGCCCCCTCGACCGACCGGAGCACGGCCCGGCCCTCATCCGCGGCCAGCAGCGCCCCGCCTGGCGCGAGCAGGGCGGCAGCGCCAAGCACGACCGATCGAAGCCTGCACCAACCCATGACTGCGTCTCCTCTCCATCGATGGACATTATCGTCCCCAATGAACGGAGCCGCCGGGCGGAGGGTTCCGCCGCCGCCCTTCAGCGGGCTAGAGCTCGACCTCGGCGAACGGCGCCTCGTCCGGCGGGCCGGCGGCATAGCGCCAGAGTGCGGGCTCGGTGGCGAGCGGCGGCAGGGCGATCAGGCTCGAGCTTACCGTGCCGTAGGGCCCGTCGGTATGGATGCACATGGCATCCCGCGGATCGCCGGTCTCGCTAGCCGTGCTGGCCAGCAGGAGCTGCCAGTCGGACCAGTCGTCTTTCGTCGCATCAGGGTCTGGCTCGGGTGTTGCGGCCTGGCGAAAGAGCGGCAGATAGCGGCGAATGCGCGGCGAGTTGGCATCGTTGATCTCGCGCGAGGTCAGCATCACCACGCCATCGCCGAGGCTCACCGAGTTCACCATCCCGTCGCCCGCATGGCGGATCCAGAAGGCGTCGCTGCCGTCGGCGATCAGCAGGTTGAACGGCCGGTAGGCGTCCGGGTCGAGATGGGCGAGGGCGCCGGCCGCGGCCTCGGCGTCGGCATGGTCGAGCGCTTCCAGCACCAGCTCGCCCCGGCTCCGCCGGCCGGCCTCCGGGCCGAGCGTGCCCTGCCGGTTGAGCACGGCGGCAAGGACGCCATGATCGTTGACGCCGAGCCAGCTCCCCTGGCCCGAGACGTCGAGCCCGGCGGTCACCTCCGGCCGGTCCGGCCAGTGCCGCGCCGGCGGCATGGCGGTGCGCGTCGCCAACTCGTCCCGATTGGCCGCGAGGATCAGGGGCCAGCGCGGATGGGTGGGTCTTCTGAGGATGACCACGGAGCACATGCGGGGGATCGTCCGGATGTTCAGGGCTGCGAGCGATGGCGGCGGGAGCCTGCGTCGCCTATATAACCCGGAGAACGACCAGGTTCAGCACGGGAGACGCCGATGACGTTCGAGGATCGCGAGAAGAGCGAGGAAGCCAAGTACAAGCACGACCAGGAGCTGGCTTTCAAGGTCCGCAATCGGCGCAACAAGCTGTTCGGCCTGTGGATCGCCGAAACCCACCTGGGCAAGACGGGTGAGGACGCCATGAACTACGCCAAGGACGTGGTGATGGCGGATTTCGAGCGGCCGGGCGACGAGGACATGTTCGACAAGGTCAGGGAGGACCTCGCGGCCGCGGGCGTCAACCTCAGCGACCACCTGATGCACAAGCACATGGCGGACTGCGAGGTGATCGCCAGGCAGCAGGTCATGAACGAATGACCGAGAACGAGCCGGCCGGCGCGGCGACCGACAGGGTCGACGCCGACGCCGTCGGCCAGCCAGACGCACCGCGAGCGCCGGCCGCACCAGCGGCGGGCACGCCCGCGGCACCGAGACAGCCGTCCGGCGAGAAGGGCGGCCCCAAAGGCCCCGAGCCGACACGCTATGGGGATTGGGAAAAAGGTGGCCGCTGCTTCGACTTCTGAGCCTGCATCGGCGGGGTCCACGCACGTCCCGCCGCTGGCCGTGGCGCTCATCATCGCGATCTCGCTGCTCTGGGGCCTGAACTGGCCGGCGATGAAGATCGTGGTCGGCGAGATGTCGCCCTGGACCTTCCGGGCGATCTGCGTCGCGGTCGCGGGGCTCAGCCTCCTCGTCCTCGGCCGGCTGAGCGGCGAGGTCGTCATGCCGCCGCGGCGGACCTGGCTGCCGCTGGCGCTGCTCGCCCTCGTCAGCGTCAGCTTCTGGCACATGCTGACCGCCTTCGCGCTCACCACCATCGGGGGCGGGCGGGCCTCCATCCTCGCCTTCACCATGCCGCTCTGGGCGACGCTGCTCAGCGTGCCGATCCTGCACGAGCGACTGGGCTTGCGTCAGGTCCTGGCGCTCCTGCTCGGCCTCGCCGGCATCGGCCTCCTGCTCCTGCCCGAGCTCGGCCGCGAGGGCGTCGTGCCCTTCGGCTACATCCTGATGATTGCCGCCGCCTTCTGCTGGGGTGCCGGCACGGTCGGCCAGAAGCTCTGCCGCTGGGAGATCGGCGTCCTCTCGCTCAGCGGCTGGCTGCAGATCGTGGGCGGCGTGCCGATCATCGCCGTCTGGCTCGTGCTGGAGCCGTCGCCGGACTTCTCGCGCGTGACGCCGTTCGGCCTCGCCGCCCTCGCCTATGTCGTCTTCGTCGCCCTCGTCTTCTGCTTCTCCTCCTATATCCGGCTGGTCTCGCTCCTGCCGGCCAACATCGCGGCGATCAGCACGCTGGCCATCCCGGTGGTCGGCCTCTGGAGCTCCGCCCTCCTGCTCGGCGAGCCGGTCGGCATCGCCGATGCGCTGGCGCTGGTCCTCGTCGTCGCTGCCCTCGCCCTCGTCCTCCTGCGCCGTCCGGCGCCCGGTGGCGGCGCTTTGCCTCGCCCGGGCAAGCGGATATAAGCTGCACCACGATTCCCCGATCAGACGGAACACAACATGGCTGAGACCCTGACCACGCGGCGGACCGACGATCGCCAGCGCGCTCTCGATGCGGCGATCGCGCAGATCGAGCGCTCGTTCGGCAAGGGCTCGCTGATGCGGCTCGGCAAGGCCGAGCAGATGGCCGACATCGAGACCATCTCCACGGGCTCGCTCGGCCTCGACATCGCGCTCGGCGTCGGCGGCCTGCCGCGCGGCCGCGTCATCGAGATCTACGGCCCGGAGAGCTCGGGCAAGACGACCCTGACGCTGCACGTCATCGGCTCGGCCCAGGCCGCGGGCGGCACCTGCGCCTTCATCGATGCCGAGCACGCGCTCGACCCCGGCTATGCGCGCAAGCTCGGCGTCAATCTCGACGAGCTGCTCATCAGCCAGCCCGACACCGGCGAGCAGGCGCTCGAGATCGCCGACACCCTGGTCCGCTCGGGTGCTCTCGACGTCATCGTCGTTGACAGCGTCGCGGCCCTGGTGCCTAAGGCCGAGCTCGAGGGCGAGATGGGCGACAGCCATGTCGGCCTTCAGGCCCGGCTGATGAGCCAGGCGCTGAGGAAGCTCACGGCCTCGATCAGCCGCTCGAAGACCATGGTGATCTTCACCAACCAGATCCGCTCGAAGATCGGCGTCATGTTCGGCAGCCCCGAGACCACGACCGGCGGCAACGCGCTCAAGTTCTACGCCTCGGTCCGCCTCGACATCCGCCGC
>JAUIID010000019.1 GCA_030431615.1 Alphaproteobacteria bacterium
GAGTCGGCTCCTGACCGGTTCTTCAACCAGAAGGAGAAGACCCATGCGTATCCTGCTCGCCGCCGCGGCCCTGGTCGCGCTCTCTGCGGGTGCGGCCTCGGCCGAACCCGTGAAGCTCGACGAGGCCGCACTCGGTGATGTGGCCGGCGGGTTGTCGATCGGCTTCGGGCCGATCGACATCGGAGTGGCCAACGTCATCACCACTCCGGTCCTGGTCGACACCAGCCTCACCAACGATCTCACCAACAACATCAGCAACAACTTCGACCTGGACCTCGATTCCCAGGTGGGTACCGCCCTGGCGGTCAACACCAACGCGGTCATCGCCGCGTTCTCCGAGAACGTCGCCGGAATGGGCACCGGAGTCTCCGCTCTGGACTTCACTACCGGCGCAGCCGGCGTCGCTCCCTAGCACGCTGCGTCGAACTTGAAAGGCGCTCCCTGGGCCTCGGCCCCGGGGGCGCCTCCTTCCTCCCCACCATCCGGAACTCGATCGGAGCGACAGAAGATGCGTGCCATGAACCTGCTCTTCGCCGGCATGCTCGTCGTGCCGGGGATGCTGCTGCCCCAGACCGGCCACGCCGAGCCCAGGCCGCTCAACGACGAAGCGCTTGGCGAAGTCACCGGTGGTCTCTTCGACGTCTACGTCGTGATGCCGGTCGTCGTCGTGCACAACAACAACAACGCGGTCGCCACCGGCATTCATTCGCAAAACGTGACCGCCGATGCCGTTGCCAACGTGGCGGTCAATCCAGTCATCAACATCGAGCCGACGGACATGATCGGCACCATGGCGCCAGTGGTCGTCAATGCGCCACTTGTCGGCGGCATCGCCGGTCCGGAGGTCATTGCCCCGGCCATCGGCGGCTCGGCCGTTGCCGCCGAGGTCATCAATGCCGTGCCCACCTGGGTGCCCTGGGCCGCCGAGCTGCGCGGCTCGCTGGGGGTGAGATGAGCACGCCCCAAGTGTGGCGCCGCCGCCTCCTCGCCGCCGGGGCGCTGGCGCTCGTCGCACTCGCCGCACCCGCCCGGGCCGATGTGTCGGAAGCCTACGTCAAGCGGGTCCGCACCTTCATCGAGATGCGCCAGGCCAATGTCGTGCTGCAGGAATGGGACCTGAGCTGCGGTGCCGCCTCGCTCGCCACGCTGCTGACCTACCAGCACGGCGATTCGGTGCCGGAGAAGGAGATCGCCATGGCCATGCTCAAGGCGACCGAGGCCGACCTCGTCCGGCAGCGGCTGGGCTTCTCGCTCCTCGACCTGAAGCGCTACCTCGCCAACCGGGGCTATGTGGGCGACGGCTACGGCGAGGTGGCCGTCACCGACCTCGTCGACCTCGCGCCGGCCATCGTGCCCATCAGGATCCAGGCCGCCTACGACCATTTCGTCGTCTTACGCGGCCTGTCGAACGGTCGGGCGGTCCTCGCCGATTCCGCCTACGGCAACCGCACCATGCCGATCGGCGAGTTCCTCGACGTCTGGCAGGGCCGGGTCGCCTTCGTCGTCCGGCGTCCCGACGACCCGCCGCAGCAGAACCTGCTCGCCCTACGCGACGACGAGCTGCTCATCGTCCCGCCCGCAATGGTGCGCGCGGTGATGCACTGAGCGCGCCCAGGGAATTGCCGACATGCCCCCCAGCTTTCAGATGATCCCGCCCCGCGCACAACCGGCCGCACCGATCGCGTCGCCGAAGCTCTCAAGGCCAACGCGGCTGCTCATCACGACCGCGCTCTCCCTCTCACTCTGGTACGGCCTGGTCCAGGGCACTGCCCTCGGCTATGCCCAGCTCCGCGACCTGCTGGATGCGCCCGCGGAAGCGGCGCCGGGCCAGGCCTCGCGCGCGCCGGCACCAGCCCGATCCCCGGCAACCCGAGCCGCGCGCCCGGATGCCGATGCACTTCGTCAGGAGTACATCCGAAGGCTGAACGCCATCGACCCCGTCGTCACAGCCACCGTGCTCGCCCCCGATGCCGCAGCCAGCCGGGGCGATGCGCCGTCCGGGGGCGCCGTCCCGGGCAGTGTCGGAAGGCCCGCCGAAGCAATGCCGGCGCCGGCCGTCGACACGGAAGGTGACGCGGAGGGCGGCACGACGCGCGACATCGTGCTCGGCATGCTGCAGGAGTTCGGCCTGGTCTCGAGCCGGTCCGGCGGGTCGCTGTCGGACAACCAGCTGGACGGCATTGTCGGTGGCCAGGCCGCACCGGACGGGCTGGCCGCCGCTTCGGGCGCCGCCACCGAGGACGAGCCGGATCCGCAGCTCGACGCCCTCAACCGCGTGCTGGTGGAGGGAGGCGGCCTTCTGCTGCCGCCCTGGACGGTCGAGCTGCAGCCGGAAGGCCGCTACTCCTACAAGGGCGCCAATGGCCTGCTGATCACGCAGCAGAATGGCCAGAACAGCGTGATGGCGCACAGTGCCGACATCACGAAATACGAGGCAGCCATCACCGGACGCATGGGCCTGCCGTGGCACAGCCAGGTCGAGCTGCGCGTACCCTATACTCATGTCAGCGAGGAATCGTCGGTCGGCGCCAGCAACTCGGACAGCTCCAGCTCGCATGGACTGGGCGACATCGAGGTGGGTCTGTCGCACCAGTTGCTGCGCGAGAGCGGCTGGATCCCCGACATGATCGGCGAGATCCGCTATCGCGCCCCGACCGGCGACGACAATTTCGGCAATGACGCGCTGCCGGTCGGCTCCGGCTTCCATGGCGTCACCGGCCGCGTCACCTTCGTCAAGTCGCTCGATCCCGTGGTTTTCCTTGGCAGCGCCGGCTATACGGCGAACTTCGAGGACACCAAGGAGGGCTTCAAGATCGACCCTGGCGACAGCCTCGAGCTCGGGATCAATGCGATCCTCGCTGCCGGGCCGCGGGTGTCGCTGCGCACCGGGTTCGGCCTCGCCTTCACCAGCGAGGCCAAGGTCGACGGCGACAAGGTCAGCGGCTCGGACAGGACGGAGGGTGTGCTCAATGTCGGCGGCGCGGTCGTCCTGCCCGGCAAGAACCTGCTCGATCTCGGGGTGGGCGTTGGTGTCACCGAAGATGCCCCCGATGTCGCCGTTCGTTTGGCATTGACCCACCGCTTCTGAGGCGATAGAAATCCCCTTTAGCCAACGATGCAGTCCTTAAAATCGGCGTGAGTAACAAATAGATAGGGTGACATAAAGGCCCAGGCTGCAGAAAATGGCTCTTGATATCTTATCCCAGCTCTTGCGACAGACGACGCGAACGAAGGATCGCTTCAATCGCGACCGTTTTCGCAATCTCGTGCACTATATATGCTGGGTCTGCGACAACCCGCGTACTCTGGGAGTCAAGCGGCTCGGGCGGGTGTTGTGGTACAGTGAGCGCAACGTCTACCTGGAAACCGGACGCTGGCTGAGTGGCGCCACCTATTTGCGCCAGCAGGGCGGCCCCCACCCGCGGCCACTGGAGCCGATGCTGCAGGAGCTGGAGGCCGGTGGTGCGATTGCCCGTCGCGTCGCCGACCGAAGCGACGATTTCGACCTCCTGTTCGCGGTTCGGCGACCCGATCTCTCGCAGTTCAGGCCCGAAGAGATCAGCATCGTCGAGGCGGTGATCAGGGTGGTCTGCCTCGACGCGCGGGGCGCGGTCGCCCATCAGGCGGCGCATGACCAGGTCTGGCAGATCGCCAGGATCGGCGAGCCCCTGCCTTACTACACGGTGTTTGCCGGACGACCCGGTGACCTGCTGCCCGCCGATATCGACTGGGCGATGCGCACCATCCGGTCGCCGGCGAAGGACGAAACGGTGGACGCCTTCCACGAACTGGCGGAGCGGGCGAGCCCGAAGGTCGCGGACTGCCTGAAGCTGCAAGCGATCGAGGGCGTCCTCTGGCATCTCAATCACGATCCGACCATCGGCGTGTCCCTGCCCGTCAACGATGCCTCCTGGTTCATCTACAAGCAGGCCGAGCACCAGCGGCTGCTGGTGCCGGAAGTGGCCGTCGTCTATCGCTTCGATGTGGAAGAGCTGCTGCTCGAGTCGTTGCGCATCGGCAGTGTCGACGACGTCGACGAAGATGATCTCTAGCCCGGGGGTACCCCGGCGCACGAGCGGGCTTCCGTTGCGGCTTCCCTGACCGGGCCCTCCCGGCCGATGGCTAGTTGGTCAGGTGGAGGCTCGCGTCGCTCGGCCTCTGCACCTGCTGACCGGTTTCCGACAGCATCTCCTTCGCCAGAAGTGCGGCGTGCGTCCGGTTCGTGGCGCCGAGCTTGCGCATGATATGGCGCATATGCACCTTGACGGTCGTCTCACAGATCTCGAGCTCGTAGGCGATGATCTTGTTCGGCTTGCCTTCGCCGAGGCCGGCAAGAACCTCGATCTCCCGCGGCGTGAAGAAGTCGATTGCCAGATTGGCCTCCGGGCGATTGCGCGGATCGGCCTGCGGACCGGACGTGGCGGGCGCGCCGGCGTTCGCCATGACCGGCGGAAAGGCCGTACCGCCGATCATCAGCAGCCGGAGGCACTGGATCAGCAGATCCATGGACACGCTCGACGCCAGGTAGCCCTTGGCACCGAGCTGCATGGCTTCCGTGACGTCGTGCGCATCGAAGTCGTCGGTGACGATCAGGATAGGGACGCCCGGCAAGGATTTCTCGATGGCGACGAAATCTTCCCGCAAGGCCGAATTCTTCGCGAGGCCGCCCCCGCCGAGCAGCAGGACCGCCGCCACGACGTCGCGATCGACGGCCGCCTCGCCCAGCAGTGCTTCCAGTGAGCTCACGGAGGCAGCGGGCCAGCTGGACGCCAGTGCCGCTTCCAGGCTGTGCCGCCACAGCACGCGACGGTCGGCTATGCAGATGCCAAACGGCTCAGTGAGCGAGGGCATCCTTTGGCAGTCCTCGCACCTGGAGGCGACGGAAGGCAATCGAACAATCCCTGGTTGTTTTGCTGAGGCATCCTGTTCGCTTCTAAGTCATCCGTATCACGCACCTGAGAGCTTCGCAACCAGAACGCTTCCATCACGGTAGAATTGGAAGAGAAAAATTCTACTCGTCTGGAGAAGCAGGCGTTTTTCATGCGGACAGCAAATCGATGCTCCAAGTATTCGATCGATAATGTTAAAATCATCTCTTAGTTAACCTTGCAGCACGCGGCGAGTCACATCGCTCGACTGGGGAGTCGGCTTGGTGTCGGGACCAACACAGGCCATTCATTGACCGACCGGCCACTTGACGGGGGCAGCGCCCGGTCGTCCGATCCACCGAGAAAGTGAAGGCGGCAGGCGCCAATGACCGATCGAAGCGCCTTTCTCCGCCACGAGGATTTCCGCTGTACGTCCCCCGGTACAGCGGAGTGGTCCCGGGAGCAGTCGATCCGCTCCGCCTTGCGTCTGCCAACCGGCGCACAGTGGTGAGGTGTTGATGCCGCCTTGGGCGGCGCGGTCAGGGACGCTCGCCGCGCGCGAGCGCCCCTTCGATCTCGTCGATCACCGGCTCGAGGTCGGCCACGCTGTCGACGACCGCATGAGCACCGGCGCGGGTCAGCCGGGCATAGGCATCGGCACGCTGCGCCTCGAGCACCTCGGGCTCGAGCGCTGCGGTCTCCTCGGCGTTGTGGCCGAAGAGATTGCCGGTCATCGCCACGCCCACGCTCCAGCAGCCGGCGTTCAGGCCTTCCTCGATCCCGACCTCGGTATCGTCGACCTTGACGACCCGCCAGGGCCGCTGGACCTCGAGGTCGAGGAAGGTGCGCCACATCATGAGCGGCGACGGACGGCCCTGGGAGAGGTCGCCGGCACAGACGAGGCTGTCGGGGGCGTAGCCCTGCTCGGCGGCGAGCGGCAGGAGTGGCGCCATGATCTCGCGGACATAGCCGGTCGTCGAGCCGATCCTGAGGCCGCGCGCGCGCAGGCGACGCACCGTGTCGGCGGCCCCCTCGATGAGCGTGGCATAGTCGGAGACGACGGCCACGTTCAGCGGGACGAACACCTCGTAGACCCGATCGACCTCGGCTTCGCCCGGCGCCTGGCCGTGGCGTTCCTGCCAGAGTGCGGCGACGCGCGGGGCTTCCAGGATCGCCTTGACGTGGTCGCGCTTGGCCACCCCCATCGGCCCGCGCGCCTCGGCGGTGGTGATCTCGACACCGAATTCCGCGAAGGCACGCACGAAAGCACCCATGGGTGCCTGGCTGCCATGGTCGACCATGGTGCCGGCCCAGTCGAACACGACGGCCTCGAGACGGGAGCGGGTCATCAGGTTCCTCCGAACAGTTCGGCAACGGTTTCCTCGCCGATGGCGAAGGCGGTGCTGGCGCCGGTGCCGCTCGTCACGATGACGAGGCGGATCGCCGGGTCCGGTGCATCACGGATCATGAGCGCATGCGGCAGCGAGGCATAAGTGCCGGTCCAGCGCTCGACGACGCTGCTGTCCGGCAGCCGCAGCACGGCCCGCAGCTCCTCGAGGATGAGCTCATCGATGGCCTCGGCGCAAAAGGGATCCGGGCTCGACGCATAGGCGTGGCTGTCGCCGACGACAAGATCGCCGTCAACGCCCTGCACGACGATCAGGTGGATGCCATGCGCCAGATGCCCGGGCTGCTCCGCCGCGAGACGGGCCCTGAGCGGTCCTGCCGCGTCGAGCTCGCTGTAGCCCAGGTATCGGACGAGCGAGAGATCCGACATGACAGCACCGGGCAGCCGGAACCCGGCCGGCGGCCTGACCTTGAGCATGTGCAGCTTGCAGCGCGTGATGCCGAGTGCCCGGATGCGGTCCGCGAAGAGCGTCCTCAGGTCGTCGCCGGGGCAAACGACGATGCGTCCGGCGGTGAGCACGCCAGAGGTGGTCACGACACGGCCGGGCTCGACGTCCCGGACCTGCGTGCGCCAGTGGAAGGCGACGCCATGCGTCTCCTCCAGCCAGCGCGCCAGCTTGTGGACGGCGAAGCGACTCTCGACCCGGCGCTCGTGCGGGCTCCAGAGTCCGCCGGCGAGCGGCCCCTCGGCAAGCACGCCACCGTATCGCGCCCGCACGGCATCGGCCGGCAGCAGCGTGCAGTCGGCGCCCATGTCGGTCGCCTCGAAGGCTTGGAGCACCGCCATCGCCTCGGGCCGCCGGGCCACGACGAGCAGGCCTTCCTGCTCGATGGGGATGCCGGCGGCCGCCGCAACCTCCTCCCAGACGTCGCGGGAGCGCATGGCGCGGCGCCAGCCCTCCCCCCGCTGCTGGCCGGTGACGGTGATGAAGCCGAAATTGCGGACCGAGGCACCGATGGCCCGGTCCTCGCGATCGATTACGGCCACGCTCAGACCACGTCGGACGGCGGCAAGCGCGTGGGCGAGTCCCACGATGCCGGCGCCAATGACGACGAGGTCGAAGTGACGGCTCACCTGCTTCGCCACGCCCGGCTCCTCAAAAGCCCCCGGGACAGCACCGTATAGGGTAAGAGCATGCACATGGCCGCTGCCGCCTGGATCTGTCCGGCATCGTCCATGTTCAGTGCCGCGACCACGGCGAGCGTCGTCGTGGGCGCGTGGATGATGATGCCGACACCGTCGTCATCGCGTTGACGAACGAATGGGCGGCAATGTCAAGGGCCGTCGGCAGCCGGACGCTTGAACCTGCCTCGAGCTCGCGGTGCAGATCGTCGGCCATCGCGGCGGCCGGAATGTCTGACCGGAGAACAGACTCTGCGGTTCTCACAGGGCGCGGGAGATGGCGGTGGACGAGGTCGGGTTCGACGTGCATCTGACCAAGGCGGGCGCGTTGCTCGGCATCCATGACCCGGCCCGGGAGCGAACGACCCTGGGGACGGGCAAGGTCGCGGAGCGGGCGCCACCGGGAGGGAGTGATGCGCAACAGCGAGGGCGAGGTCATGCCGACCCTGGCCGGCAGCGTGGCTGACGCCGGCGCGGATGGTGCCGCAGGCCGGTCGCGGATCCGGCTGGAGCATGTCGAGCTTCTGATCTTCGATTGCGACGGCGTGCTGATCGACAGCGAGTCCATCGCCAGCCTGGCGATCTCCGAGGCCCTGCGGGAGTTCGGGGTCGAGATGACGCCGGAGGACGCGCATGCCTGCTTCACCGGCGGTTCGGCGGCGGACACGCGGGCCTATTGCCGCGACCGGCTGGGCATCACCGAGCTCGACGCGTTCGACGCGGTCTACACCAGGCGGCTCTACAGCGGGTTCCAGACGCTGCAGGAAATCGCGGGCATCGCCGATCTCCTGGGCGATCTCGATTGTGCGCTATGCGTGGCCTCCAACAGCTCGCTCTATCGGCTGACGCGCAGCCTGGGCCGGCTCGGCATCTGGCAGGCCTTTGGCGGCCACGTCTTCAGCGCCGACATGGTCGCCCAGCCCAAGCCGGCGCCGGACCTGCACCTCCTCTGCGCGACGGAGCTGGGCGCCGACCCGGCCCGTTGCGTGGTGATCGACGACAGCTCGCATGGCGTCGAGGCCGCGCTGGCGGCCGGCATGGTGCCGATCGGCTTCGTCGAGCCCAACGACCCGCGGCCGAACCGGCCCGACGCGCTGCGCCGGCATGGTGCCCGGTTCGTCGCCGCAGGCAGCGACGAGCTGCGGGCGTGCCTGCGCGAGGCCGATGCGTGGCTCGGGGAGCGGCAGCGCCAGCGCGGCTGAGGGCAGCGACTGCGCGCGGCAGACAGGCAAGGCCGAATGCGCGAGCCCGCGCTCGATCGCGGTTGACTTTCGTTTTCCGCTCCGGTCCGATTGTGACAGATTGATGACAAAGGCAACGGACCGGGCCATGCCGGAACCGTGCCGCAATCAGGGGGGCGAGAGCCGACATGATATCATCAGCTCGATACTGGCGTGCGACCGCGGGCGCTCTGGCACTCGCCTGCCTGGCGACACTGCCGGTGGCGACAATGGCTCAGGACGTGCCGCCCGAGACGGATGCCTGGCTGAAGGCCGCCGAGCTCGGCCCCTACGCGCCAGCGAGCGAGGACTGGGACGCCATCGTCGCCAAGGCCAAGGAAGAGGGCCGGGTCGTCGTCTATTCCGCGTCAGGGCGCATTGCGATGCTCGTCGACGCCTTCGCCGCGACCTATCCGGGCATTGAAGTGGAGGTGTTCGACCTCGGCTCGGTCAAGACGGTCGAGAAGACCATCCGCGAGCAGCAGGCCGGCATCTACAACGCCGACATCGTCACCACCGGCAATTCCGGCGCCGTCATCCACGAGATGCTGAACAAGGGGCTGATCTTCAACTACGTGCCGGAAGCCTACAAGGACCGCATTCCAGTCGAGAACCGCGAGCCGCTGCTGATCCGCATCAACGAGGCCATCGTCATCTACTACAATACCGAGGCCTATCCCGACGCCCAGCCGGTGACCAACATCTGGGAACTGACCGAGCCCGAGTTCAAGGGCCGCGTCGGCGTCATCGACCCGATGTCGTCCGGCTCGAGCTTCATGGGGCTGGCGACCATCGTCCAGAACGCCGACGAGATGGCGGCGGCCTACAAGCGGCACACCGGCAATGACATCGAGCTCGGTGATGGCGTGCCCGATGCCGGCTACGAGTTCGTCGCCCGCCTGCTGCAGAACGATCTGGTGATTTTCAAGTCGGGCTCGAAGCTGGTCGAGGCCTCCGGCACGCCGGGGCAGGAGAATCCCCTGATCGCCTTCGCCTACATGACCTACATCAGCAAGAACGAGTCCGACGGCTTCGTGAACGCCTACCTGGCCGATCTCGATCCTGCCGCCAAGTGGGTCTATCCGACCTACACCGCCATCGCCAACCGGGCGCCCCATCCCAACGCGGCGAAGGTTCTCACGGCCTATCTCCTGGGAAGCCTGGAGCTGAACGAGTCCTCCGTCCTCGAGAAGCCCTTCACCGAGGGTGCCAGCATGGAGCTGCTGCAGGGGCTGGCGCCCTATTACGATCCGGGCTCGGTCAGCCCGCGCGACGACGTGCCCCTGCCGCCCGGCGGCGAAGCCTGGAGCGAGATGAAGGGCTGGACCGTGTCCGCCGACTTCATGCAGAGCGAGGGCCCGAAGCTGCGCGACTTCTGGCTGCTGCACGCCAGCCAGTAGCCGGCGCGGCGCCGTTCGTGGAGCAGATCGGCCTATCGGGCATTCGCAAGGCCTACGGCCGGGAGGTGGCGGTCCATGACCTGGACCTCACCATCCGGCCGGGCGAGTTCCTGACCATTCTCGGGCCTTCGGGCTGCGGCAAGACGACGACCCTGCGGGCCATCGCCGGCTTGGAGGAGCTGGACGACGGCGAGATCCATCTCGGCGAGCGGCTGGTTTTCTCGCGCCGCCGCGGGGTGGTCGTGCCGCCCGAGAAGCGCGGCGTCGGGCTGATCTTCCAGAGCTATGCGCTCTGGCCGCACATGACGGTCCAGCGCAACATCACCCTGGCGCTCGAGGAAAAGGGCCTGGGCAAGCCGGAGATCGAAGCGCGGGCGGCGCAGGCGCTCGAGACCGTGCAGATGACGGCACTCCGCGGGCGCTATCCGTCTGAGCTGTCCGGCGGCCAGCAGCAGCGGGTGGCGGTGGCGCGGATGATAGCACTGCGGCCCAAGATCCTGCTCATGGACGAGCCCTTGTCGAATCTCGACGCCAAGCTGCGGCTGGACATGCGATCGGAGCTGCTGCAGCTGCACCGCGACCTCGGCTCGACGACGGTCTACGTCACCCACGACCAGGCCGAGGCCCTGACCCTTTCCGATCGCATCGTCGTCATGGACCGCGGCCGGGTGTTGCAGGAGGCGTCGCCCTACGAGATCTATCACCACCCGCGCAACCTCGTGGTGGCGGAGTTCATCGGCGAGCCGCGGATCAACCTCGTGCCCGGGACCCTCGTGCGCGAGGGTGACGCCCTGCACCTGGTCGGCGATGGCGTCAGGCTGCCGGCGGATCGCGCCCGGCAGGTCAGGGGCGAGCGGCTGACCGCCGCCGTCCGCCCCGAGAACATCAGGCTGTCGACCACGCCGGTGGAAGGCTGGCAGGAGGCGCATCTGGATGACGTCCAGCCGACCGGCGCCACCACCATCCTCCAGGTCAGCGCCGGTGGCACCCGGCTCCGGCTGGTGCGACCGGGCTTTCTGCGCATCACGGCCGGCATCGCGCTCTGGATCAATTTCGACCCGGACACCATCGAGTTCTTCGACCCTGATACCCAGGACAACGTGTCGGCGCCGTAGCGTCGCGGGAATATGGCCGGCATGACCTCCCAGGCGATGGGGCAAAGGCTCCGCTATCACGGCTTTCGGCTGCGCAACCGGCCCGATCTGATCATCGGCTTCGTTTGCCTCGTGGCGCTTGCCTTCCTCGTGCTGGCGCCCCTGGCCGAGATCATCCTCGACGCGCTGACCCTGCAGCCCTACGACCTCGCCTACATTCCCGACGGCGTGGTCGGCTCGTTCAGCCTCTTCCATCTCGAGCGGGTGTTTGCCAGCCCGCTCTCGCCGGCGCTGTTTTTCCGGCCGCTGCTGAACAGCCTGGCCATCGGCTTCTGGGTGACCCTGATCGGGGTCAGCATCGGCACGCTCCTGGCCTGGCTGCTGGTCCGGACGGACATTCGCTGCAAGGGTCTGCTCGGCGCCCTGGTCGTCATCCCCTACATGATGCCGTCCTGGGTGATGGCGCTGGCCTGGATCAGTCTGTTCAAGAACGACCGCATCGGCGGCTCGCAGGGCTTCGTCGCCGGCTTCTTCGGGGTCAACCCGCCGGACTGGGTGTCCTACGGGTTCTTCCCCATCGTGGTGACCCTGGCGCTGCACTACTTCGCCTACGCCTACCTCCTGATGTCGGGTGCCCTGGCGACGGTCGATTCGGAGCTGGAAGAGGCGGGGGCGACCTGTGGCATGGGCCGCTGGAAGCGGTTGTGGCGGATCACCCTGCCGCTCCTGATGCCGGCCCTGGGCTCGGCCATCGTGCTGACCTTCATCCGCATCCTCGGCACTTTCGGCACGCCGGCCCTGCTTGGCCTGCCGGTACGCTTCTTCACCTTCGCGACCCAGATCTACGCCTCGATCAACGCGCGCAACAACGGCGACGCCTTCGTCCTGGCGCTGGTGCTGATCGTCATCGCCATCAGCTTCATCTGGATCAACAGCCGCATCATCGGGATCCGCAAGAGCTTCGTGACGCTGACCGGCAAGGGCTTTCGCCGGCGCGAGGTCCGGCTCGGCCTGTGGCGCCTGCCGCTGACCGTCGCGGTCGGCCTGTTCATCGCCTCGACCGTGCTCGTGCCGCTGGCGATCCTGCTCTGGGAATCGCTGACCCTGATGGCTGGCGACTACAGACTGGACAACCTGACCACCTACTTCTGGATCGGCCAGGGCAATGTCCGTCTGGCCTATGGCGAGTCCGGCGTGCTGCTCAATGACGGCATCCTCAGGGCCCTCTGGAACAGCCTGAAGCTCGGCATCCTGGCCGCCCTCTGCAACGGCGTGCTCGGCCTGCTGGTCGGCTACGCGGTGGTGCGCGGCCGCGGCTCGCGCCTGTCGAAGGCGCTCGAGGGCATCGCCTTCGCCCCCTACATCTTCCCGTCCATCGCGCTGGGCGCCATCTATATCGGCATGTTCTCGAGCCCGATCGGGCCGCTTCCCGCCCTCTATGGCACCTTCGCCATCCTCGTGCTGATCACGGTCGTCAAGAACCTGCCGTTCACCTCGCGCACGGGCATCGCGGCGATGCTGCAGATCGACAAGTCGATGGAGGAGGCGGCACGGGTGCTCGGCATCGGCTGGTTCCGCCGCATGGCCCGGATCATCGTGCCGCTGTCGATGAGCGGCCTCGTTTCGGGAATGCTGCTGACCTTCATCACCGCGATGCGCGAGCTGTCGCTCATCGTGCTGCTGCTCTCGCCCGCCAACATGGTCCTGACCGGGGTGATCTTCTACTATCAGGAGCAGGCCATGCCGCAGCACTCCAGCGCCGTGACACTCCTCCTCGTGCTGATCATCATCCTCGTGAACGTGCTCGTGCGCCTCATCTCGCGCAGCGCCGGCGTCGGCGGGCTGAAGAACGGCTGAGCCCGGCCCCGACGGCGACCGGCGCCGTGGTCTCTCCGGGCGGGCCGCTATCCGGCACCGGCTGGCAGGTCGCCACACGGGATCCAGCGTGAGGTCATGACATGCATGCCGGCCGCGTCGAGATCATGGATGAAATACGAGAACGGCTCCGCCGAGGGGTGGATTGGCGCGTCGCCGAATGGCGGGTCGGCCGCGAACCGGCGCGCCGGGCTGCCAGCGATGAAGCAGTTGGTCCCACGCCAACACGCCGCGTAGGGCCTGTGGACATGGCCGCAGAGGATCGTCGGCCGCCGCGGCGCCGCCGCGAGGAGCGCGTCGAAGCGCTCCCGGTTGGCCAGCACCGAGATGGCGTCGAACTCGCGCAGGCCCGGCGCGAAGGGCGGGTGATGCATCACGATCAGCAGCGGCGGGCCCTGTCGGTCGTCGAGGGCACGGGCCAATAGCCCGAGGGAGTCCGGGCATATCGCCCCCGTCACCTGCGCCTCGACGCAGGTGTCGATTCCGAGGACCCGCAACGCCCCGAGATCCACGAGGCGGCCCGAAATATCGCTCGCTCCGAGCAGGTCGGAGACCGCCTTGTGCCGCTGGAAGGCGGTCGGCCCGTCGTGATTGCCGGGCACGACGAAGAGCGGCAGGTCGAGAGGGGCGAACAGCCGCTCGAACCGCTGAAAGGACTCCGGCGCCGCGTCATCGGTCAGATCGCCGGAGACGACGACGAAATCCAGGCTACCGCGCAATCGCAGGAGATCGGCGCAGGTGCGTGCCGCCATCTCGAGGGCATGATCGTCGACCGCCGGGTTGGCTCGCGGGTCCGGGCACAGATGGAGATCGGAGAGATGGGCAAAACGCATGAGCATGATCCAACCGGTCAGACGGGCAGCATCCCTGCCGGTCCTCGATTACTATTTGATGCCGGCGCGCATGAAGTTCGCGACGAACTGCCGCTGGAAGAAGATGAAGGCGATGATCAGCGGTGCCGTCGTCATCAGCGTGGCGGCGTTCACCAGCGACCACTCGACCCCGCTGTCCACTGTCGCGAACACGCTCAGTCCCACCGTCACCGGCCGAACCTCGGGCGAGTTGGTGACGATCAGCGGCCAAAGGAAGTTGTTCCAGTGGAAGCTGATCGAGACGAGAGCGTAGGCCAGGTAGACCGGGCGCGCCAGCGGCACATAGATGTCCCAAAGAACCCGCCAGGCGCCGGCCCCCTCGATCTGGGCAGCCTCGTCGAGCGATCTTGGAACGGTCATGAACGTCTGGCGCAGGAGGAAGATGCCAAATGCCGACGTGAGGTAGGGCAGTGCGATGCCGATGATCGTGTCCGTCAGGCCGATCGTCGCCAGCGTCAGGTAGTTCTCGACGATCAGGATTTCCGGCGAGATGAGCAGCTGCACCATTATCAGGGCGAACAGGAAGCCCGCCCATCTGAAGCGATAGCGCACGAAGGCGTAGGCGACGAGCGTGCACAGGATCAGGTTGGCGATCAGCACGGTGGTGATCAGGATCACCGTATTGATGAAGTAGACCGAGAAAGGCGCCGCCTGCCAGGCTCGAACGAAGTTGGCGAGGGTCAGGGGCGCATCCAATTGAAAGTTGGCGGAGTATTGTTCGGCGTGGAAGGCGGTCCACACCGAGTACATGAAGGGCAGCCCCCAGATCGCCGCAAGCACGGCTGCCAGCGTGGCAAAAAGGATCCTGTTCAGGCTCCGGCTCACTGGTAATGGGCCCTTCTGTTCAGGATCCAGAACTGAAAGATCGCCAGCACGCCGAGGATGGCCACCATCAGCACCGTCAAGGTCGCACCATAGGCGAAGTCGCGCTGACCGAAAGTGACAGTGTAGATGTAGTAGAGCAGGAGCGCGCTCGAGTTGTTCGGCCCCCCCTCGGTCATGACGATGACGTGATCGACGAGGCGGAATGCATTGATCAGTGCGTTCACCGCCACGAAGATGGTGGTCGGTCGGAGAAGCGGCAGCACCACGTCGAAGAAGACACGCACCGGGCCGGCGCCCTCGAGCCTTGCCGCGTCCTTCAGGTTCGCGGGAACCGCCTGGAGCGCCGCAAGATAGAAGATCATGAAGAGGCCGGCCTCCTTCCAGACGGCGACCGCCATCATCGAGGCCAGCGAGGTGTCCGTGCGACCGAGAAAGTTGATCGGCGCCACGCCGAAGATCCCGAGGATCTTCGAGGCGAGCCCAATGCCCGGCGCGTAGAAGAACAGCCAGATATTGGCGACGGCGATCATCGGCAGCATCGTCGGCATGAAGAACGACAGCCGCATCAGGGCGGTTCCGGGGAGCTTCGCGTTGACCAGGAGGGCCATGCAGATGGCGAGCACGATGGCCAGGGGAACCGTGCCCAGCGCATAAAGCGTGCTGTTGACGAGAACCTGGGCCAACCGGTCGTCCGCAAGCAGTGCCTGATAGTTCTCCAGCCCGACGAACCGCGACGGCCGGCGCGAGCTGGCGTTGTTCCAGAACGAGTTGAGGATGGCGCGCAGCGCAGGATAGTGCGTGAAGGCGACCAACAGGGCACAGGGCGCCACCAGCATGATGCAGGCGAGGCCCAGGGGCAGTCGCTTGTTCATGGGCGCTTGTTCATGGCTCGGGGCGCCGGTTCATGGATCGTACGACCTGCCGGCGCCGGCACAGGGAATTGCCGATCGGGCCCGGGCGCGCGCCCACCGCGCGCCCGGGCTTCGGTCGATCGGCCGCTCTTCAGCGGTAATCGGACAGCACCGCGTCGGCCTTTTCCTGCGCGCCCTGGAGCGCCTCCGCCGGATCGACGCTGCCGGTGACGGCGCCCTCGATCGCGTCAACGAGATACTGCGTGACCTTGGCGCGCTGGAAGGTCGCGAACTCGCGCTGGGCATAGGGGAGCTGCTCGAGCGCCACCAGAGCCTGCGGCAGCTCGGCGACATAGGCCTGCATCTCCGGCGTCTCCCAGGCATCGGGCCGGGGCGCGACATAGCCCGTGGCGATGCTCCATTTGGCAGCGCTCTCGGGCGAGGTCATGAACTTGATGAAATCCAGCGCGGCGGCGCGCTCCTCGTCCGTCGTGTCCTTGAAGATGTAGAAATTGCCGCCGCCGGCCGGCGCGCCCGGGCCGTCACCGCCGGGCAGAAAGCCCACGTTCCAGTCGAACGTCGCATTCTCGTTGACGAAGGCGAGATTGCCGGTCGAGGTCCACATCGAGGCGGTCTGGCCTTCGAGGAACGCCTTGGGGGTATCGCCCCAGGAAATGCCGCCGGGCGCCATTACCCCTTCCTCGGCCAGACTCAGGAGGAACTCCAGGGATGCCAGGCTCGCCGGGGTGTCGATCCGCGCCTCTGTGCCGGTCTCCGTGGACAGCACGTCGCCCTTGGAGACCACGAGCCCGCCGAACATCCAGGCGCCGCCGAGCCCGAGGGTCGGAATACGCGTGCCCCAGCGGGTCACGTTGCCGTTCGCGTCCTTGACGACGAGCTTCTTCCCCATCTCGATCATCTCGTCCCAGGTCGTGGGCGGGGCGTCCGGATCGAGGCCCGCTTCGCGGAAAGCGTCCACGTTGTAGTAGAAGACCGGGGTCGAGCGCTGGAAGGGAATGGCGTAGGTTTTGTCTTCGAACCGGGCGTCCTTCATGAAGCCCTCATAGAAGCCGTCCATCCACGCCTTGTCCTCGTCCGAGGTGGCCAGGTCCGAGATCGGCAGGATCACGTCCTCCTCGATGAGGGTGAAGATGTCGATCGCCAGGAGGACTGCGACCGCCGGCGGCTGGCCGGCATGGGCCGCCGTCAGGGCCTTGGTCGTCGTCTCCTCGTAGTTGCCGGCATAGACGGCCTTGATGCTGTGCTGCGGATTGTTCGCGGCCCATTCATCGGTCAGCGCCTGGATGGTCGCCACCGCCGGCGCGTTCACGCCGACGGGAAAATAGAGCTCGATGTCGGCGGCGGCGGCCGACTTCGCGGCCGTGCCGGCGAGGGCGGCCGCGACCAGCGGTAGGGCTACTCTGTAGATCGCTTTCATTTCCTGGCTCCTCTCCTGAGTTCGAAAAATCCGCATGGGCTCTCCTGGCCCATGCGGTCGATGCGTCACTGCCCGAGCGGAACGGCCTCCCCGCTATCGCGCGAGAAGAGGTGCGTGGATTTCCGGTCCCAACCGACGATCACCTCGTCGCCCTCGCGCGGCGGGTCGACACCGTGATAGGCCATGATGAAGGTCGCACCGGAGCGGGCAGCGATGTGCACGAGGAACACGTCGCCCTCATACTCGAGATCGATCACCCGGCCCGCCGCGGTGACGTCCATGCCCTGCCCCGGATAGCTCAGTTTCTCGGGGCGCACGCCAAGGAGCAGGTCGGAGGGCCGTGCGCACCCGTGTGCGCCCAGCCATTCGGGCAGGTCCACATCCTCCGCCGCCAGAAGGTTCATCGGAGGCGTGCCGATGAAGCCGGCCGCGAATGTGCTCGCCGGCGCGTTGTAGAGCTCCTCGGGCGTACCCAGTTGGACGGCGGTGCCCCTGTTCATCAGGACGACGGTGTCGGACATGGAGAGCGCCTCGCTCTGATCGTGGGTCACATAGACGACCGTGATCCCGAGCGACTTGTTCAGGGATTTGATCTCGCTGCGAATCTCGGTGCGCAGCTTGGCGTCGAGGTTGGAGAGTGGCTCGTCCATCAGGACCAGGGGCCGCTCCGAGACCAGGACCCGCGCCAGCGCGACGCGCTGCTGCTGACCGCCGGAGAGCTGCGCGGGTTTGCGATCGAGAAGATTGCCAAGCGCCATCAGCTCCGCAACCCTTGCCACCGACGCCCTGCGGGCCGGTCTCTTCACCCTGCGCACCTTGAGGCCGTAGCCGATGTTGTCGGCGACGGACATGTGCGGGAACAGCGCGTAGTTCTGGAAAACCATGCCGATGTTCCGCTCGGCCGCCGGCAGCTTCGTGACATCCCTGCCGTCGATCAGGATGCTGCCGCCGTTCACCTCGTCGAGCCCGGTGATGAGCCGCAGCGCCGTGCTCTTGCCACAGCCCGAAGGGCCCAGGAGCGTCAGGAAGCCACCGGCCTCGATGCCGAAATCGACGCCCCGCAGGACCTCGACGTTGCCCCAGCTCTTGCGGAGCCGCTCGACACCGAGTGAGACGCCGGACACGGTCATGCCAGAACGAGCTCCATGCACGTGTTCCGCAATTGCGCGATGGTCTCGCCATCGACCTCCGTGGTGGTGATGACGCCATAGATCTCGTCGAAACTCGCGGTTCTCATGAAGGCCGTGGCCTTGAACTTGCGGTGGTCGGCCATGACGAAGATCTTGCGGGATACGGCGATCGCCTCCTTCTGGATCTGGCTGTAGCTCTCGTCGACAATGCTGATGGACCGCCGGCCGACATCGATGGCGGAGCAGCAAAGGAAGGCCCAGTCGAAGGACAGCGACCGCAGCGCCGTGACCGCCAGGATACCTGCGAACGAATCGTTCAGCGGGCGATAGGCGCCACCGATCAGATAGAAGTGCTGGATGCGCTGCGACTGCAGCAGGTTGGCGACACCGAGCGAGGTGGTGGCATAGGTGCACCCCGGTCGCTTGTGGGCGTGCGCGGCCATGGCCAGCGCGGTGGTCCCGGCATCGAGGAAGACCACCTCGTTGCCGGCGAGCAGCTCTATCGCCGTGGCGCCGATGCGCTGCTTCTCCGCCGCACCGACCGCCTTGCGCTCCTCGTTCGACACGTCGACCATGACGTTCGAATTGATCGTGGCACCGCCATGGGTTCGGGCGACCAGGCCACGCGCATCGAGCTCCTTCAGATCGCGCCTGATCGTCGCCTCGGACATGCCGAACTGATCGCACAAGTCACGCATGCCGATCGCCCCACGCTCCTGGACGAGATCGACGATCTTCTTGCGGCGCACCGCGGCGAACTCGAAGTTTTGCGACATACCCTGAAACCGGCCGTCCCGAAGCGTCGCGGACCGGCCGCTCTCCCTGCATGACCGATCATGATTTAACGGAATCGCTCATAAACGATCAAATTCGGTCGAACAAGAGCGAATCTTCCTCCGCGCGCATCGCCCAGTAGTCCATGGCACCGCAATGGTTGCTGCGACCGACGGCGGCCATGGCGATGCCGTGCTCGCCCGCCGCCCCGATCACCGTGCGCATGGCGAGATCCATGGCGACCTGGCCCATGGCATTGGCCCCGTCGATGACGATGGCGGCACCCCTTTGCCGCTCGACCACCGGCACGGCCCGGGGATCGACGCCGTCGGTGGCAAGCTTCCTCCGACATGCCATGAGCTATCAGACAGGGCCAAGTGCAGCCCAGCACCGGCAGTATCGCCACGGCAGCGGCTAGGGGTTCGAGCAGGCTCGCCCGATCATCGAGGCGACCACCGGGCGTCGCGGTGATGGCGCGCCGGAGCGCCGCGGCCGGGACGACCGGAGTGGGCGACCATTGGCGGCGCCGATCGATGAACCGCCCTCGTCCTCGCTTGTCGGCGCCGTTGGCGGCACGAGCAGGGTGAGCTTCAGGCCCGGCGCACCATCCTCGAGCCGCAGCTCGCCACCGATGCTGAGTGCCAAAGCCCGCATCAGCCGCAGCCCGAGGCCGCCCGAGGTCGGCCCGTCGCCCCCGGCGGCCGATTGCAGGCCGCGCCCGTTATCCTCGATCTCGACGACGAACCCGGCCCTCGCCGTTCCTCTCGCCCGGATCACCACCTTGCCCGACTCAGCCGCGCGGAAGGCGTGGCGGGCCACGTTGGTCACCGCCTCATGCACCAGGAGGGCCAGCGATTGCGCCCGTTTTCCGTCCAGGGGCAGCTCACCGACCTCGAGCTCCAGGGCGATCGGCCCCTCATCCGGCAGGATCACCGCCGCGGCCGAGTCGCGGATGAGCAGGCCCGCATCCACGTCGCCGCCCGAGCCCACGGCGTTGAGGCGCCGATTGAGCCCGGCAAGCAGCTCGACGCGCAGCGAGAGGTCATGGAGGCGCTCTCGCGTCTCCGCGTGCTCTGCCCTTCTGGCCTCCAGGTTCAGGAGACCCAGTATCGTCTGCAGCAGATTTTCCGTCCGATGCCGCAGCTCGCTCAGCTCGAGCGAGGCCGGGCGGGTATCGTCGACCGGACGGTCGTGGGTATCGACACGAACATGTCGCGTCTCGCGCGGCTTGCGCATGCTTCCTCCTGGCCCTGTCGATGCTGCCGCTTGCGTCTTGCGGCGGACGACGTGTAACCATCAATGCTTCGCACAGGCGCAAGTCCCGGTCCTTAACAAATGTTGTGGGCGATCGCTCATCCTGTTCCGGCGCGCGTCGTCTTTGGGAGACAAGACGTTGGCAAGACTCGAGCCGATGAGCACCACCACGCCCTGCCAGCGCTGCGCCTTGCGTGCCCTGCCTATCTATCGCCGTCTGAACGAGGCCGAGCTGGCATTCGTCGAGAAATTCAAGATCGGCGAGATGGAGGTGCAGGCCGGCAGCGACATCCTGCTGGCAGGAACGCACAGTGCCCATCTCTTCACCATCTATGACGGCTGGTGCTTTCGCTACGATCTCATGGAGGATGGTGGACGGCAGATCCTCAGCCTGCTCCTGCCCGGCGACTTCATCGGCCTGCAGACCGAGATGCTGGGCACGATGCAGCACTCCGTGCAGTCATTGACAGATGTCCGTCTCTGCGTTTTCTCGCGCGAGCGCATCTGGACGATCTTCGAGCGCTTCCCGCAGCTTTCCTTCGACCTGACCTGGGCCGCGGCCTGTGGCGAACGGACCGTCGAGGTGGCTCTGGCCAATGTCGGGCGGCGCCCCTCCTTCGAACGGCTGGCCGCCCTGGTGATGCATCTCTATCGCCAGCTCGAGGGGCTGCGGCTGGTCAAGGACGGCACGATCCTCTGGCCGTTGACCCAGCAGCATATCGCCGACTTGCTGGGTCTTTCGACGGTACACGTCAATCGCGTGCTCAGGCGACTGATCAATTCCGGCCTGATCCGCCTCGACGGGCGCCGCCTGACGGTCGTCGATCCCGGTGCTCTGGCCGAGATCGCCGGCGTCGATCTGGAGAAGCCGCTGCGCCGGCCCCTCATCTGAGCTGGGCTCTGGGCTCGCGCCGGCAAAATGCTGCTGCTATAAGAAATGCCGGCGGGCCGGAACCTCCTCCCATCCTAGCGGTTCCAGCTTACCGAACCAGTGGCGGAGCTGTAGGCGAGATGTGATGGGCAAGGTTGCGAAGGAGCCGGACAAGGCGACCCAGGGCCCGTCGGAGCAAGCCTTGAGCCGAAAACGCCGCTCCGCCAAGGATGTGGGCTTCGATCGGTGGCTCGGCAAGCAGCTGCACGCCATCTATGATCCGGTGCTCGACGAGGAGCTGCCCGAGGGGCTGCGCCAGCTGATCGACGGTTTCGAGCCGCGCGACTCGGGCGCTGCGGAAGAGAACGACGGAAAAGACAAGAAATGAGGAACGATGCTGGCCGGCAGCCGCACGGCGAGAGGGTGGGAGGTTCCTGAGATGACGGCAGGCGACAAGGGCCGTGAGATCGCGAGTGTGCTGCCGTTCCTGCGCCGCTACGCCCGGGCGGTGACGGGCGATCAGGCATGCGGCGACCGGGACGTGGCAGCGGCCTTGACCGGGCTCGCACCGAAGCTCGCGGCCGGCCACAACGGGGACTATCGGCTCGCCCTGTATCGGGCCCTGCACGAGACCTGGAGCAGCAACCGGTCGCCCGCCGAAGCCGCTGGTGATGCGCACGATTCCGACCTGCTCGATGCGACCGTCGTCCTCGAAACCAGGCTGCACGAGCTGGCGCCGCCCTTCCGCCAGGCCCTGCTGCTCGCCACGCTGGAGGAGTTCGATCGGTCGGAGGTGGCGCAGATCATGGCCGTGCGCGAAGAGCAGGTCGATGCGCTGCTTGACGAGGCCAAGACCGAGCTGCGCCGCCAGCCGCCGAGCCGGGTGCTCGTGGTCGAGGACGAGCCAGTGATCGCGCTCGACATCGCCACCTCGCTCGAGGGCAATGGGCACACCGTCGTCGGCATCGCGACCACCCATCGCCAGGCCGTGACGATGTCACGCCAGCACCACCCTGACCTGATTCTGGCCGACATCCGCCTCGCCGACGAGAGCTCGGGGCTGGAGGCCGTCCACGAGATCCTGAGCGAGGCCGAGCTGCCGGTCGTGTTCGTCACGGCCTATCCCGAGCGCCTGCTCACCGGCACGCGGCCTGAGCCGACCTTCCTCGTCACCAAGCCCTTCGACGCCGACACACTCGACATCACCATCTCCCAGGCCCTCGCGAGTGCCCGACGGAGGCGACGGGAGCAGCCGGCTTGATCGCAGGCGACGTCGCCGACGAGCCGCCCAAGCGAAGAAGACGCTGGCGCCAGCCCGCCAGCCTCAAGGGTCGCATGGCCCTGCTGCTCGGGCTCGTGCTGATACCTCCCCTGCTCTATTCGCTCTACCAGACCGGCAGCGCCTATCTGGCGGATGAACAGGAGCAGGCAAGGAAGGCCGCCAGCCTGCTCGATGTCGTCGTGGCCTATCAACGCGAGGTCCTCGACGGCACACGTGGTCTCCTCGACACCCTGGCGGAAGATCGCAGCCTGCAGGCCGGTGGTCCCACGTGCAACAAGACCCTGGCCGACGTCACCCAGCAGAACCCGATCTACCTGAGCGTGGTAATCCTCGACGCCACCGGACTGATCCGCTGCAGCAGCCGGAACGACAGCGTCGGCATCAGCCTTGCCGATCGCGGCTACTTCAAGGAGCTGGTGCAGGGCGAGGACATGGTCGTCAGCGAGCGGATCATCGGGCGCGTCGGCCAGCGCGAGACCATCGTCATGGCCGAGGCGGTGCGCGATGCCACAGGCGTGCTCGAGTCGGTCATAGCGGTGGGTCTCGATCTCGCCGTCTTCACCCGGACGATGCGCGGCATGGATCTGCCGAACGGCACGGCGGTCCACATCTTCGACGCCGAGGGAACGATCGTCGGGACGGAGCAGGACGAGTCCCTAGAGCGCCTGGGCTCGGCACCGAGCAGGATCGACCTGCACGCGCTGGCCGGGAGTCCGCGCGAAGTGGTCATGCTCGCCGGGCGCGACAATGCGCAGCGGCTCTTCATTTCGGCACCGATCGCCGAAGGCGCCCTCTTCGCGGTCGTCGGCTTCGCGGCACCGCCGCGCTGGGACTGGCTGGACCGCAAGCTGCTGATCGGCGTCCTCTCGCCGACGGTCATGCTGGCCTTGGCCGTGCTCGCCATCTGGATCGCCAGCGATTATCTCGTGAACCGTCATATCCGCACGCTCGTCGCCGCCACGCGAGCCTATGGCCGCGGCCGCGGGCCGCTCCAGCCAGACACGAGGGGGGCGCCGGAGGAGTTGAAGGAGCTCGCCGGCTCCTTTGCCGAGATGGCGGCCCGGATCGAGCATCGCGAACGAGAGCTGCGCAGCTCGCTCGAGCAGAAGGACATGATGCTCCGCGAGATCCATCACCGGGTGAAGAACAACCTGCAGATCGTCACCAGCCTTCTGCGGCTGCGCGCCCGCAGCGCCGCCTCGGTGGAAGCCCGCCGGGTCATGGACGAGGCGCAGGTCCGCATACGCGCCCTGGCGCTGGTGCATCGCCATCTTTACGAGCAGCCTGCCGCCGAGAGCCTGCAGATCGACACGTTCGTGGAGGATCTCCTCGATTTCCTCGTCGAGCTCGGCACCGGCGACGATCGCGGCATCGCCTTTCAGACCAATCTGGCGCCGGTCGAGATCGCCTCCAGCCAGGCCATCGCGCTGGCCCTGTTCGTCACGGAGGCGGTCGGCAATGCACAGCTGCACGGTTTTCCCGGGGCCCATTCGGCACCGGAGGTGCGGATCGATTTTGCCGTGGACGGGGATGAGGCTACCCTCGAGGTCAAGGATAACGGTGTGGGCTTCGCGGTCGATGGAACAGACGAGACCGATGGGCCCGGTGGCATGGGATTGCGGCTGATGCAGATGCTGGCCGGGCAGCTCGGTGGGCAATGCGTCGTCGAGCATCAGGCAGGCACGACGGTGGGGTTGACTTTTCCCCTGCTCAAATCAGATGCAAAGGAACCGTCGAGCGAGGGAACCTTCGACGCTGCCGACCGTTGGGGCCTAACGGAGAACGTGTAGGGAGCAACCACATGACCATATTTCGCGATGACGTCGTAGCCTTGGTGCCGCATCTGCGGGCCTTCGCCCGCAGCCTCGCGGCTGGCGACGCGGCATTGGCCGACGACCTTGTGCAGGACACGATGGTCAACGCTCTGCAGGCGCAGCATCAGTTCCAGCCAGGCACCAATCTCAGGGCCTGGCTTTTTCGCATCCTGCGCAACCGCTTCTTGAGCATCAAGGCGCGCAAGTACCAGACCAGCGAGGTCTACGACGAGCATCTCGAGACCCGCTGGTCGGTGCCCGCCTACCAGGAGACCATGATCGAGATCGATGCGCTCAAGCGTGCTTTCGGGGCGCTGTCCGTCGCGCATCGGGAAATCCTGATCTACGCCGTGGTGCAGGAGCTGCCATACGAAGAAGTGGCAGAGATCTGCGGCTGCGCAGTCGGCACGGTGAAGAGCCGCGTCAACCGGGCCCGGGCGCTCATGAAGAAGATGCTGCTCGAGGACGAGCTGCCGGTGGACAAGGCGAAGGTGGTGCGCAACGTCCCTGATCGCCTGCTCGAGCGACTCGTTCCCGACTCGGCGGAGCCCGGCGCGCACATGCATGGCGAGGACGGCGCCACCGACCCGAACTGGGCGGCGCGTCCGATGGGTCGCGCCTGACCAGCACGCTCTCCCCTGACAGCGAAAACCCCCGGACCATGTGGTCCGGGGGTTTTCTTTTGGGGGGAACTGCTGGCGCCCTTGCATGGGCGCCAGCATGGCGCAGGGTCAGAGCGGCTGCTGACGATCCTGCCAGTCCTTCACCTGCTTCTCGGCCTCGTCCCGGCTGATGCCGTAGGTCTTCTGGATCCGGCCGACGAACTGATCATAGTTGCCTTCGGCGACGTCCAGGTCGTCGTCAGTGAGCTTGCCCCACTGCTCCTGGGCCTTGCCGCGAAAGATCTTCCAGTTACCCTTGATGATGTCCCAGTTCATGGTCTTCCCTTCCTGAGGTAGGAGAGGCGCGGCACATGCCGCGCCTCCGTTCGGTCTCGAGGTCAGTCGTTCATCACCCAGTTGCCATCGGCGTCCTGCTCGTAGGACGGCATGGCCTCGAGCTCTTCCTTGGTGGCGGAGACGGTGATCCGCTGCTCGCCGTCCACGGCAGCCATTTCCATCTCGGCTGCCGGCAGCGCGACCGTGTGCACGCCCATGCCGAGGAAGCCGCCTACATCGATGATCAGGCGCTGGATCGTGTTGTCCGACCCGATCTGCAGGTCGGCGACCTCACCGATACCGTCGCCATCGACGCCATAGACGGTCGACCCGAGGACGTCCTTCGCAGACATGTCACCCATCATCATGTCGGCCTCGCCGGCCTGGTCCCAAGACCGATACTCGGTGTCGGCCATGACCGTCTCGGCGGGCTCCTCCGTCACGGCCGGGTCGTCGGCGGCCGCCGTCTCGGTCTGTTCGGGAGTGGTCCCCGGCATGACAGCCGGGCTCATCGGAGCGGCGACCCAGTAGTTCTCGTCGTCCCGCTCGAAAGCCGGCATGGCCTCGAGCTGCTCCTCGGTCACGTCGACCTGGGCGCGCAGAGCGCCGTCGGCGTCCATGAACTCGATCTCGTTCAGGTCGAGCGCCACCCGGTGCTCGCCCATGCCGAGGAAGCCGCCGACATCCACCAGCACCTGGTGAACTTCGCCATCCTCGCTCAGCAGGAGATCGACCACCTCGCCGATCGACTCGTCGTTGACGTCGTAGACGGTGGCACCGACGATATCGTCCGTGGTCATCTCGTCCGGCAGGGTGATGCTGCCCGCGTCCGCATCCTGAACGGACTGGTAGCGCATCATCTCCGGCGGGGCCTCGGCAAGCGGCTGCTCCGTGGCCGCCTCGCCCTCCGTTTCGGCCGACGCGGTGTCAGGCGCCAACACGTCGCTGGACTGGGTGTCGGCAGACTGCGTGGCGTCACCCTGGGAACTGGCCGGCACGTTGCCCTGCGCCTTCGTGTCACCATTCGGCGTGGCCTGCTCCTGAGTGGCGGCCGCCGGTGCCTCCGTCTGCGCCGCAAGCGGCCCACCGAAGCCGGCCGCAACGCCGATCAGGGCCATCGAGGCCACGGAGCTCATCAGGATCTTTTTCATCTTTGGTCTCCTTCTGGGTCCGGGACACCTGCCCCTGCGGCGCGGCATCCCCAACTGTACGCAATAATCGAAGACCGCCCCCTCCGGTTCCGCTGCGGACGGAACAGAAACATTAAAGAAAAGTGGCCAGCGCCTTTCTCGATCTACAAGAATCGGACAAAAAAAGAGGCCGGCGAAAGCCGGCCTCAATTTGCCCAAGAATAACCGGAAGCGGCGCTCAGGCCACCGGCGGTGACCGGCCACGCACAACGTGGACGACAAGACTGATGACCAGCAGCGCCAGGAAGACGAAGAACAGCAGCTGTGCGATGCCAGCCGACGCGGAGGCGATGCCACCGAAGCCGAACACCGCGGCGATGATGGCTACAACGAAGAACACCAAGGCCCAATACAGCATACCTGTCTCCTTCCGGTCCGTCCCGCCATCCGTGCCGGTACAACTGGTCTCCGGACCCCGGCCCGGACGCGGGCTGCCTCATCAACGCCGCTCGAACGGCTCGGTTCCACGGAAAGCGCGGCAGGGAAATCCGGGTTCGAAAGCCGGCTCTGGCGTGGCACACGCAGGACCGCTACTGATGGTCGGTGTGGACTTCAGGAACCGCGCATAAGCCCTGCTGTTTCATCCAGCGAAACAACCGGCTTGAAGGGGATCGACCATGGCCGCACGTGATACCGACAGCGACAAGGATCTGGCGGCGCTCAGGGATGATCTGACCCGCCTGCGGGAGGACATCGCCAGCATCAAGAGCACGATCGCCGGCATCGGCCGGCGGAGTGCCAACGAGGCGAAGGAGGCCGGCAGCGCCAAGCTCGGCGAGCTGCGCGACGAGCTGGAGCAGTTCGGTGACAACATGTACACGCGGGGCCATGATGCGCTGGCAGGCGTCGAGCGCACGGTCCATGATCGGCCGCTCACCAGCCTGCTCGCCGCCTTCGGCGTGGGCCTCATCATAAGCCGCATCCTGGATCGTCGCTGAGGGAACGAATGCTTGCAGCTCTCCAGCCGATAGCGGCGCATCTGCGACAGGTGCGCCGCCAGCTCGTTTTCTGGGGCGCTGCGGCCTTGCTCGGCGGGCTGGCGATCATCTTCTTCGCCATGGCGTTCTACATGAGCCTGGCGCGACAGCTCGGTGAGCCGCTGGCAGCGGGGTTGCTCGGCACCGTCCTGGCGCTCGGCGCTCTCATTCTTTTCCTCATCGGCAAGGGGCGGTCGGCCAGCCGGCTTTACCGGGCCAGGGCGCCTGTCCCGCCGCAGGTCCCACCCCCGCCACGACCGATGGAATCGCTGCTGGTGGCCTTCGTGCTCGGAGTGATCGACGAGCAATTCCGCCGTCGGCCGCGCCGCTAGACCAGCACGGCCCTAGTCGCGTAGGCGATCGCGCCGACGACGCCAATTCCGAGCAGGTACAGCCCACCGAACCACAGCCAGCGGCGCATCAGTGATAGCCGTCGGCGGGATCCACCTTGCCGCGGAACACCCAGTAGGAATAGGCCGTGTAGGCCAGGATCATCGGGATCAGGACGACGGCGCCCACCAGCAGGAACAGCAGCGAGCTGTCCGGTGCCGCGGCCTCGGCAATCGTCAGGGCGGGCGGCACGATGTTGGGATAGAAGCTGACCCCGAGCCCCGCATAGCAAAGAACGAAGATGGCCACGGTCGCCAGGAACGGCCGCAGATGATCCCCGTCGCGGCGCAGTCCCGTCCACAACTGCCAGACAGCGAGTGCCAGCAGGATCGGCACGATCGCACTCCAGGCGCCCGAGGGCCAGCCGAACCACCGCTCGAGATATTCGGGTCGCAGGAAAGGCGTGGCCAGGCTGACGGCACCGATCAGAACAATGAGCCCCGCCCCCAGCCACATGGCGAAGCGCCGCGCGCGTGCCAGCGTCTTGCCCTCGGTCTTGAGGATCAGCCAGGTGGCGCCGAGCAGGGCATAGCCGACGACGAGTGCGAGCGCCGTGAGGGCGGAGAAGGGCGTCAGCCAGTCCCAGTTGCCGCCGGCATAGGCCCGGCCCTCGACGGCAATGCCCTGCACCAGTGCGCCGAGCGCCATGCCCTGGGCGATCGCCGCGACGAGCGAGCCAGCCCAGAACCCGAACTCCCAGGCGCCCTGCATCCGCCTCGTGCGGTGCACGAACTCGAAGGCAACGCCACGAAAGATCAGCCCCAGCAGCATCGCGATGATCAGCGGGTAGAGTGCCGGCATCACGATGGCATAGGCGAGCGGGAACACGGCGAAGAGCCCGCCCCCACCCAGCACGAGCCAGGTCTCGTTGCCGTCCCAGACGGGCGCTATGGTGTTCATCGCCAGATGACGTTCCTCGCGGTCGGCAAGAAACGGAAAGAGGATGCCGATGCCCAGATCGAACCCGTCGAGCAGCACGTAGGCCAGCACGGCGAAGGCGATCAGCCCGGCCCAGATGAAGGGAAGGTCGATGGTCATGAGCCAGTTGCCCCCACATGCGTCGCGGTCGGGCGGGCGGCCACGGGTGTGATGCCGGCAGCGCGCGTCGGGCCGATCTCGTCAATGTCCACGGCGTTCTGCGGCTCTTTGCTCATCAGCCGAAGCACGTAGTAGGTGCCGGAGCCGAAGACGAGGAAGTAGACGACGATGAAGGCGGTCAGCGAAGCGCTGACGGCGGCGGCCTCCAGAGGGGCTGCGCTGTCGGCGGTCCGCAGCAGCCCGTAGACGGTGTAGGGCTGGCGGCCGACCTCGGTGGTGATCCAGCCGCAGAGCACGGCGAGGAACCCGGATGGCGCCATCAGCACCGCTGCACGGTGGAGCCAGCGGGCTTCATGGAGCCGCCCCTTCCAACGTGCCCAGGCCGACCAGAGGCCGATCCCCAGCATGGCGAAGCCGACAGCGACCATGATGCGGAAGGTCCAGAAGATGAGCGCCGATGGCGGGCGTTCGTCCGTGGGAAAGGCATCGAGGCCCTGGATCGGGGTGTCGAGACTGTGCGTGAGGATCAGCGAGCCGAGGAGCGGTATCTCCAGCTTGTAGCGGGTCTCGCCCGCCGCATCGTCGGGCAGGCCGAACAGGACCAGCGGGGCGCGACCCTCGGGGAAGCTCTCGAAGTGGCCTTCCATGGCCGCGATCTTGGCTGGCTGGTGGGCTAACGTGTTGAGGCCGTGCAGGTCGCCCGCCAGGATCTGGATCGGCGTGACGATCAGGGCCATCCACATCGCCATCGAGAACATGATCGCGGCACCGCGGTTGTCGCGATTGCGCAGCAGGTGCCAGGCACCGACCCCACCGACCACGAAGGCGGTGGTCAGGTAGGCCGCCAGCACCATGTGCACGAGGCGGTAGGGGAAGGACGGGTTGAAGATGATCAGCCACCAGTCCTCGGGCACGAACTGGCCGACATCGTTGATCGAGTAGCCTTGCGGAGTCTGCATCCAGCTGTTCACGCTCAGGATCCAGAAGGCCGACATGAGCGTTCCGAGCGCGACGATGACCGTGGCGGCCATGTGCAGCCGGTCGCCGACCCGTTCACGGCCGAAGAGCATGATGCCGAGGAAGCCGGCCTCGAGGAAGAAGGCCGACAGCACCTCGTAGCCCATCAACGGGCCGAGGACCGGGCCGGTCCTGTCCGAGAACACGGACCAGTTGGTCCCGAACTGGTAGGACATCACGATGCCGGAAACGACGCCCATGCCGAAGACTACGGCAAAGATCGTCTTCCAGTAGTCGAACAGGCGCCGATAGGCCTCGTCGCGC
Organism: Alphaproteobacteria bacterium; assembly: GCA_030431615.1. GTDB lineage: Bacteria > Pseudomonadota > Alphaproteobacteria > Geminicoccales > Geminicoccaceae > SLRI01. Next base: position 29,913 of record JAUIID010000019.1, read on the forward strand.
CGCCAGAGCCAGAGTCCGTTCAATACCGCCAGAAAGCTGGCCAGACCGATCGTGAAGGCGGGAAAGATGATATGGGCGGAGATGGTGAAGGCGAACTGGAAGCGCGCCAGATCGATTGCCGAAAAGCTGTCCAACATGGCCCTGCCCGAAGCTCATCCGGCACTGCCGCATGCCGCGACACCACCCGTTGCATCGACTCCTGAACTATGCTGCGTTGCAACGAAGCCAACGCCGCACATTGCGGCAACGGCGCCATTCGTCATCGCAGGGTCAATGCGTCGCGCCGGGCAGCGCGCGAACGGCCGTTTCCCGGTTTCGGGCTGGCTGCGGTCGCTGGCGGTCAGCCGGCCGCGCGCGGCCCGGCCAGGAGCCAGATCAGCAGGCCGATCACCGGCAGCAGCAAGATCAGCACGCTCCACAGCACCTTGGCACCGACGGAAGCGTTGCTTGAGAACACGTTCACGATCGCCCACACATCGGCGATCAGCACGAGAAGGCCAATCAGGCCTCCGACCTCGATACCCATCTTTTTCTCCTCAATTGCGCCATGAAGGATGTGCCGGCGCCCCGTCTTATCCCCGCCACGAGGAATGAACCGGTCGGGCAAGAGGGAGTTCCGGGATGCCGAGACCCGGTTGTATGGTTGCCCGAAGAAGCGGGCCGCCATGCCCGCAAGCCCGAGGGGAGGCGAGATGCGTCTGGGTCTGTTCATGATGCCGCTGCACGGCATGCACCTGTCCTACACCGATATGTACGAGCAGGACCTTCAGGCGGTGCTGCATGCCGACCGGCTCGGCTATGACGAGGTCTTCGTCGGCGAGCACTACTCGGCCAGGGTCGAGCCGATCTCGGATCCGCTGCAGTTCATGTCGGTCGCCCTGCCGCAGACCAGGGACATCGTCTTCGGCACGGGCGTGCTCAACCTGCCGCATCATCATCCGGCCAAGGTTGCGGCCGACGTGGCGCTCTTCGACCACATGTCGCGCGGGCGCTTCGTCATGGGCATCGGGCCGGGCGGGCTCGCCTCCGATTTCGAGCTCTTCGGGACGACCGACCAGGACCGGGGTGCCATGATGGTCGAATGCATCGAGATGGTGCATGCGATCTGGGCGTCGAAGCCGCCCTATCGGCTGAACGGCCGGTTCTGGAACATCGAGCTGGCCGAGACTGTCCAGGACGATCTCGGCATCGGCCCGATCCCGACACCCTTCCAGGAGCCCTTCCCGCCGATCGCCGTCTCGGCGATGAGCCCGCGCTCGGGCACGGCCCGCCTCGCCGGCGAGCGCGGCTGGTCCTGCATCAGCGCCAACTTCAACCCGACCGGGCACACGCGGACGCACTGGGAGGCCTATGCCGAGGGGGCGGCGCGCGCCGGCCGGCGGCCGGACCGGGCAAGCTGGCGGGTTGCGCGGAGTATCCTCGTCACCGAAAGCGATGCCGAGGCGGAGGACTATCTCCTGAACCCGGCGAGCAGTCCCTATCGGTATTTCCACTATCTGCGCACGCAACTCGGCCGCGCCGGCCTCGTCCGTATCTTCAAGGACGATCCGGAGATGAGCGACGACGCCTGCACGGTCGAGCACTGCCTCGATGCCATGGTGATCGCCGGCAGCGCCCGGACCGTGACCGAGAAGCTCGCTGCAGTGGTGGAGGCGACCGGCGGCTTCGGCACTTTGCTCGCGACGTTCCACGAATGGGACGACGAGGCCTTGTGGCGACGCTCGATGGCGCTGCTCGCGAACGAGGTGATGCCGGCGCTGCGGCGGGTCTAGCTGCCCTTCAGGAAACGGAAGTCGCAGCCCTCGTCGGCCTGCAGGATCTGTTCCTGGTAGAGCCGGTCGTGGCCACGCGCCGGCAGCGGTGGCGGCGGCGGCAGCGCCTGCCGGCGTTTCTCCAGCTCGGTGGGCTCGACCAGCAGATCCAGCTCGCGCCGCTCGACCGAGAGGCGGATGCGGTCGCCTGTCTCCACCAGCGCCAGAGGCCCGCCGGCGGCGGCGTCGGGGGCGATGTGCAGGATGATGGTGCCATAGGCGGTGCCGCTCATCCGGGCATCGGAGAGGCGGAGCATGTCCTTCACGCCGGCCCGGGCGAGCTTCTTCGGGATCGGCAGGTAGCCGGCCTCGGGCATGGCGGCCGGGCTGGTCGGCCCGGCGTTCTTGAGGACGAGGAGATCGTCCGGGGTCACATCCAGGTCCGGATCGTCGATGCGGGCCGAGAGATCCTCGAGCCCGTCGAAGACGACGGCCCTGCCCTCGTGCTCGAAGAGCCGGGGGTCGGCGGCCGAGCGCTTGAGCACGGCGCCCTTGGGAGCGAGCGAGCCGAAGAGGGCGACGAGCCCGCCCTTCGCGTGGATGGGATCGTCGATCGGGCGGATGACGGCGCGATCGACCCAGGCATCGGCCATGGCCAGGCGCTCGCCCAGGGTCTCGCCGGTGACGGTGGGTACGTCCAGGTGCAGGAGGTCGCCGAGCTCGCGCATCACGGCCGGGAGGCCGCCGGCGGCGTGCAGGTCCTGCATGTAGTGGGCACCCGTCGGCTTCAGGTCGACGATGACCGGCGTGGTCTCGCTCAGCTCGTTGAACCGGCGCAGATCGAATTCGAGCCCGGCGCGGCCGGCGATCGCCGCCATGTGCAGCACGGCGTTGGTCGACCCGCCGATGGCGAGCAGCACGCGGAGCGCGTTCTCGAGGCTCTCCCGGGAGACCAGCTCGGCCATGGGCCGGCCCTTTTCGATCAGGGCGACGGCTGCGGCACCGGTCGCCTCGGCGAGCCGCAGGCGATCGGCGTCGACGGCCGGGATCGAGGCACCCATGGGCAGCATGAGGCCCATGGCCTCGACCAGCGACGCCATGGTGCTGGCCGTGCCCATCACGGCACAGGTGCCGGCGGTGGAGGCGAGCCGACGCTCGACCCGGTCGATCTCGTCGCCGTCGATCTCGCCGGCGCGGAAGCGGGCCCAGAAGCGGCGGCAGTCGGTGCAGGCACCGAGGCGCTCGCCGCGATGCATGGCGGTCGCCATGGGCCCCGTGACGAGCTGGATGGCGGGGCGGCCGGCGGAGATGGCGCCCATGATTTGGGCCGGCACGGTCTTGTCGCAGCCGCCGATGAGCACCACCGCGTCCATCGGCTGGGCGCGGATCATCTCCTCCACGTCCATCGACATGAGGTTGCGGAACTTGAGGCTGGTGGGGGTGAGGAAGCCCTCGCCGAGCGAGATGGTCGGGAAGTCGAGCGGCAGGGCGCCGGCGGCGAGCACGCCGCGCTTCACCGCCTCGATCAGCTCGGGCACCAGGCGATGGCAGTTGTTGAAGCCGCTGGCCGAGTGGGCGATGCCGACCACCGGCTTGCCCAGGAGCTCGCGCGAGTAGCCCATCGAGCTCGCGAACGAGCGACGGAGATAGGCGCTGAACGCCGGATCGCCGTAATTGGTGAGGCCATTGGCCAGCCCCCGCTTGCCGCCGTCGTCGCTCATCGTTGCCCGCCCTCTGCTGCTCGGTGAGTTCCAGCCGATTCGAGCCCGGTCCGCAAGGGTGCGGGTCCACGAGCCACGCCCGCGCCAAATCGCCATCAACTTGATCTCTCTCAAGCCGGCGTGCCACGGAACGTGTTGCAGTCCCGTGACAGTTCTGTGACGCGACGGCCGCGGCGGCACGTCGTGCAGCACCGATCGGAGGCGGAATCATGGCGGCTGGCGTTCCGAACATCCGCAAGCTCGAGGACGCGCTGCTGGTCAACCGCGCCGAGCTCTTCCGCTTCGGCACCGCGGTGCTGTTCGTCATCGTCATCATGATCTTCGCCGTCTCGCGCGGCGCCACAGGACCGCACGGCCTGCTCCTTGTCGCGGCGGCGATGATCGGCGGCTACATGGCGCTCAATATCGGGGCGAACGACGTCGCCAACAATGTGGGCCCGGCGGTCGGCTCGCATGCCATCACGCTGACTGGCGCCATCATCATCGCCGCCTGCTTCGAGGCTGGCGGGGCCCTGATTGCCGGCGGCGATGTCGTCGGCACCATCAAGAGCGGCATCATCGATCCGACGCTCATTCCGGATGCCAACACGTTCATCTGGCTGATGACCGGGGCCCTACTGGCGGCTGCCCTCTGGCTCAACCTGGCGACCGCGCTCGGGGCACCGGTCTCGACGACGCACGCCATCGTCGGCGGCGTGCTGGGTGCCGGCATCGCCGCCGGCGGCTGGGGCATCGCCGACTGGCCCGAGGTCGGCCGGATCGCCGCGTCCTGGGTGATCTCGCCCTTGCTCGGCGGCGCCATCGCCGCCGCCTTCCTCTACGTCATCAAGCACCGCATCACCTACCAGGCCGACCTCATGGCTGCCGCCCGGCGGACGGTGCCGCTCCTCATCGCGCTGATGGCCTGGTCGTTCACCACCTACATCCTGCTCAAGGGGCTGAAGCAGCTCTGGAGCGTGAGCTTCCCCACGGCCGCGATCATCGGCCTGCTGGTCGCTGGCCTGGCCTGGGTGGTCATGCGCCGGCATGTGGCAGGCTCGGCGCCGCGGATCCCGAACACCAAGGACGGGGTCAACGAGCTCTTCACCGTACCCCTGATCTTCGCCGCGGCCCTTCTGAGCTTCGCGCATGGCGCCAACGATGTGGCGAATGCCGTGGGTCCGCTGGCCGCCATCAACGACGCCGTCATCTCGAACGGCGTCGTGACCACGGCGCATATTCCCTTGTGGGTAATGCTGGTGGGTGCCGTCGGCATCGCGCTCGGCCTCGCCCTCTTCGGGCCGAAGCTGATCCGCACGGTCGGCTCGGAGATCACCGAGCTCGACCGGGCCCGCGCCTTCTGCGTGGCGCTCTCGGCGGCGATCACCGTCATCGTCGCCTCGCAGCTCGGCCTGCCGGTCAGCTCGACGCATATCGCGGTCGGCGGGGTCTTCGGTGTCGGCTTCCTGCGCGAGTACCTCAAGGTCAGCTATGCACGCATGATCGAGGAGATCAGGGAGCACCACGCCGACGAGGACGCGGCGGCGGTCGAGGCCTTTCTCGCCCGCTTCGATGCCGCCACGGTGAGCGAGCGCCGGCTGATGCTGAGCCAGATGAAGGGCCAGTCGGGGGGCGCCACCCTCCACAAGAAGGAACGCAAGGGCCTGCGCAACATCAACCGGATCGAGCTGGTCAAGCGCTCGTTGCTGTTGCGGATCGCCGCCGCGTGGCTGATCACCGTGCCGGCGACCGCGATCGTGGGTGCGATGATCTTCTTCATGCTGCGGGGAGCGATGCTGCAGTGAACGGCACGATTCTCTGCGCCGTCGACTTCTCGCCCGACGCCGAGGCGGCGCTGCTCTGGAGCTGCGCCCAGGCAGAGCTGGCCGGGACCGGCCTGCTGCTCCTGCACGTCATCCATGATCCGGCCGCGAGCCCCGGCTTCTACCAGCGGCCCGACGACGGCTGGCTGCGCCCGCTGGCCGACGTGGCGGAGCAGATGCTGGCCGAGTTCCTCGACCGGCTCCGCCAGGAATACCCGGACCAGGGACGGCTGAAGACGCTCGAGGCGCGGCTCGTGCCGGGCCTGCCGGCCGGTCGCATCGTCGAGGTCGCGAACGAGGTGGACGCGGTGCTCGTCGTGGTCGGCAGCCGCGGGCGGACAGGGCTGCCGCATATCCTGCTCGGCTCGGTGGCCGAGCGGGTGGTGCAGACGGCACCCATGCCGGTCGTCGTGGTCAAGCGGGCAGCCGCCGCGGCAGCCAATGACGACCAGGCCGATGGTGAGCCGACGTGACGGTCGAGCTCGACCATTTCGCCCTCTGGACCGGGCTCTTCGGCGGCATGGCGCTCTTTCTCTACGGCATGGACCTCCTGACCGTGTCGCTCCGGCGTGCCGCCGGCGACCATCTCAAGGACCTACTCGGCCGGGTGACCCGCAACCGCTTTCTCGGCGCCGGGGTCGGCGCCCTGGTCACCGGCATCGTCAACTCGTCGACGGTGACCACGGTGATCCTGGTCGGCTTCATCTCCGCCGGCCTCATGTCGATGGCGCAGAGCGTGGCCGTCATCATGGGTGCGAATATCGGCAGCACCGTCACGGCCCAGATCCTGGCCTTCAACGTGAGCCGCTTCGCCTTGCCGATCCTGACCGTCGGGTTTCTGGTCGCCTTCGTGCCCAAGGGCGAACGCACGCGGGAGTTTGGCCGGATGCTGCTCGGCGCCGGCCTCGTCTTCTACGGCATCGCCGTGATGAGCGAGGCGATGGCGCCGTTGCGCGCCTATCCGCCGTTCATCGACTTCATCAAGACGCTCTCGCATCCCCTGGCCGCAGCCCTGGCTGGAATGACCTTCACCGCCCTCGTCCATTCATCGGCGGCAACCACCGGTGTCGTGATCGTGCTGGCGGGCCAGGGTGTCATGTCGCTCGAGACGGCGATCGCGGTGGCCCTCGGCGCTAATGTCGGCACCTGCGCCACCGCCGGGCTCGCGGCGATCGGCAAGCCGCGCGAGGCGGTTCGCGCCGCTCTCGTGCATGTGCTCTTCAACGTTGCCGGCGTCGCCATCTGGATCGGCTTCATCCCCGAGCTCGCCGAGATCGTGCGCGCCGTCTCCCCGACGGCCGCGAACCTGACCGGCTCGGCCAGGGCGGCGGCCGAGGCGCCGCGGCAGGTGGCGAACGCGCACACCATCTTCAACGTCGTCAACACACTGCTCTTCATCGGCTTCACCACGCAGATCGCCCGGCTGGTCGAATGGCTGGTGCCCGACCGACCGCTCGGCGCCGACGAGCCGCTCATGCCGAAATTCCTCGACGACAATCTGCTCGGGACGCCGGCCATGGCCCTCGATGCCGCCCGACGCGAGATCGGCCGGATGGGCGCATATGTGGCCTTCATGCTCGAACGGGCCCTGCCGGCGGCGCTCTCGAGCTCGCGCCAGACGCTGCATGTGATCGAGGCGATGGACAAGCCGGTCGACCGGCTGCACCGCGAGCTGATCGCCTATCTCGGCCGCATCTCGGCAACGCCCCTCACGCCCGACCAGGCGCCGGTGCTGATGCATCTGGTCGCCATGACCAACGACCTCGAGCATCTCGCCGACCGCATCGCGACCGACATGACGACCTCGGCGCGAAAGCGGCTCGACGAGCGGGTGGTGATCGCCGGCGACGCCGCGAGCCGGATCGCCGGCTACCACGCGGAGGTCCTGCGGGCCCTGCGAGACGCAGTGGCGGCGGTGACGAGCGGCGACAGGGAGCTCGCCTCGACCGTGCGTTCGATGAAGCACGGGGTGAGCGACATGGCGAGCCAGATCAGCCGCGAGCGCTTCGGCCGCATTCCCGGCGGCGCCGAGACCGTGGTGCGAGGCTATGTGCGCGAGGTCGAGCTGCTCGAGATCCTGGACGGCATCTTCAAGATCGCCCGGCGTATCGCCCGAACGCAGCTGGTGCCGGAACCGGAGACGGCCTGAGGGCGTCGGCCTCGTCCGACGCTCACTCGACCTTGCCGAGGCGCTCCCAGTTGGCATCTGCCCTGGCGATCCTGGCGGCCCCGCCGTCGGCATCGGCAGCGATCTCGTCAACGAAGTTCTTGCTGTAGGCGAGATAGAGGCGGTCCTCGACGATCACCCAGGCTTCGGGGTCGATGGGTGCGCGCCAGCCCACCGACATGGCACCAGCGCAGAAGCCGCCATAGCGCGGGGCATAGCGACCCGGATCGGCAACAAAGAGTGCCCGGTGCTGGTCGCTGGCGAACAGCCAGCGTGCACCCTGCCAGGTCGCCTCGAACAAGGAGTTGCCCTTCACGGGGGCCGACTGGGTGAAATAGGCGACCGTGTCGTAGCCCTGAATCGCGATATTGCCATCGGTCGTGTTGATCGCCTCGGCGGCGGCCGCCGGAACCGCAAAGGCAGCAGCCAGTGCCAGCATGGCACTACCGAGCATCGCTCGTCTGCAACCTTGCATCACCCTCTCCATCATGCATGACGCATAAAAGGTGTTAGAGTCGCAGAGGAGGTGCTGCATGGCAAATCAAGGCTCTGTGACTGGCAGGGCCCGCTACCGGACGAACGGCCGTGCCTGAGCCCGGATCGCAGCCCGGCAGCGGGCCGGCGCCGAAGCGGAGGCTCGCCGCCATCCTGCATGCCGACGTGGCCGGCTACAGCCGCAGCATGGGAGCCGACGAGGCCGGCACGCATGCCCGGCTGATGCAGCAGAGAGCCATCGTCGAGGATTGCGTCGCCCGGCACGAAGGGCGGGTCGTCGGCACCGCCGGGGATGCGGTTCTGGCCGAATTCTCGAGCGTTGTCGAGGCGTTGCAGGCCGCTGTCGAGATGCAGGCTGAACTCGAGGTGCAGGCTGCAGCCGAGCCGGCCGAGCATCGGCTGCCGCTCAGGATCGGGATCAATGTCGGCGATGTGATCGTCGACGGCGACGACATCTTCGGCGATGGCGTCAATGTGGCGGCGCGCGTGCAGTCGCTGGCTGCAGCGGGCGGCATCGCCGTCTCGGGCACCGCGCGCGATCAGGTCGGAAACCGGCTGGATCTCGCGTTTCACGATCTGGGCCTGCATCGGGTCAAGAACATCGAGGAGCCGATCCGGGTCTACGCCATTGATGCGACGCCAGGCCGAAGCCTGGTGCCTCGGCGGCGACCGATCCGGCGTGCGGCGATGCTGCTCCTGGCGCTCGTCGCGGTCGGCGCGCTCGCCCTCGCGGCAGTCTGGCTTTGGATGCCGGAGATCATGCCCTGGAGCCGGCAGGACCCGCCGCCGCCTTCCCTGGTCCAGGCGGGCCGACCGACCATCGCGGTGCTGCCGTTCGTGGATCGCAGCGGCGACCCGGACCAGGCCCATTTCAGCGATGGCGTGACCGAGGACGTGATCGCCGATCTCGGCCGTTTCTCGAGTCTTTTGGTCCTCTCCTGGAATGCCGTCGCACCCTACAAGGACCGGGCCATCACCCCCCGGCAGCTGAGCCAGGAACTGGACGTGCGCTATGTTGTGGGCGGCACCGTCAGACGCGAGGGCGATCGGCTGCGGCTCACGGTGCAACTCACCGATGCGACGCGCGGCGTCCTGCTCTGGTCGGAGCGCTATGACGAGCCGGTCGAGGACATCTTCGAGCTGCAGAACCGAATCACACAGCAGGTCGTCGCCGCCCTCGCCGTCAATGTGACACAGCTCGAGCAGGAACGCGCCTTCGGGAAGCCGACCGCAGCGCTCGGTGCCTATGATCTCGTCCTGCGTGGCCGCGAGAAGCTGTACCGGGTCGAGCGTGGCGCCAATCTCGAAGCGCGGGCACTGTTCGAGCGGGCGCTGGCCCTCGATCCCCGCTACGGCGATGCATTGGTCGGCATGGCCTGGACCCACATGAATGATATCAATTGGGGCTGGAGTGAATGGCCGGGTCGCGCCCTGGCCGCAGCCGATGAGCTGGCAGCCCGTGCCATCGAGCTCGACGAGCGCAATGCCGCGGCGCATGCGCTTCGTGCCGAGGTGCTGCGGTTTCATCGCAACATCGAAGCGGCCGAGCGGGAGATCAACCGGGCGATCGAGCTCAACCCCAACAATGCGACGGGCCATGCGCTGCGCGGCGCCATCCTGACGACGGCCGGGCGGCCCGAGGAGGCGGTGACGGCACTCGAGCTGGCGCTGCGCCTCGATCCGCATCCACAGACGGCGTGGCTCGCCGATCTCGGCCTGGCCTACTACTTTCTGAGCCGGTATCAGGACGTCATTGCCCTCTTCGAGCGCTACGACCAGCCGACCTACGAGGATCCGATGCCGCTGGCACTGCGGGCAGCAGCCTCTGCCCAGCTCGGCGACGAGGCGGCGGCGGCGCGGGCACTTGCCGCACTTCGACGGGTCAGTCCGTTCTTCGACGTGCGTTTCGTTGCCGCCAGCTTCGCTGATCCGGAGCAGGGCCGGCATCTGCTCGAGGGTCTGCGCAAGGCGGGGCTGGAGTAGCGGGCAGGTGTCTTCGTGCGACGTCCGTGCCAATATTGGCGCCGGCAGGAATTGGGGAGCAAAAAATTCATGAACGAGCGGGCCTTGCTGCATCTTGCGCCGGACGACAATGTGGCGGTGGCGCTACGGACGCTGGTGCCGGGCGAGTCGCTGGAGCTGGAGGGACGGCGGGTGACGGTAGGCGACGCCATACCGTTCGCCCACAAGATCGCCCTCGTGGCACTGCCCATGGGCTCCACCGTGACCAAGTACGGCGTCGCCATCGGCAGCACGACCGAACCGGTCGCTGCCGGCGCCCATGTGCACGTGCACAACCTGAAGAGCGACTACATCGTCAATCGCGAAGACTTCTTCGAGGCCGCATCATGACCAGCTCATCCATCCAGGCTTTCGCCCGCGCCGATGGCGGCAAGGGCATCCGCAACGTCGTGGTGGTGGCCTATCTCGTCGAGTGCGCGCACCACGTGGCGCGCGCCGTGACCGTGCCGTTCGAAGGGGACGGCGTGCATCTGATCGGCTTCGCCGGCTGCTACCCGAACGGCTATGCCGAGGAGATGATGGAGGCGCTGACCACCCATCCGAACGTGGGGGCGGTGCTGCTGGTCTCGCTGGGCTGCGAGCAGTTCAATCGCCAGAAGCTGATGAAGCGGATCGAGGCGAGCGGCCGGCCGGTGGAGCTGCTGGTGATCCAGAAGGCCGGCGGCACGCGCAGCACGGTGGAGGCGGGGCGGGCCTGGGTCAGAGACCAGGTCGCGGCGCTCGACCGGGCACCCAGGGTGCCCATGGGCCTCGACGAGCTGATCGTCGGCACGATCTGCGGCGGCTCGGACGGTACCAGCGGGCTCACCGCCAACCCGGCCATCGGCAAGGCGGCCGACATCCTGGTGGATGCCGGGGCCAGGGTGATGTTCGAGGAGCTGGGCGAGCTCTTCGGCTGCGAGGCGCACATGGCGGGCCGTGCGGCGACACCTGAGCTGGGCCGGGCGATCCTCGAGGCCATGGACAAGAGCCGCCGGGTCTACGGCATGCTGGACCAGTCGAGCTTCGGCGGCGGCAACATCACGGGCGGGCTCAGCACGATCGAGGAGAAGTCGATCGGCGCCTACACCAAGAGCGGAACGCGACCGATCGTCGGCATGCTCAAGCCGGGCGTGAAGCCGAAGGCACCCGGGCTCTATCTCCTCGACATGATCGGCGACGGCCCGGTGCGCTGGGGCTTCCCGAACATCAACGACAATGCCGAGATCACCGAGATGATCGCCTCCGGTGCCCATCTCTCGCTCTTCTCGACCGGCCGCGGCTCGGTCGTCGGCTCCGCCATCTCGCCGGTGGTCAAGGTCTGCGCCAATCCCGAGACCTTTCGGCGGCTGACCGACGACATGGACGTCGATGCCGGGCGGATCCTCGAAGGCCGCGGCACGCTGGACGAGGTGGGCCGCGAGATCGTCGACCTCGTCGAGCGGGTGGCCGGCGGCGAGCCGACCAAGTCGGAGGCGCTCGGGCATCAGGAGTTCGTCCTGACCTACAAGAGCTTCGCCCCGCTCGGCCCGGCCTGCCTGCCGGCCTGACCCGCGACCCTGGGGCGATTGCGCCGCATGGCGATGCTCGCGCGCCGACACCACATCGCGCGCAGCCAACCTCTCGGTCGAATGCATCGCCGCCACCATGGCGGAACGGGCCGGCCCCGGCTGCTGGACAAGCGGCGGTCACGCGGCTAGGCGATGGCTGCCGTCACCGAGAACCCGTTCAGTCGTCTTTTTGCCGTTGCACCATGCGACGTGGCCGGCAAAGGCGGATGTGTTCTGATCGCTTGATTGACAGCTAG
>JAUIID010000247.1 GCA_030431615.1 Alphaproteobacteria bacterium
GTGCCCGCTGCAGCGCCTCCTGGATCTCGCGCAAGGACCGCTCGGCGACCGAGAGGCCGCCATCCTCGATCATCAGCGCCAACTCCCAGAGGAGGTCGACGACCGACCGCCGCTCCTCCGCCCCGCACGCGCCGCGCAGCCGCGCCTGCGCCACCGAGAGGCCGAGCTGGACCGCCGTGCCGGCCTCCTCGGCGAGCCGGCTCTCGGCGAGCTCGCCGAGCGCCGCGGTCACCGCCCGTCGCGCGTTCGGCTCGCGCACCAGCCGCCGCCGCTCGGCGATCACCGCCCGCGCCAGCGGGTGCTGGAAGGCCCGCTCCGGCAGCACCATCACCACCGTCTCGCTGGTCCCAACCTGGCCGAGCCCGTCCTCGGCGACGAGGTTCAGCGCCACCTCGAGCCCGGCGAGCGGATGCGCGGTGAGGTCGAGATAGGTCGTGCTCTCCACCTCGGTCGGTGCGCGCGCTGGCTCCGCCAGCACGGCACGGTCCTTCTCCTCCGGCCGCTCGACCAGCGCGAACTCGAGCGCCACCCGGCCGATGCCGTAGTCGTCGCTGGCCGCGTAGGCGAGCTCGAGGACGCTGCGATGCGTCGCCCGGGGCGGCTCGGTGAAGGCGATCTTCGGCGGGTGGTCGAGGAGCACCACGACCTGCCAGCCGGCGAGCGGCTCGCCATCGGTCTGGCGCACCTCGAGCTGGCCGGCCTCCACGAGGTCGAGCCTGACCTCACCGCTCCACTCACCGAGCGCCTCGAGGCCCAGCACCTCGCCGTTGAAGACGACCTCGGGCCGCCCGCCCTCGCCTTGCGGCAGGTTGTGGAGCTGGAGCACCGCCTCGCTGCCGATCGGCACGTCGAGGCCCTCGAGCCGGCGCGTCTGCTCGATCGTCAAGGGCGGCCGGCCGGTATAATGCGGCGGCGTCACCCAGAGGCTCACCTCGATTGGCAGGGCCACCGCGCCGGCCGTGCCCGGCACGAAGGCGCGCATCAGCCGCTTGCCGGCATCGGTCCGCGCGTCGACCACGGCGACGACCAGCAGCAGCAGCACGAGGGCGCGAACCGCCCAGGGGTCGCGGACCGGCAGGGCCGAGCGCGGCGGGGCGAGGCGCACGCGCCCGAGAGCCGCCAGCACGCGCTCGCGATGCCGCCGCCAGAGCGCCTGGCCTGTCACATCCTGCCAGTCGTCGGCGAGCCGGTCCTCCAGTGCCCGCAAGGGCTGGTGGCGGGCAGCGCTGTCCCGTTCCAGCCGAGCAAGGCCGGCATCGCGCGAGGCGAGCTGGAACCGGTCCCGCACCCGGTAGACGCTCCAGACCAGGGCCAGGGCGAAGGCCAAAAGGCCCAGGAGGTGCAGCCAGACCGGCACGATGCGCCAGCCATCGAAGAGGCTGAGGGCGAGAAACGCGGCGAGCACGAGGAGGGTCGGGAAGAGCGCCGGATAGAGGCGCTCGAAGGTGACCGCGAGGCGCGCGAGGCCGAGCTTCCGGCTGAAGCTCCGGCTCGACATCGGCAGGGTGCCCTCGGCCATGCCCTCACCTCTCGGCTCTGGCCCGGCGCTCCGGGCCAACCTCAATCTCCCTCCGGCCCGGCCGCCAGCCAGTCCGGAATCGTCTCGTCGGCGAACTGCCGGCTGGGTGCCAGGCCCGGCTTGACCACGGCCCACCGGTCGCCATCGACCAGCACCTCGGCAGCGCTCACCCGTGAATTATAGTCCGAGGCCATGACCGAACCATAGGCGCCGGCCGAAAGAAAAGCGACCCGGTCGCCGGCATCGAGCAGCGGCAAATAGCGGTCGCGGCCGAAGATGTCGCTGCTCTCGCAGATCGGGCCGACCACATCCATGGGCTCGAGATGCGCTTCCGGCCGTGGCTCGGCCAGCGGCAGGACGTCGTGCCAGGCATCGTAGAGTGCCGGGCGGATCAGCACGTTCATGCCTGCGTCGAGGATCAGGAAACGCCGCCCGCCGCTCTCCTTGCGATAGATCACCGACGCGACCAGCGCCCCGGCCTCGGCGACCAGCGCCCGGCCCGGCTCGAACACCAGCTCGACGTCGAGCCCGGCCGTGAGGCCCTGGACCAGGGCCGCGAAGGCGGAGGCCGGCACCGGCTCCTCGTTCTTGTAGCGCACGCCGAAGCCGCCGCCGAGATCGAGGCGGCGGAGCGGGATGCCGGCGGCCCGGATCGTCCGCAAGAGCTCGATGCCGCGCCGGTAGGCGGCGGCGAAGGGGTCGAGCCGGGTGATCTGCGAGCCGATATGCAGGTGCAGCCCGACCGGGTTGATGCCCTCGAGGCCGGCAGCCAGCGCGTAGAGATCGGCCGCCTCGTCGAACGGCACGCCGAACTTGTCGCCCTTGCGGCCCGTCGAGATCTTGCTCAGCGTGCCGGCGTCGACATCCGGGTTGATGCGGAACGCCACCGGCGCCCGCAGCTGCAGCTCCCGGGCGACGGCATCGATGCGCATGAGCTCCGGCACCGATTCGACATTGAGCTGGAGCACGCCCGTGGACAGGGCGAAGCGGATCTCGTCATCGGTCTTCGCCACCCCGGCGAAGACGATGCGCTCCGGCGGCACGCCCGCCGCCAGCGCCCGCTCGATCTCGCCGCCCGAGACCGTGTCGGCGCCGGCCCCGACCCGGGCGAGGTTGCGGATCACTGCGAGATTGTGATTGGCCTTGACCGCATAGCAGAAGAGCGCCGGCCGGTCGGCGAACGCCTCGTGGAACTCCCGAAGCCGGGCGCGCATGGCGCCGGCCGAATAGACATAGGCCGGCGTGCCGACCTCCCGGGCGATCTCCTCGAGCGGCACGCCTTCGCAGGCCAGCCCGCCCCCATGATACATGAAGGCCTTCACTCGGCGGTCCCTTCGCCTGTCGACTCCGCCTCCGGCTCCGGCTCGGGAACGCTCCGGATCGAGTTGTTCATCGGCGGCGGCTCCAGCGGCGGGGCATCCGGCAGGCGGAGCGGCCCGCGTCGCCCGCAGGCGGCGAGCCCACCAAGTGCCACGAGCCCGAGCAGCGTCCGCCGCCTCATTGCTCGAGCTCCCCGAGCCGTGCGCGCAGGGCCAGGGCCGCCTCGCGCACCCGGTCAGGCGCCGTGCCGCCCAGGCTCGTGCGGCTCGCCACCGAGGCATCGACGTCGAGCAGGGCTGCCGGCTCGAGCCTGGGGTCGATGGCGCGCAGCGTCTCGGCATCGAGCTCGTGCAGCCCGCAGGCCCGCTCCTCGGCCGCCTTCACCGCCCGGGCAGCACTGCCATGCGCATCGCGGAAGGCCGCACCCTTGACCCGGACCAGCCAGTCGGCGAGGTCGGTGGCGGTGGTGTAGCCGATGCCGGCCGCGGCCCGCATCCGCGCCGGGTCCACCGTCAGCGTGGCGAGCATCGCGGCCGAGGCCTCGAGGCAGAGCTCGAGCGTGTCGACCGCGTCGAACACGCCTTCCTTGTCCTCCTGCATGTCCTTCGAATAGGCGAGCGGCAGCCCCTTCAGCGTCACCAGCAGCGCCTGCAGGTGGCCGATGATGCGGCCGCTCTTGCCGCGCACCAGCTCGGCAGCGTCCGGGTTGCGCTTCTGCGGCATGATCGAGCTGCCGGAGGTGAAGGCCTCGGCCATCCTCACGAAGCCGAACTGCGGCGTCGACCAGAGCACCAGCTCCTCGGCGAGGCGCGAGAGGTGGACGGCGGCAATCGCCGCCGAAGCCAGGTAGTCGAGGGCAAAGTCGCGATCCGAGACCGCGTCGATGGAATTCGCCGCGGGCCGCGCGAAGCCGAGCGCTGCCGCCGTCTCCGCCCGGTCGATCGGAAAGCTCGTGCCGGCCAGCGCCGCCGCCCCGAGCGGGCACTCGTTCAGCCGGAGGCGGGCATCGGCGAAGCGCGAGACATCGCGCATGAACATCTCGCCGTAGGCCAGGAGATGATGGCCGAAGGTCACGGGCTGGGCTGCCTGCAGATGGGTGAAGCCCGGCATCACGGTCGCGGCCTCGGCCTCGGCCCGGTCGGCCAGCACGGCCACCAGGCCCTTCAGCAGCACCACGGCACGGTCCATGGCGTCCCGGACGAAGAGCTTGAAGTCGGTCGCCACCTGGTCGTTGCGCGAGCGGCCGGTGTGCAGCCGGCGGCCAGGCTCGCCGATCCGCTCGGTCAGCCGCGCCTCGATGTTGAGGTGGATGTCCTCGAGCTGCGCATCGAAGACGAAGCTGCCGGCCGCGAGCTCCGCCTCGAGTGCCGCCAGCCCCTCGAGGATGGCGTCCCGATCGGCGGCCGAGATGATCCCCCGGGCCGCCAGCATCCGGGCATGCGCCTTGGAGCCCCGCACGTCCTGCGGCCAGAGCCGCTTGTCGAAGCCGATCGAGGCATTAATCTTTTCCATCAGCGGCGCCGGGCCGGACGCGAAATGTCCGCCCCAGAGGTCGCGCGCCGCTTTCGTCTCCTTCGTCATCGTCCGTCCGGATCCCGTTACCGCTCGACTGTCCTCGCGAGGCCACCGCCCATGCCACGACCTCTGACCGCGCCCGTCCTCCTCCTGGCCCTGCTGGCGGCCGTCGCCGCACCGGCCCTCGCTGCACCGGCCCTCGCCTTGCAGCTCGAGGTGAGCGAACCCCTGCCGGTACCCTCGGTCGAGATTCAGGATATGGCGGGCCAGGACTTCGATCTCGCTGCCGCGGTCGCCACCGGCGAGGTCGTCGTCCTCAACTTCTGGGCCACCTGGTGCGCGCCCTGCAAGCGCGAAATGCCGACGCTCGCCGCTCTCCAGGACGCGTTCGAAGGGCGCCCGCTGGTGGTCCGGACCCTCGCCATGGACCGGGCCGGTCCCGAAGCGCTCCGGGCCTTCATGGCCGATGTCGACGTCAATGATCTCACCATCTGGCGCGATCCGAAAATGGCAACGGCCCAGCCGCTGGCGATCCCGGGCCTGCCGGTGACCATCGTCATCGACGGCCAGGGCAACGAGATCTTCCGCCACGCCGGCTATGCCGACTGGGCGGCACCCGAGATCGTCGCCTTCCTCGGCGGACTGCTCGGTGATACGCCCTGAATGCATCACCGTGTGGCGGCGACATGTTGCCCGCTTGCCACGCGCCCGGCGTCCGCTATTTCACAGCCCATCGGGTTTCGACGAGTCGCGACTCGGCAATCAGTCAGGGAGAGCACAGATGATGAGAAGTTGTTTCACAGGCCTCGGCATGACGGCCCTCGCGGGCGTTCTGGCGCTGGCGCCCGCCACCGGCTCCGCCCAGGACAAGAGCGACTGGCCCTCGTCGATCAAGGTCGGCACGGCTTCGCAGGGCGGCACCTATTTCATCTACGGCGCCGGCTGGGCCGGGCTGATCCAGGAGATGCTGGGCGTCCCGGCGAGCTCCGAGGTCACCGGCGGCCCGGTCCAGAACTTCGCCCTGACCGAGACCAACGACGTGCAGATGGCGATGACCACCATGGGCCCGGCGCGCGAGGCCTGGGACGGGCAGAGCCCGATCGCTCCGGGCGAGCAGATGCGCGACGTGCGCGCCACCTTCCCGATGTACCAGACGCCCTTCCAGATCATCGCGCTGGAATCCAGCGGCATCCAGTCGGTCGCCGACCTCGACGGCAAGACCGTCGGCAACGGCCCGCGTGGCGGCACCTGCGGCACCTACTTCCCGCAGTATTTCGACGCGCTCGGGGTCGAGACCAACGACCAGTTCGGCGGCGCCTCCGACCTCGCCGGTCAGGTCAAGGACGGGCTGATCGACGCCTTCGCCTTCTGCGCTGGCCTGCCGATCGCCGCCTTCAGCGAGCTCGAGGCGCAGAACCCGGTCAACATCTTCGCCTTCACGCCGGAAGAGCAGGCCAAGCTGGTCGAGATGTTCCCGGTCAGCGCCTACGAGATTCCGGCCGACACCTACACCAGCCAGCACGAGCCGCAGAACTCGGTTGCCATGTGGAACTTCGGCATCGCCCACAAGGACATGCCGCAGAGCTTCGTCTACGAGGTCATGAAGGTCGTGCTCGATAACAACGACCGGATGATGCAGATCCACCAGGCCGCCGCCGAGACCCTGCCGGAGCGCCTGATCCCGGCGGAATACCAGGACTGACTGATCGAGGGCGGGGCGCAAGCCCCGCCCTTCTGCTATAAGAAGGCCCGGTGCAAGCAGGCCCGTCGGGGAGGCGGCCCATGACGAATGGCACGGATGGCGGTGTGATCATCGCCCGCGACGTCGACAACGAGCCGGCATCCGGCAATCAGCGAAGCCTCACCGGCTTCAGCTATCACTTCGTCTTCTGGTACTGCGTCGCCTACACCGCCTGGCACCTTCTGGTGCTCAATGTCTTCCCGCTCGAGACCTGGGCCTTTCGCACGCTGCACGTCGCCGGCGGCCTCGGCATCGGCTTCCTCGTCGCGACGCACGCCGTGCCCCGGCTGGAGCGCCCGGGCGGCGGCCTGCCGCCGCAGCTTCTTCGCCCGCTCCGCCTCGTCGCCGCCGTGCTGGTCGGCTTTGCCCTCGTCGCCATGGTGGCGCCCTTTGCGCTCCGCGACTTCGCCGGCCTGCCCAACCCGCCGCCCTGGGTCTACACCGCAGCCGCCCCGGCGCTGCTCATCGGCACCGGCCTCGCCATGCTCCTCGCCTGGCTGACGCCGGCCGACACGAGCCGCATCGATCCGGCCGACTGGACCATGGCCGTCGCCGCCGTGGCGGTCGCCCTCTACCTCCTCTTCAATCTCCAGGGCCTGCAGTTCCGCGCCGGCGTCATGCCGACCCGGCCCGACTTCTGGGTGACGCTGGCCGGCGTGGCGCTGATCCTCGAATGCACAAGGCGGCTCGCCGGGCTGGCGCTCGTCGTCATCTCCATCGTCTTCATCCTCTACGCCTTCGTCGGCCCCTGGCTGCCGGGCTTCCTCGCCCACAGCGGCTACTCCCCCGACCGCTTCTTCACCTATCTCTACACCGACAACGGCATCCTCGGCCCGACCACCGCCGTCTCCTCCACCTACATCATCCTCTTCATCTGCTTCGCCGCCTTCCTCCAGGCGTCGAAGGTCGGCGA